>JAWOEG010000068.1:0-21998 GCA_046482875.1 Eubacteriales bacterium | reverse complement strand
TTTGCACCAACTACAGGTATTAAAAGGTCCGAAGTTGCAGCTATACTATCTAGAATGATGGATAGTTCGGAGAGAAAAACCTTTACTTTAGATTAAAAGTTACTGATAGTTAGCATAGGGGATATACCCCTGTACTCTAAATAAAAACACCTCTATAATCCTAAAATATTTAGAGGTGTTTTTTAATTTTTGTTTTAGCTATTTGATTTTTTCTATATAATCTTTGAGCTTTTTCATATTACTTTTTTTGTTATATTTTTCAGGCAAGTTACTTTCTTCTAAGAAATTCCAGAAAGCTGCTGTCATATTGCTTTCATTTATTGCAAAGATCATGAAAGGCGGTTCTTTTTTTGATGAAATTATACCTACCTCTTCATTGCTAAGAAAACAAGGTGATGGTTACCCTTGTATTCTGTGTCTAAAGTGAAGTTTATAATTATATATTGGTTTATTAATTTGATAGAATTTGGTATAATAATCGGAATATGGTCCATAAAAATTTAATTATTTTTAAAATTTTTATGGACCATATACCGATGTAAATAAAAACATATAAAATTTGCTAAAACTTCATTTGTTATTAAAAGATTAATAAAATAGGGGGAGGATGTATGAAGGAGTTTTACACAAAAAAGAAAAGGTCTAAAAGATTAATTAAGTTAATGGTAATTACAACTGCACTTATTCTCTTAAATAGCAGTATTTTTATGTCTTTTGGACAGGGCAAGATTTCTGATAAATACTCAGGGGTATATATTACAGATAATATATACATTGATAATATTAACAAGTCGATGAAAGAGGTTTCTGATAATATAACATACTCAGCAGAGCCAGAAGATTTTAGTGATTACAGAGCAGCAATGACTTTTTCTGATGGGGATGCAGTAATGACTATAGAGGGTTTTTCAATTGAAAGCACCAGTACATCAATTGATGGTGAAAATATAAATATTATATTTGAAGAAGGATATTACGGTTTTACTGATGAACTTCCAGTGGTATATGAATTTAATGGAGTGATTTCAGAAGGTGCTCTTAATGGAACTTTTACTGGAGTCATTTTAGCTACTGGTTTAGTGGAAGCTGATGGTAGAATAGAAATGGAAGCAGGTGGTTCTATTGTAGATTCAGTAATGGATATATTTAACGGAGATGAGGAGACGGAAGAGGCTGAAGAAGAAATTGCAGAAGACTATGTTGAAGTTACTGATCTTTTGTTTGCAGAAATATATAAAGAACTTAAAGTAGGAGATAGTGAAAAGGTTAAGGCAACAATATTTCCTAGAGAGGCTACTAATAAAGAGGTAATATATACCAGTTCTAATCCATTGGTAGTAAGGGTAAGTCAATCTGGTACTATTACAGCTGTAGATAAGGGCAGTGCAAATATTACCGTTACTTCCCAGGATAATGCCTCTCATTATGATGTCATGGAAGTAATAGTTGAAGAAGATTATGAAAACTATACAGAAGAAGAGATAGAAAAAGATAAGATAGGTATGACGGTTTTTAACAAAGAGAAGGAAGATAAGGAATATCAAAATGAATTTACGGATATTAAATCGAAAGGTATATCTGAAGAAGCCCAAAATAGAGCTGATAAAATAATAGAAGAAATAAAAAACATGGAAAAGCCTGAATTAAAGATAGAAAAAAAAGAACCAGATGATGTGCCAATACTTGAGATTCAAAAGACTAAAAAAATTAAGGAAATAAAAGAGAAAAATTACAATAGTAGAGATGAATTTTATAATGATGCTGGAGAAGAAGTGAGGAAATTTAAAGATCCTGGTAAAAATGTAATAGGAATGGTTATAGATAAAATACCTAAACCAGCAGGAGTAGATGTATTTCATGAATTTGCTAAGGAAAAAGCAGGAGAATATTTAGATAGTCAGGGTGATAATTTCAAAAAAAGTGAGGAAGAAATAAAAGACCAGCTTTATGAAACTTTCAGCTCCGATAATACCCACTTTGCATTAAAATATCTTAAGGAAAAAGCGGAAGTTAATTCTTTTGTATCATTGTTTGCTTATCCTATAAATAAAATATTTGGTGCAAAAGAGATAAACTATAAAGAGGCAGTATTTACTGAATATAAATCCCTAAAAGATGGAATACAGAATAAGATAAATAGTGGAATGATAAAGGAAAAAGCCATTAATGCAGTTAAAAATGATTTTGTGTACAACGACAACTTTGATACAACTTTTGATGCTGTAGAAAATTCTAAACCTGGACTTCAGAGATTTTATGCTATGAGACAGGGTGGAAAGGAAAACCAGGTAGTTACCGGATCAAAGGATGAATTTCATTCTAATAGTGCCAGGTTTGAGAAGTACTTAGAATTATTTGAAGAAAACATGGAATTTGGGGGATAGTTATGGGTAGAAAAATATTTTTGATTATAATAGTATTAATATTAGTGATATTATCTATAGGAGCTAATGCCTGGGGTGATAGTGTAAAAAATCAGGAAATAGAGATTTTTAACCAAGTTAAAGATTTAGGGTTCTCTAGAGTTTATGTAGATATAGATGATGAAACATCCTTACTGCAGATAGATATAAATGAAGGAGACTTTATTAAAAATATTACAAACTTTTTCGTATTGATGAAAAGAAACTATAATTCTACAAGTTATGTAGTAGAGCTTTATGATATTAGCAGCAAAATTTATCAAATAAGTACAGAAGGAGAAAAGATAGATTTATATATTAATGCAGAGATATCAGAAAATCAATTTTTAGATTTATTAGAATATACTGATGCACGGACTATAGAAGAAAGATTGAAAACGGATATTGAAGTACTAGATTATTTAGTATACGGAATTAGTATTGATGAAAAAAAGGCAGAAGTTGACCTTATTTATATAGGAGAAAATGAAAATAATATAATTTCTGATTTGCCCAATATTCATATGTTGGTAATTCAGTATGCTCCTTACGTAGAAAACACTAAAATAAACTTAGAAAATCATGTTAAAGATGAATTCCTAGAATTTGAAATAAAAACTGATAAATTGCTAAGCTTATTAAAAGAAGAAATAACCCAGGAGTCCTATTACGAAAGTATTGAAATTTCTCTAGAAGAGGAGAAAAGTTTTCTAGATATAGAAAAAGAATTAGGAAAACTAGACTTTGCCTTCATTGGAGTTTTAGTAATTTTTGCCTTAATAGGAACATATATGGGATTTATTAGATCATTATTCACCATACTGAGTTATATATTAGGTTTAGCTGGAGCATATTTTATTTCTCCTGTGGTAGTTAAATTCCTGGAAAATATAGATGGAGTGGTGAGCTTTATTCATGATAGACTTTATTCATCTAATATAGACCGAAGTATATTGAATCTTAATATTAGTTCAATAAATAATTTAAGAGGAAGTAATCCTGTCCTGGATGGACTAATTAAAGAAAATGAAGCTATATTATCTGGTAATACAACTGTAATTGAAATGTTAACAAACCTAGTTTTGTCAGGGATAGTTATTTTTATAATTTTCATTATACTAAAGATAATTATAAAGAAAATAGGAAAATCTTTACATAAAAATATAAAGGGAGAAATGAGTAAAAAAATAAATAGGTTATTGGGATTTTTGGTTGGATTATTAATCGGAGTATTTAACGTTGTTGTATTTGTAATTATTTCTTCTCCTTTTATTTCTATGACTTCCAGTACAAATATTATAGGTTTATTTAATAATTCATTTTTCTTTGAAAAAGTAGTCAATCTAATTTTTTAAATTTAAACAAACATATAATACAGAACGCTAGGTAGATAGTTTGGAATATTGAAGAAGGTGTGTCATATCCATATTTAAGAAACAATGAATAAAAAAAACATAATGAAAAACCCAGGGGATAGTCCCTCCCTGGGTTTTTTTGAGTTATTTATCTTACTATTAGTATGGGTATACTTATATGGTGAACTACTTTGTTGGTAACACTTCCTAACATAAATCTTTTTTTCTTCTTCATTGTATGGGTTTTCATAATTACTAAGTCGTAATTCCCCTTTTCAACTTCATCTAAAATAACTGAAGCTGGGTCTCCTTCAGCTATAATAGTATATGTATCTATGCCTTCCTGTTTATATAACTTAGCAGCAGATTCTATAAAATTTATATAACTATAATTTTCTCTTTTTATGTATTTATCTTTAAGGTTTTCCTTACTATAATTTCTTGTATTCTCTTTTGTGGTTTGTTTTTCAGTAGCTCCTGATAGGGTGTTTTCATCTACAAGTCCATAGTTTCCAAAAGGATTTAACATTCGGCCATCATCTATTAATCGATTGTTATTAATCTCTGCTAATATTTTTCTAGTATTATCAACGTTTAATAATGTAATTTTACTGTCAAATTTTTTAGCTATTTCAACAGCTTCAGAAATTGGTGTGTTTTCTTCAGAATTTTTTTCTATTGGAATAAGTATATTTTTCACTTTTTAATCCTCCTTCATTAAAATTTTTGAATATTTATCCTTACATTAAATACTTACCATACTTTATAGATAATATACATTTGAAAAGGGTAATAGATAGATTACAAAAACTAAGAATAAATTAAAGGATTGTTGATAAACTGTAATAAAATATGATAAAATAGAAAAAAGAATGTGGGAATATATACTAACGGAGGGGTATTATGAAATTTATTAAGGGTCTTTTTAAATTTTTATTGAGTGTTGTTTTGGTAATAGCTGTAGCAGCAGGAGTTATTTATTATTTGATAAGTTCTCCTGGAAAGGAAGTAGATGTAACTTATACTGAGAAAGATTTTGAATCTTACTTGGAAAAGGGCGGAATTATTTTTGATGAAAACCACGCTTCAGCGGAAGATTTTTTTGCCGGTAATGTAGGAGCTACAGGAGAGGTTCCAGTAAGTACAGTAGTTACAAGCGAAGAACTTACTGCCATTGCTAACAAATCAATGAATGAGAATTCTGTGATGGAAAATGTAAAGATCAAATGTGTAGGTGAGGATGAAATGATTATGTCCTGCGAATTAGGAGATATAAGTCCTTTGATAGATCAGTTTCCTTTTTTAGAAAGATTTGAAAGGGGTCTGAAAATAGTAGAAAACAAACCTATATACATGAATGCAACATTGTTTTATGATGAAAATACTCAAAAATTTGATGGAGTAACCAAAGAACTCTACGTAGGAAAGGTTAAGATACCTACTGGTCAGGCAAATGATAATTTAAGACCTGGTGGTACTGCCCTCAATAGAGCTATAAAGAATCTAGAAGGATTTTCAGTTAATTCCTTTAAAGTTACGGAAGAAGGTTTCAATTTTGATGGAACTATTCCTGAAAAAATAGAGTCACAAGGAAATTTTGAAGATTTGAATTACTAATTTAAACTATTATAATCCTTTTTCTTAAGAAGGGTTTCAGGCATTTTCTTTATAAATATTATCTCTCTAGGTATACTCCACTTAGGGAGATTTTTTTTAAAAGATTTAATTATTCTCTTCCCTGTATTCTTATCTAATTTTGTATTTATTAACACTACATATGCCTTAAGATATTTTATATTTTCTTCGCTGCTTTCTACTACGCAGCTGTCTGCTACATTTTCAATCTTGTTTATTAGAAATTCAATATTTGAAGGATAAACTTCGTATCCTAGTATTTTTACCATTCTATTTAATCTATCTACAAAAAATAAATATCCATCTTCATCTATATATCCTATATCATCAGTATAAAGCCATCTCTTTCCATCATCTATATGAATATTAGTAGCTTTGTTTTTGAAATAACCTACCATGACAGTGTTAGATTTAATGCATATTCTTCCTATAGTGTTTTTTCCTAAAGTTTTTCCAGTTTTTGCTTCAGTTATTTTCAATTCAACACCAGTGTATGGAATTCCTACGCTGTTTTTTTTATAGATGTTTTCAGGCATAAGGGTGCATGCACCAACACACTCTGTTAAACCGTATCCTTCCCTTAATAAAACATTTGAGTTTTTCTCTTTTAAAAAAGTGTTTATTTTGTATAATAAATCTTCTCCTAATTTGGAACCCCCACAGTACATACCTTTTAAAAAAGATAAATCTATGTCTTCAGGTGATAAAAGATCCACAAGTTTTGAAAAAAGTAGAGGAACTCCTAATATATAATTTGGTTTTTTGTTAATAATGGTTTTCGCGAATAATTTTTCTTTGAAATATGGTAAAAGTACAACTTCCCCGGCTTCTGCAAAGGTTGTATAAATACAGTTGGCTAAACCGTATCCGTGAAAAATAGGGAGTACAGCAAGCATTTTATCTTCAGGTTGGGCTTTTATTCTATTTAAACTAGTTTGATAAGCCGAAGCATTTAAATTAAAACTAGAAAGGCATACTCCTTTGGGATTGTCAGTAGTTCCTCCCGTAAATAATATAGTAGCAGTATCCTTTGGTTTTACTGACTCTTCAAAGGTAACACACTGATTTTTAAGGTTATAATATTTTGTATTTTCTTCCTTTTTTATCTTTAAACTTCGATAGGCTTCTTTTAATTTAAATAAATATTTATGTTTATTTGGAAGATAGTCGCTTATTTTTACAATTACATATTGATTGGATATGGAGTGTTTTTTTAGAATTTCAAGCTTTTCATGCATTTCATCTAATACAAACACAGCTTTTGGATTCATCTTTTTTAAAATATTTTCGGTGGTTTTCACAGGCATTTGAGGATGAATAAAGTTTGATACTGCTCCAATTTTATTGATGGCGAAAAAAAGCTCAAGGGCTGGTGGAATATTTGGAAGATAAATTGATACTATATCTCCTTTGTTAACTCCCAATTCCTTTAAAAAGCATGCACATTTTTCAATATCCTCAAAAAATTCACTATAGCTTTTTTGAAAACCTAAAAAATCGTAGGCTGTAGTGTTGGGATTGTTATGAACGATTTTTTTTATTGTTTGATACAGGGTTTTATTTATATTCATTTTTACTCCAGTAATTCCGGGTTTTCCATATATTTTTTAAAATCATTTAGTGCTCTAGCCATATATATGCCGTCGGCTATTCTTTCGTCTATTGTAAAGGTTATATTTACTGTGTCAGTTACCTTTAATTCTTCTTTTTCTTTATCTATTATATAATCTTTTTGCATTTTTCCAAGAGAGGAAAAAAGAGAGGTAGTTCCCCATTCATACATATGATGAAAAGGAGCATCCAATCCTATACTGCCTACATTTGTAACATAAGCACTTACAAAAAGAGGATTATCATCTATAAATTCTTTTGACAGAAACCCGAAATGATCTACAATTCTTAAAACAAAGAAAATAAATGTAGTTATAAATTTTGGAATCTTAGTTAAAACATCAATGGTTTTATCCGCATTAAATTCACCTTTATTTTTAACTACTTCTACTTTTTCTTGAATTTTATCCTTCACATCAAATAAAGTGTCTTTTTCATCAAAATATACTTTTACACTTATTTCTCTTGACTCTTCTTTAAGCTTTTCTTTAGCCATAAATCCAACAGCTAAATAGTTTCTTTGGTAAACTCTTTTGCCAACTACAAACCTATTGAAAACTGGTTTTTCAACTCCAAGTTTTAGAAGAGAGGCTATAAATATATGAAATAATTTAACATCATTCTTTTCCATGTATTTTACAGTATTAGTAAGATCGATCTTTTGTTTGAAGTATATTGAAGAATCCAACCTACTTCTCATAAGAAAAGGAAAAAACTTTATATAAGATGGCAGGTTACTTATGTATTTTCCGTCGGCTCTATTGTATATACCCATTCATATCTCCTTCTGAATTTTTTGATTTTAATTATTTATAATTATATCATAATAATTTGCATTATATTAATTGAATTTTTAAAAACCTAAAAACGAGGACCAAACACGAGGGGTCAACATAAACACGAGGGGTCAGACCCCTCGTGTTAATTAGTATAGTCATTTAAATGAAATAATGATAAAATAGAAATGTAAAATAAATAGTCGAGGTAAAAATAATGAATAAAATATTTCTTGTTTTTCTATCTATAACCCTAATAAATACAATGACTATGTTGTCAAATAGGAATAACAATCAAAATATTGAACTAGAAAATGAAATTAATGAGGAAATGCCGGAAGAAGAAGCAGCAACAGAAGAAGCAACAACTGAAGAAGCTGTTGAAGAAAGTACGGAAGATAGTAACAATACAACAGTAGGAACTATAGAAGATGAGGAAGAAAAAGAAACTGATGAGTTAGAAGATGTGGAAGAAGAAAGTGAAGAATTATTTCCGGATATAGATATTGAACTTACAGATGAAGAAAAGGCCTTAGTATTTAAGTATATTGGGAAAATTGATATCAATTATCTTATGAATTTAACCAGTGATGGTATAACAGATGAAGAAAATATTTTAATAATAGACCATCTAAAAGATAGACTTACAGAGGAAGAATTTAAAGAAGTAGAAGATTTGATCATTAGATTCTTATATACATTACAATAGATATGAAACATACAATATAACACGAGGTAAACATAACACGAGGGGTCTGACCCCTCGTGTTTTTCCTCGTTTTTTTTATTAATCTTTAATTTAACATAGAAATAACACGGTCTTATTATAATATAAACATATATAGATTAATCTTATGTTAGGAATAAATGCATTTGTTATTGTATTGGAAATATTCAGGGGAGATTATTATTTATGAGAGGAGATCTGTAATGAATCTTTTGACACATATTGAGTTATCTAAAGTGATTTATAAAAACCTAAAGGATAAAATAGTTCTAGAAAAAAACTCATTTGTTTACGGAAATATTAAACCAGATTTGACGAATAAATTACTCAAAAAACCGCATACAGTTGAAAATTATATGGATTATGTTTGTGAAGAAGCAGAGTATTTAATGGAAGAGGAAGTTTCTATACATGAGTTTTCATTTAGATTAGGGGAAATATGTCATTATATTTCCGATTTTTTTTGTTTGTATCATACAGATTTGGAAATATTTAATGAATTCAAAAAACATTTCATCTATGAGCTTAAACTTCATTTTGTTCTATTGAAAAACATAAGAAGTATCGGTAGTAAGTTTGGAGAAATTAATTCAAGACAAAATATACATTCAATTATAGAAGAATTCCAAAATCAATATTTTGAAAAACCGTCAAATATGAAAAAAGATTTAGACTATGCTTTTATGGCGACAGTCTATATATGTGAAACGGTATATGCTTTTTCTAAATATTCTATGAAAGAAAAAAGAAGGATTGATTTTTACGATTATAATAATGAAATGCCAATAGCAGGAGGTCAATAATGAGAGTAGCACTATTTTCTGATACTTTTTCACCTCAGATTAATGGAGTAACAAATACCCTTAAAAAGCTTATTAAATACTATGAAGAAAAAAATATAGAATACAAAATATTTGCTCCAAGGTACGATAATGAAAAGAATGATTCAAAAGCAGAAAGATTTTATAGTTTAAAGTTTTTTCTTTATCCGGAATGTCGTTTAGCAGTGCCTAATATTTTTAAAATATCTCAAAGTTTATCTGAATTTAAACCAACTATAATTCATAATATGACTGAATTTAATATTGGTGTAGCTGGTATGAGATATGGAAAGAAAAATAATATCCCAACGGTTTCAAATTATACTACAAATTTTTCTCAATATACTGAATATTATAATTTGAAATTTCTCAAGGAGCCTACTTGGGAGTATATGAGATGGTTTCATAATCAAAATGATATTACCTTATGTCCTTCTAAAGAAGCTGAAAAACTTCTTAATAATAACGATATAAAAAGAACTTCGATTTTTTCTAGAGGAATTGATTCTAAAACTTTTAGTCCTAAATATAGGAATGAAGAATTGAGAAGAAAACTTGGAGTAGAGAATAAATTAGTATTTTTGTATGTTGGAAGGATTGCTTATGAGAAGGATATGGATATCTTAAATGAAAGCTATAGAAAAATTAAAAGCAAATATGATAATACAGCTTTAATAATAACCGGTAATGGTAATTATATGGATACATGTAAAGAAAATTTTCCTGATGATACTATATTTACTGGATTTAAAAGCGGCAGTGAGCTGTCAGAGATTTATGCCTCTAGTGATATCTTTGTTTGTCCTTCTTCCACTGAAACCTTTGGTAATGTAGTTCTAGAAGGCATGGCGTCAGGACTTCCTGTAATCGGTGCTGATGCTGGAGGAATAAGAGAAACAATTAAAGATGGATACAATGGTTTGAAATTTGAAGCAAAAAACCCAAAGGATTTAGAAAAAACTATGGACAAGGTTATAAATAACGATTATCTGAGAAAACATATAATAAAAAATGGTTTGAAATTCGCACGTAGTAAAACATGGGATAAAATATTTGACGGGTTATATGACATATACTGTGATATTGCTTAATTGCTGCATAACACGAGGGGACATAACACGAGGGGTCTGTCCCCTCGTGTTATACCCTCGTGTTATATCAAATATCATTTATCATTGATACTAAATATATCATTTGGTATACTTATAACTAGGTGAATATTAAGCATAAAATAAAGAATACATCATTAGAAGATATTTGCTTTAGCAGATATCTTTTTTTGCTAATTTTTTGTGGAAAATTTAGGGAGATAGAAAATATTCAATAAAAGAGAGGTATAAATTAATGTTTAGAGAAATGAGAAGAAAAAAACAGTTATTATCAAAAGAAGAGACTGTAAAGGTTTTGAAAAGATGTACAAATGGAATAATGGCATGTTTAGGTGATGATGATTATCCTTATGCAGTGCCCTTTAACTATGTATACCACAATGATAGAATATACTTTCATTCTGCAAAATCCGGTCATAAAGTGGATGCTATCATAAAGAATCCAAAGGTGTCCTTTGCAGTAGTAGATAAAGACAAAATAGTAAGTGAAGAATATACAAGTTATTTTAGAAGTGTTATAGCATTTGGTAAAGGAAGAATAGTAGAAGGTAATGAATGGAAGGATGCTTTTATGGCATTAGTTGAAAAATATTCAGGGAATATGCCTGAGGATGCTAAGCATAAAGAGGTAGAAGGATGTAAATCCTCTCATATAATTGCTATTGATATTGAACATATAACTGGCAAAGAGGCTTCTGAGCTACTTGATCAAAAGGAAAATAAATAATGAAAACAAAACTTACAGAATTACTAAATATCAAATATCATATACTTCAGGGAGCTATGGCCTGGGTATCGGAAGCAAATCTTGCTTCAGCAGTTTCTAATGCTGGAGGAGCAAAAATTATAGCCACCGGTGGTAGAGAAATCTTGGGTAGAGAAACTTATAGTCGACCGGTTATGAAACGACTGCCCGAAGAAGTGATGAATCTTAAGATACTGTAAGACTCTTTAAAATCCTTCAATAGTAAATTATTTCTGCTAGTTTCAGGATGACAGAGATAACTAAGTATGACAGCTTTTGTCATTCCGAAGAATTGAGGAATCTTAAGATCCTTCGCTAACTTTCTACAGGACAGCTGAAAACTTAAAATGACGAGTTAGTTAGACCAATTTTTTAGCAGGGTCTAGTTCTCTTTCATAGTCCAAAACTTTTTCAATTATATTGTTGGCGACATCTGAAATTTCTCCGATGTTTTCTACTTCAAGGTCGCAGTATTCTTTATATAAATTAATTCTTTCATCATATAATTTTTCAAGAAGCTTCTTCCCGTCGGCTAATAAAGGTCTTGTTTCTGTATTTATATCATTGAAGATGTTTTCGAGGGGTCTGTTTATAAATACAATTATCGAGTTTGTTTTGAGATGAGAGATATTTTCTTTTCTTTTTACTATGCCTCCGCCTGTCGCTATAATACGAGAATTTTTTTTGCTTAATTTTTTAGAATACTTTGTTTCTGCATCTCTAAAAATATTTTCATTCTCAGCAAACATTTCTTTTATAGATTTTTTTTCTTCTTTTTCTATATACATATCCATATCAATTAAATTTTTATTTAATTTTTTTGATATTTCATTGCCTAATGTAGTCTTGCCGCAGCCTGGCATTCCGATAAGCACAATATTTTTTTTAGTTATATTTCCTCCTAGAAAATCATTTATTTCTTCGGATTTAATTTTTTTGATATTTGCTTTTCCGATTTCTTCTAAGAGTATTAAATTTACTAGTCCAGAAATATTTTTCTTGTCGTATTTAATTGAATTCAAAATTCCTTCTATAAAGATGTCAGGTAGTTTGTATTCTATTTCGAAATTTTCTAGTATTTTTTTGATTTTAAGAGAAGTTCCTGATTTTGTAAGGTTAAGTTCCTCACTTCTTTTGGTAATAGAGTACATTCCTATTGCTACAGCTTCTCCGTGGCTGTATCTATAATTTGTAGTTTTTTCTATTCCATGACCTAAGGTATGACCAAAATTAAGAATCATTCTTATTCCTTCATCTTTCACATCTTCTTCAACAATATTTTTCTTGATATTACAGCAGGTAAAAATAATATCTTCTATATTTTCAAAGAGCTGATTTTTGTTGTTAATTGAGTAAAGTTGATTAAAGAAATTTTCATCATAAATACAAGCATATTTTATAACTTCTCCTAAACCGTCTTTTACATATTTTTCTTCTAAGGTATTTAAAAGTTCAGGATCTATAATTACCTTTTTAGGATGAAAGAAATTCCCTACTAGATTTTTTCCTTCTGCTAAATTTACCGCTACTTTGCCTCCTATGCTTGAGTCAATTTGTGCAAGCAAGGTAGATGGAATTTGTATATAGTCTATACCTCTAAGAAATGTTGCTGCTGCAAATCCTCCTAAATCTCCTACTACTCCACCTCCAAAGGTTATTATCAAATCTCCTCTTGTTAGGTTAAAGTTTAGTAGTCTTTTATAGACTTCTTCAAGAACTTTTAATGACTTGCTATTTTCTCCTGGCTTTACAATTATAATATCAACATCAAATCCTGATTTAGTAAGATTTTCTTGCAGTTTTTCACCGTAAATATTATATACATTTTCATCTGTTATTACTGAAATTTTATTTTTTTTATATACTTTTGCTACTTCTTTTCCTATATTTTCAAAAAAACCTTTTTCTATAATTATATCGTATTTATCAGTTTCTAGATTAACAGTTAGATTTTTCATCATCAATACCCTTTCTACGCAAGCTGCTTTCTTCAAATATTTTTTTTAATTCTTTTTTGTCGCTGTTTTTTATTGTGTCATAAATTTCATTTATATCTTCAATAAATACATCTATTTCTTTAAGGAGGTTATTTTTGTTTACTGATATTAATTCACACCATAGATTCGAGTTGATATTTGCTACACGAGTCATGTCTTTAAAACTTCCACCTATACCACTTAAGTCTTTTTCTAAGCCTTTATTGTTCATTAATGCACAGGCTATTAGGTGGGGCAGTTGACTGGTAAGAGCTATTTTACGGTCGTGAATTTCAGGAGTCATAAAAGTTACTTTATTAAATCCTATATTTTTTATTAGCTTAGTAAGTAAATTTAATGAATTTTCATCTGTATCATTAGTAGGAGTAAGTATGTATTCAGAGTTTTTGAAAATATTTACACTAGAGTGTTGATATCCTGAAACTTCTTTCCCAGCCATAGGATGTCCTCCAATAAATATTATATTTTTGTCCACCATATTCTTTATCTTATCTATAATGACTTCTTTGATACCAGTTGTGTCTGTTATAATAGAGTTTTTCTTAAAATATTTTTTGTTTTTTTCTATGAATTCTAAGGTTGTATCAGGATAAGTACATAATATCACTAAATCTGAATTTTGTAGAGGATACTTTGGGTTTGTAAATCCTTTTTCTATTATTTTTTCTTTTTCGGCAGTATCTAAAGTTTTTTGGTCTACGTCTACAGCCCATAAATTTTTCGCCTTTATATTTTTAGATATTCCTTTAGCAATAGATCCTCCTATAAGCCCAAGGCCTACTATAGTTATATTTTTATCAGATAAATTATCCATGATTACAACCTCCTTTTTTTATTTAAAGTGTTCTTCCTTCTATTTCTGCAAGAGTTTTTACTTTTTTCATTAGTTCTTCGAACCTTTCAGGTTTAACAGATTGATTTCCATCACAAAGTGCATTTTTGGGATCATTATGTACTTCGATTATCATTCCATCAGCACCAGCGACTATAGCTGCTTTAGTTAGAGGCTCTACCATCCACCAAAATCCTGTTGAATGAGATGGATCTACTATTACGGGGAGATGACTTAATTTTTTGATTGCTGGTATTGCGCTCAGGTCTAAAGTGTTTCTTGTATATTTTTCAAAGGTTCTTATCCCTCTTTCACACAAAATTACATTTTCATTGCCTCCAGACATTATATACTCAGCAGACATTAGTAATTCTTCAATTGTTGCCGACATTCCTCGTTTTAATAATATCGGTTTTCTAGTTTTTCCCAGCTCTTTTAACAGATCGAAGTTCTGCATATTTCTTGCTCCCACTTGTATTACGTCTACACTTTCTACAAATTCATCTATCAAGTCAGTAGACATTATTTCTGAAACTATAGGAAGGCCTGTTTTTTCCTTAGCTTTTTTTAATAATTGGAGACCGTCAAGTTCTAATCCTTGGAAGCTGTAAGGGGATGTCCTAGGTTTGAAGGCTCCGCCTCTAAGAAATCTTGCACCAGATTTTTTTACGGATTTAGCTACTGATAGGATTTGCTCTTCACTTTCTACTGAGCAAGGTCCTGCTATTATACTTAGTTTATTTCCACCAATTAATTCATTTCCGACCTTTACCTTTGTATTTGCAGGATGGAAAAGTCTATTTGATTTTTTGTAAGGTTCCTGGACGTGTAAAACCTTATCTACTGCATCAATTCTCTGGAAAGTTCCTTCGTCAATAATACTAGTATCACCAACTACTCCTATGATGTGGTAGTTAAGTCCAATAGATTCGTGTTCTGTACATCCTTTGCTTTTAATTATTTCTTTCACCTTTTCTACTTCTTCTTTTGTAGAGTTTTTATTAATTACTAATATCATTTTTTACCTCCTGGGATATGTTATAAAAATAAAAAAGAGTCCTATAAAGGACTCTAACAATTTTTTGTCTTGAGAATATCGAGTTTAAACTATGGTCAGCACCTGGTTGTAGGAAGACCTAAATTTAGTTCCTTTATATATATATTTATGCAATTTTTGTATACTAAAATAAAAGTAATAATAATAATTACTTATAAAATAGCTAAAATATTCAACTGCATTAAATTTATTTAAAGGTAACATAGTTTTTCTCCTCAAATATTTATAATTTGTAATATTCTAACATATGATGTGAAAATGTCAATGGTAAATTAAAATATATTGAAGATTCTATATAATTTTAAATAAATTAAGCATTTAATATTAACTACCTTATATTTTATAACTTCCAAGTATTTTTAAATATGGAAGTTCCTCTTTAAGTTTGTTTAATATGGATAATACTAAATCATCTAAGATGTTGCCATCAAAGTCTAGATAGAATAAGTATTTCCAAGGGCTGTTCATATCGGGTCTTGAGTATATAGAGGATAAGCTTAAATTGTTTTTAGCAAAGATAGATATTACATTATTAAGAGCTCCAGCTTCATGGGGTACTTTAAATAGGATACTTATCCTGTTGTGGTTTTCTTTTCCTAATAAATCTTTGGATATTGCACCAAATCTTGTGTAATTTTCTTTAGGGTTTAATTTTTCTTTGAGTATTTTTAATCCATAATACTTTGCCGCTTCCACCGAACATAAACAACCAATGGTTTTGTTTCCTATATCTTTAATTTTTTTAGCAGCTACGGCGGTATTGGCTGCATTTACTATTTTCAAGTTATTATCTCTCAAATAGTTTTTGCACTGCATTAAAGCTTGAGGATGAGAGTGTACCTCTTTTACTTCTTTAATTGTGGAGTTAGAAGTACCGGCGAGACAATGGTCTATTTTTTTTATGTAGCCGTAGTTAATATACAAATTGTATTTTAAAAGTAAGTCGTAAACTTCATTTACATATCCTGCTTTTGTATTTTCTATAGGGACTACACCAATATCAGTATTTCCTTCATGTACATCTTTAAATACATCTTCAAATGATTCTAGGTTTATTAGTTTTGCCCTTTTAAATAGTGTTTTTGAAGTGATTTCCGAGTAGGAAAAGGGTAAACCTTGATATGATACTTTCTTTACAATTTTCTTATCTTTGACGATTTTACTTTCTAGGCAATTTTCCATTTTTACCATCCTTTCTTATTTTTAAACACAAAAAAACCTTTCATTCCTAAATATTATAAATATATAGGGACGAAAGGTTAATAAACTATTTCGCGGTACCACCCGATTTCAGCAGTTATGCTGCACTTTATCGAATACGAGATTAGTGAATCTGATATTCTATCCATATAACGTTGGAAAACGACTAGACCTACTTAATTCAGCCTGCAGCTCAAGAAGGAACTTCAAAATGATTAGTCTAATATTCACTTTCAGTCTAAGGTGAATACTCCCTAATAGGTTCATCAAGTTTACTTTCTTCTATCGTAGCTTTAATTTTTTTAATTTTTTTAATGATATATCAGATTAAAATATTTGTCAAGAATAAAGTTTGTAGGGTTTTATTTCCAAAACAAGCTTTCTTGTGATATATTTATTTTATAAAAGCAAATAAGGAGAGTATATATATGAGTAAAATACCATTAATAATTGATTGCGATCCGGGAGTAGATGATGTACTTGCTATAGTTATGGCAAAGCATGTGGATAGATTTGATATAAAAGCCATAACTTCCGTATCTGGAAACGTAGGAATAGATTTAACTACTAGAAATGCTCAGTTAATTGCAGGTTTATTGGATTTAAAATGTGTGGTAGCAAGAGGAGCAGAAGAACCTTTAGTTAAGGCGAAAAGAGAGGCGGGTCATGTTCACGGAGCAGATGGTATAGGTGGGACTTTTGAGTTTTTTCCGAAAAATTGTAAAAAGGAACTTTCAAAATTTAGTGCTCTTAATGTACTAAGGGATACATTGCTAAATTCCGAAGAAAGGGTTTCTATAGTTGCTATCGGACCTTTGACAAACATAGGACTTTTGTTAAAGACTTATCCAGAAGTGAAAGAAAAAATAGAAGTAATAAGCATAATGGGAGGAGCTATAAACAATGGAAATGCTACTCCTTGTAGTGAGTACAATTTCTTGGTTGATCCTGAGGCAGCAAGTATAGTTTTTAAAAGCGGAGTACCTTTAATAATGGCTGGAATAAACCTAACGGTTAAGGTAACTCTAACTAAAGAAAATTTAGAGGAAATAAAGAATATTGGAAGCAATTTATCGGAAATAGGTCACAAAATGATAGTTGATTATACCACTGATGATCCGGCTATCCACGATCCCTGTGCAGTGCTGGCTTTATCCCATTCTGATATGTTTAAATGGGAAGATTTGCATGTGCAGATTGATACTAGAGAAGGTTTTACTCAAGGGATGAGTTATGCAGATTACAGACTTAGAGATCCTAAAAAACCTAACTGTAGAGTACTAACGGATATTGATTTGGAAAAATTTAGGAAATTAACTGTAGATTCATTTAAATAGGTTTTTTGATTTTTATATTTTAGGAGGTATATAGGTGAATATATTAGTAACAGGAGGATTAGGATTTATAGGCAGTCATACCTGTGTTGAGCTGATTGATAAAAACCACAAGGTTATAGTTGCTGATAACCTATCTAATAGTAAGATAGAAACTTTAGATAATATAGAAAAAATTAGTGGAGTGAAACCGGATTTTTATAAAATAGATGTCACTATAGGGTCAGAGGTAGAGAATTTATTCAAAACTTACAAGTTTGATGGGGTAATACATTTTGCAGGATTTAAGGCAGTGGGAGAATCTGTAGAAAAACCTTTAGACTATTACTACAATAACCTGGTAAGTACTATAAGTCTAAGTCAAATGTGTTTGAAATATAATGTAAATAAGTTTGTATTTAGTTCTTCGGCTACAGTTTACGGAGAGAATGAATCACCTTTAAAGGAGAATATGGAACTACTGCCTAGAACTAATCCCTACGGGGAGACAAAGGCTATGAGTGAAAGAATACTTAAAGATACCTCAAATGCCAATTCGGATTTTTCTGTATCTTTGCTAAGGTACTTTAATCCTATAGGAGCTCACAAAAGTGGCCTGCTGGGAGAAGATCCTAATGGTATACCAAATAATCTCATGCCGTATGTAACTAAAGTAGCCAAAAAGGACATTGAAAAGCTTCAGGTTTTTGGAAATGATTACGACACTGTAGATGGTACTGGAGTAAGGGATTATATACATGTAGTTGATTTAGCAGAGGGGCATGTAGCTGCCATAGAAAATCTAGAATCAGGTGTAAATGTTTATAATTTAGGTACTGGAAAAGGAACCTCGGTTCTTCAAGTCATAGAAACTTTTATAAAGGTAAACGGGGTAGATGTGCCTTATGAAATTGTAGGTAGACGACCAGGAGATATAGCAATATGTTATGCCGATAATAAAAAAGCTGAAGAAGAATTAGGCTGGAAAGCAAAAAGAGATTTAAAAGATATGGTAAGAGATGCTTGGAGGTTTGAAAAGCTTTAAATGTTTTCGATTTTATAGACTTCAGTTTTTTCCTTACCGTACTCTAAAATTTTACTGGACAACCTATATGATAAATAAAAACCTAATAGGGTAGAAGCAACTACAAAGGGAATATAAATTGTTTCAGGCCATTGCTTAAAAAATGGTCTGTACTTAAGGTAGAAGTAGTTCCCGTCTATTATAGGATTTAAAAAGTATACAAAGGTAAAATATAATAAGAAAAAAATAGAGCTTTGTTTGAACTTTCTAAATGTGGGTTTCCATCCATAGGCGATATGGGCAAACCAAGGTAGTAAAATAGTAACAGCATGATTTATCACATAGGATATACCTACAGCATGATATACAGGATATATTCTTTGTGGGTAAATGAATGATCCGTAGGCAAAAAGACCGAAGTAAAACATAGTATCTAGAACTTTAGTGTTTTTACTTATTAAAAAATATATGCCGAGAATGGAAGATATCCTACAGATATGAAGAGGCAGAGCTTCTGATACATTAAAGCCTGTTTCTAAAAAGTACCAACTATATAGGAGTAGCTGCTGAAATACTGAAAGGCTTAATATTCCTAGAGCCACATCATCAGATTTTTTTCTTATACTATCACTTTTTACAATCATTAGTAGTAAAGCTACCGCAAATAATCCTAGATATATTAGATGATGACTGTCAAAAGGACTTATAAACTCTATATTTTCATCCCAAAATATATTCATTGATTCCTCCTACTGCTTAACAACTTGATTTTATCATAAAGTTAAAAATCTTAAAAGTTAAAATTAGGTTATATATTTTATTGTTGTTGAGGAAATACTTTATTTATTATAAAATCTTAATGTACTGGTTTTATAAATCAGATATAATAAAAACATAAAATTAACTTGGAGGATTTATGAAGAAAGATATTTACGTTTTATGCGGAGGAAAGTCCGTAGAGCACGATGTTTCACTTATAAGCGCATCAGGAATTATAAATTCATTAGATAGAGAAAAATACAGGGTAAAACCTGTATATATAAACGAAAAAGGTTATTGGAAAAGTTTGGGAATAATGGATAATAAAGTAGAAAATCCTAAAGAACTAATAGTAGATGATGAAAGTATAAATAATAGATCTATAAATGAATTAGTAGAAGAAATTATATGTAATAAAAGGGATAAATTGGTATTTCCAGCGCTTCACGGAACATTTGGAGAGGATGGAAACATACAGGGATTTTTAAATGTATTAAATATAGCCTTTGTAGGAAACGACGTTACTTCATCAGCGATAGCTATGGACAAGGCAGTATCCAAAGATATCCTTAGCTTTAAAAATATACCTCAAGGGAAGTATTTATACATGAGTCAAGAAGAATGGAAGGATAATAAGGATAAAATAGTTGAAAAAATAGAAAAAAGCTTTGACTATCCAGTATTTGTTAAACCTTCTCGTGCTGGTTCAAGTATAGGTATAAATAGAGGAATAAATAGAGAAGATATGTTTAAATATATTGAAATTGCATTTTTGTATGACAATAAGGTAGTTGTGGAAGAGGAAATAATAGGTAGAGAAATGCAGGTTTCTGTAATAGGAAACGAAAACCCTAAGGTGTCGGTAGTAGGAGAATTCATTCAAGAAAAAAGATTTATGGATTACAATGCAAAATATATAGATGGCAATCTTGTGCAGGTTATACCAGCAAATATTTCGGATAGTACAAGTAAAAATATGAGAAATCTTTCCAAAGAGGTATACAAGTCCTTAGGTTGTAATGGACTTGCTAGAGTGGATTTTTTTGTTTGTGAAGATGAAAAACAGTATATATGTGAGGTAAATACTATGCCTGGATTTACTATGAAAAGCATGACTCCTATTTTGTGGAATAAAACCGACGGTACTACATACAGCGAACTTTTGGATATACTTATAGATTATGCTTTTGACTTTTATTCAAAAAAAGAATCACTGGTTTATGTAAGGAAGGCGAACTAATGATAAAAAGAAAATTACTAGATATAGCTAAGATGATTAATGGCCAAGGCCTTCAAGATAAATATAAAGATATCGAAATTAATGGAGTATCTATAGATACAAGAACCATTAAAAAAAATCAGCTTTTCATACCTATAATAGGGGAAACTACAGATGGACACAAATACATTGATACAGCTATCGATAAAGGTTCTGCAGCTGTTTTGTGGGATAAAAAAACTTCCCTCCCAAAAATGGATGTGCCTCTTATTTTAGTTGAGGATACGACTAAAGCTCTGCAGGCTTTGGCAAAAGAGTATAATAGACAATTAGGAGTAAATGTAGTGGGAGTAACGGGAAGCAACGGCAAAACTTCTACAAAGGACATTATACACAGTATACTTAATTCTAAATATAAAACCCATAAAACATCAGGAAACTTTAACAACGAATACGGACTTCCTCTAACTATTTTATCTATGGATGAAGATACAGAGATGGCAGTTCTCGAAATGGGCATGGATGGCCTGGGGGATATAAGACTTTTGTGCCAAATAGCACCTCCCGATATTGCAGTTATTACCAACTCTACAGATGTACATATTAACGATCTAGGTAGCGTTGAAAATATACTAAAGGCAAAAATGGAAATAGCAGAAGGTGTAAAGGAGGAAGGACTGCTGGTTTACTTTGGAGATAGTCCTCCTTTGAAAAAAGCTGTAGAGAATTTAGGAAGAAATATAAAAAAAGTATCTTTTGGAGAAGGTAAAAATAATAAGTACCTGGCAGAATTTATTTCATCTACAAATACGGGCATAAACTTTAAGATTAATGGGAAAAAATATTTTCTCCCGATGCTGGGCAGGTTCAATATATACAACGGTGCTGCCGCTGTAGCAGTAGCAGAATATTTAGGATTTAGTACTGAAGAAATTAATAAATCTATTCAAAACATAGATGCTACTGGTCTGAGAAATGAACTGATAAAAGGGGAACACTTTCACTTGCTGAACGATGCCTATAAATCAAATCCTACTAGTTTAAGGTATGCTCTTGGGACTCTTTATGATTTAAAAGGGTATAAGCAGAAGATTGTTGTGTTGGGAGATATGTTTGGTACAGGAGATAATGAAGTGAAAAACCATATTACTATTGGTGAAGAAATAGATCCTAATCAAGTTGACATGTTCTTTATTTTATTAGGAGGCATCGGAGCCATGATTTCGTCACAAGACCAACCTGTAGAAATTGATGAGCACACTGTTCTACAGGCTAAAGAAGGATCATTCATTATTTGAATAATAGTAGAAGGAGATACTGTCTCATTTTGGCTCCATGCATGTGCTAGTTGCTCTAATTTTTGTCTTAATCCTCCTAGTTCTAATTCATTCTCTATAAATATACCGTGATCTTTAG
>JAWOEG010000002.1:0-35078 GCA_046482875.1 Eubacteriales bacterium | reverse complement strand
ATTATAGGAACTTACCTTCACGGAATTTTTGACAATATTGAATTTACTAAAAAATTAATTGAAATTATATCTAAAGATAAAGGACTTAATCTAAACTTTGATAAAGAATTAAACTTATTTAAATATAAAGAGGAACAGTACGATAAACTTGCATCATCTTTTAGAGAATCTGTTGATATGTGTGAAATTTACAAGATAATTAATGGTGATAGATAGTCTTAATTTTTATCTTTTCATAGTACATTTTACAATAAAATTTTATCTATAAATTTAAATTCTTCAAAGTATATATCTTTATTATTTTTATTATGAATTTCATTTTTGAGATATATTGCTTTAGATATAACTACACAATTAAAGAGGTTTATATATTATATTTAATGCTCCTAAATCTTCATCTTGAACTACTTTACAATTTACCCCATATAAATCTCTTATTACTTTTTCTGTAAGAACTTCCTCTGGTGTACCATCTGCTATTACCTTTCCAGATTTTAATGCATATATTTTGTCACAATATAATGCAGCAGTATTTAAATCATGTATTGCTGATATTACTGTTATATCTAATTTCTTAACAATTCCCATTATTTGAAGTTTATGTTTAATATCTAAATGATTAGTTGGTTCATCTAATATTAAACATTTAGTTTTTTGAGCAAGGGCTCTGGCTAAAATTATTCTTTGCTTTTCCCCTCCCGATAAACTCGAGTAACTTCTTTCTGCAAAATTCTTCATTCCTACTTGATCTAATGATTCATATACAATGTCATAGTCTGTTTTGTTATCTCTTTCTAAGAATTTTTTATGGGGTGACCGCCCAAGCATAACTATATCTAATACACTGAAATCAAATTGATCATTATTATGTTGTGATACAACCGACATCATTTTAGCCGTTTTTTTAATAGAATATTCACTTAAATCTTTACCATCTAACCGAATACCTCCATTATATTTTTTTAAAACTCTATATACACATTTGAGAAATGTACTCTTACCGCTTCCATTAGGTCCTATTATTCCTATAAATTCTTTATTTTTTATATGTATATCTACCTTCTTTAATATATGATTATTATTTAAAGTAACATCTAGTTCCTTTACATTTAATTTCATTATTTGTCCCCTCCAAATCCATAATTTCTATTTATCATAAGATAAACAAAGGCAGGTGCTCCTATTAATGCAATAACAATACCTACAGGTATTTCACTACCTTTTATTATTAGTCTTGATATAACATCTGCCCATATCAAAAGTATTGAACCCATTAGAGCAGATATTAAAATTATTTTTTTATGATCTGTGCCAAATAATAATCTTGATATATGAGGAATTATTAGACCTACAAATCCAATTATCCCAGAATTATACACCAAAAAACCTATTACTATAGAAGTAATCAAAAGATAGAATTGCCTATATGAATGTAGATTTTTTCCAAGTGTTATTGAGACATCATCTCCTAATAGCATTAGGTTTAATGTCCTATGTTGGGTAGTAAAAAATATAGTGGCTAATAAGACAAAGGGAACTACTACTATAAGATTTTCCCATTTAGCTCCACTAAAACTCCCCATTAACCAGAAGGCAACATCCCTCATACCTTCTCTATTGCTAGATGTATAAATGATAAAACTAGAAAACGAGGAACAAAGTGTGCTAATTGCCATCCCAGCTAAAAGAAGTTTTGTTGAATTAGCTTTTCCTTTTATATTTGCTAAGGTTATTACCATCATTGATACAATAAATGCCATAGCAAAGGCACTTATTCCAACATAATTTGAACCCAATTTTCTTCCAATTCCCAGCATAATTGCTAAGGTTGCCCCTAATGATGCACCTGATGAAATTCCTAGAATATAAGGATCTGCTAAAGGATTTTTAACTATAGCCTGCATTACAACCCCACAAGTAGCTAAGCCTGCCCCTACAACAATAGCTAAAACTAATCTAGGTAATCTTATTATCCATACAATATCTATAATAGCTCTTGATAAGTTATCAATTCCTTCTATTCCTATTACATTATGTGCAATTATACTGTATATCTCTTTTACTGAAATATCTACTGTTCCAAAAGTTATTGAATGCAAAAACGAAAAAACTAATATAACTAAAAGTGTAATAGAAAAAATTATATAGCTAGTTTTTTCTTTTTGAATAATTTTCTTTAAATTTGAAATATTTGCTTTACTCATTGAATTATTCTACCTTTAAATCCGGATAAATTCCTTCTATAATAGTTTGTATTCCATCTGATGTCCTAACTCCACTTGCATATACTTCACTTAAAACAACAGGATACACTCGTTTATTCTGTATTGCAGAAATGCTCTTTAATGCGGTATTCTCTATTATATTTTTAACAGATTCTTCTCTAACTATTGAATCTCCATAATAAACAGTAAAAATAACCTCTGGGTTTAAAGCTACTAAATCCTCTGCTCCTATTGTTGTGTTTTTATCTGCAACTAGATCTGCACCTACTTGAACAGCTATATCTCCACCTATACTATCTTCTCCGTATATTCTATACTGTCCTTCTTTTCCTGTTTCTAGAATTACAGTTTTAACTTTTTCTTTTCCTTTTACATATTCTTTTGCTTTTTGAATTTCTTTTTTCATATTTCCTACTATTTCAAATGCTTTATCTTCTGCATCAAATATCTTACCCATATTTATAATATCTTCGTATTCATTTTCTAAATTATTTGGCTGCTTAACTCCACTATTTTGCTGCATATAGGTATTTATTCCTCTTTCGTGCCAAAAATCTACATCTCCATAAACCTTATCTGAAAACAGAGAATACCAACTTGTTATTAGGTCAGGTTCCATTCCAATAACTTCTTCCTTAGTAGGTCTATTTTCATAATATTTTATATTATTAAAATCTTCTTTATATTCATCCTTTACCGGCGTATCTAAGAATGCTGCTGCTATTATTTTATCTCCTTGGCCTAATGCTAATAAAGTCTCTATAGAACTTTGGTATACAGCTAAAACTCTTTCTGGAGACTTTTGGAAGGTTATTTCTACTGGTTCCTTAGCCCTATTGTAAGTTGTAATAGTTACAGGATAATGGGATTCCCTTTTTTCTTCGTTTTCTTTTGTTTTTTCTTCTTCATTTTCTTCATTTGCCATATCTACACTATCATACTTATTTAAATCCTCTGATGAACATGCAGTTGTAATAAATAATATTAATAATATCAACAATAATATACTACTATTCTTTTTCACTTTATATCCTCCCAAAAATTTTAATAGATTAGTTGTTTTGCCATAATTTTCCCCTGTTTAGAGTGTTCAATAAATAAATCTCCAATCTCGTCCATTTCTCCAAGGCCTTTTAGTATTACTTCCACATCATATCCTCTGCTTTGAAGTATGCTTTTCCATGAGTCTTCATTTTCTCCAGCCAAGTCATTCTTGGCATGGTCCCCTGCTACAATCATAAATGGTACCAGATATATTTTTTTCACTTCTTTCTTTTCTTCTATATACTCTATAACTTCTTTTATTTGTGGAAATCCTTCTACTGTTGAAATGAATATGTTTTCATGTCCCATTATCTTAAACATATAATCTAATGCTATATATGTTGAATTAGATGGATGTTCTGAACCATGTCCCATGAGTATAACAATTTCATCTTTTTTCAATTTTGGTAGACTTTTACTTATTATTGACACTACTTTTCTATAGTCATCTTCTTCTGTAAGTAATGGCTTTCCTAACTTTATCTTCATTTCATTTGCATATTCTAAAATTTCATTATATGTCAATTCATACTCTGTTCCATTTATCACATGTAGAGATTGAATAACAACTTCTTCGTATCCTAATTCTTTAATTCTCTCTAGTGCTTCTGAAGGAAGATGGATTTCTTCATTTTTTTGTTTTTTTAATTTTTTAACTATTATTCTCGAGGTGAATGCCCTATAGAAATCATATCCTTTATAAATCTTTTTAAACTTTTCTTCTATTTTTACTATTGTTTTTTCCAGAGTGTCCTCATGACTTGTCCCAAAACTTATAATCAAAATCGCTTTTTTACTCATATCATTCTTCTCCTTTTTTAGTAGTTTTTAAAAGCATTCTGTTAATCCTAAAATATATGAATATTATTAGTAATTAAGAACATTTTTCAAATGGCCTTTTATTTTTATAGATGTTTCTTTCTTTGTTTTTTATAGGAAGAAAATAGGGACAATCGTTATCTTCATCTTTGAAAATTTTAACCTTTATATTAAATACTTCTTCAAGTAATTTTTTGTTTATAATTTCTTCAGGTTTTCCTTCTTTATATATTTTTTCATCTTTTACTACGATTATTTTATCCGAATATCTGGCAGCTTGGTTTAAATCGTGAAGAACCATAACTACCGTAATATCCATTTCTTTATTCAATCTTTCTACAAGTTCAAGGACTTCAAACTGATGGCATATATCCAGGTATGTAGTCGGTTCATCTAGCAGCATCAGCTGCGGTTGTTGAGCAAGGGCCATTGCTATCCAAGCTCTTTGCCTCTCTCCTCCAGACATTGTGGAAACCTGTCTGTGCTGAAGGGATTCTATTTTAGTTTCTTTTATAGCCCAGTCCATTATATCGTAGTCTTTTTTTGTAAGTCTTCCCATCCAGTTCATATATGGATATCTTCCGTATCCTACAAGATCTCGAGCTGAAAAATCATCGGGAACTTTTGGACTTTGAGGCAGAATCGATACTATCTTGGCAATGGTTTTTTCATTTACTTTATGAATATCTTTTGATTCAAGAAGTATTTCGCCCGATTCAGGTTTTTTAGATCTGGAGATGGCTTTCAGTATCGTAGATTTGCCGCATCCGTTTGGTCCTATTAGGGTTGTTACTTTATTTTTTTCTACTTCAAAGGATATGTTGTCTAAAATTCTTTTACCTTCATATCCCATTGTAAGATTATTTATTTTTAACATGTTTTTTAAACCCTCCTCTGAGAAGATACAAAAAGAATGGAGCGCCTACTGCAGCCATTATTATACCTACAGGAAGTTCAATAGGTTCTACAATAGTTCTGGCTATAGTGTCGCATATCATCATTATTGATGCTCCCAGCAGTGCACTTGCTGGAAACAGATATCTGTAATCTGATCCTATAATAATCCTAGTAATATGGGGAACTATAAGTCCTACAAATCCAAGCATACCCACTACACTTACAGCACTTGCTGCAAGCAAGGAAGCACATATTATAAGAATCATTCTTGTTCTTTCAATGTTTAATCCCAAACTTCCTGCTATTTCATCTCCCAACATAAGTATATTCAACTTTCTAGACATAATCATTGTTAGTATAAACCCTACTAAAGCATAGGGCCACAAAAGTTTAAAATGTATCCAAGTCCTTGCTGCCAAACTTCCCACCGTAAACCCAAGTGTATTCTGCACTCTATCCGGGAAAAATATAAGTATGGTGTTAATAATCGCTCCTATAAAGGAAGATATGGCAATCCCGGAAAGCACCATCCTAAGAGGTTTTATTCCGTCTTTCCAAGACAAAAAATATATAATAATAGTAGTGGCAAAAGCTCCAACAAATGCAGCTGGAGTTAGAAGATAATCGTAGGATGGAAAAAGTACTAGGGTAATAGTAGCCGCAAGTCCCGCTCCAGAAGAAACTCCTATTATGTTTGGGGAGGCCAGGGGATTACGCATAACCCCCTGTAAAATTCCTCCGGAAAGAGAAAGACATATTCCTACAGCTCCTGCTACCAGTGTTCGAGGAACTCTAATTTTCCAAATTATACTTCTGTTTAATCCTTCTTTTTCTATAAATATAGCTCTTAATACATCTGTTACTGATATTTTTAAAGCTCCTATACTTGAACTTATAAGAAAAGCTGCGACTGCTGCAAAAGCAAATATAATTATTATTGTAATCTTGTATGAATGCTTTTTCTTAAGAACTTCAAGGGATTCTACTGTGCTCAATTAGTAAACACCTCTGGATATACTATTTCTGCAAGGCCTTTAAATGCTTCAGGGTATCTTGCATTAGGCTTGTACAGATATAAGTCCTTAGGTAGGTAGTAAACTCTTCCTTCTTTTACAGCTGTAAGAGAGTTCCAAGCATCATTTGACTTAATATCCTGATCAACTCTAGCTTTACATTCTTCTACATCTCCCATGGTAGTTACAAATATGTAGTCTGGATCTCTTTCTATAAGTCTTTCAAGTGAAAAATCAACCTTTGTAGAACCTTCTATTTGTGCATCAGCTACTATATTTTCAACTCCCAGATAATCCAGCATTTCACCTGTAAGTGAAGTTGGTAATTCACATTTTACGTATTTGCTTGAAGAAAATAATACTATAGCCGAAGGAGTTTTTTCTGATTCTTCTGTTTTTTTAATTATTTCATCAACAGCTCCAGTAATTTCCTTTACATCCCTTTCATATATATCTTCTGTATCTAGTATCTGACTGAAAAGATATACGTTTTTATCAAAATTTGTATATGGGTTTGTGCTTGCATCTACTGGTGCAAATTCAATTCCATTTTCAGCTAAAACATCTTCCATTTCCATCTGTGAGCTAACTGTAGATGATACTACAACTAAATCTGGCTCAAGAGCTATTAATTTTTCTAAACTTACTGAATAAAATTTACCTATTATTTCAATGTTTTCTGCTGCTTCAGGTACATTAGTACTTCCGCTACATCTTGCTACTGCTTCCCCTCCTGAAAGATACCAAAGGTCTAGAAGTGAATTTATCAAAACCACTGTTTTTTTAGGATTCTTTGATACTGTTATTTCTTCTCCTCTTACATCAATATATGTTACATGTTCTTCTGTACTTTCAAGTATAAAGTCATCATAAGGGTTTACATCTTCTTCTGTTTCTTCAACTGAATCCTTTTCTGTTTCCTCATTTGAGTCAAGCTCTGTTTCTTCTTCTAATACTTCAGGCTCTTCTGCATCTTCTGCTTGTGTTTGTGCGCAACCTACTGCCGATACCATTAAAACTAATATTAATAAAACTGCTGTAAATCTTTTAATCACTTTCATTTTTTCCTCCTATTTTACACTTTCTATTATTTTATTTATACTTTCATATTTGTTTGGATAATCCACCTTGGGTTTATCCAGAATTATTATTTTTATTCCCGTTTCTTCTGCTGCTTCAATCTTTTCTTTTATTCCGCCTTCCTTTCCGCTGTTTTTGGTTATCAAATACTTTATATTAAAGCTTTTAATCAAAGCTTTATTAACTTCTATACTGAATGGCCCCTGCATTCCTACAATATTATTAAGGCTTACCCCACAATCCAATGTATCCTGTATAAGGTTTGGTAGGGGAAGAATTCTGGGATAAAGTCTGTCCAACTTCATCTCTGCAGTAAACTTCTTTAAGTTTTTGCTGCCAATTGTAAGCATTACATTTCCCTTTGTTTTTTTAAGATATTGAATTATTTCTTCGTAGCTTGCAAAAATCTCTATAGTATTATTTTTCTTTAATATATATCCTTTTCTTTCATATCTATAATAGGGTAGATTCATTTCATTTGATACCTCTATAAGGTTTCTACTTATATTTTCAGCATATGGATGTGTTGCATCCAGTATTTTTTTTATTTCCCTTTCTTTAAATACCTTTTTTATCTGGTCTTTTGAAAGAGGTCCTGAATTAATCCTTATATTTTTACTTGTAGATACCAAACTAGATCCGTATCCTGTAGCTGTAAAAACAAGGGTTCTTAAGTTGTTTTTACCCAACTCCCTTATAATTTTCCTTCCTTCTGAAGTTCCTGAAAAAAGTGCAATCACAGCTGATAGCCTCTCGGGGTAATTAGATAATCCTTGTATGTATATGTATTTGAGTTCCCTATAACAACCATTGTAGTCATATCCACTTCTTCTTCTTTCAACCTACCTAAGTTTGAGATTTTTACCTTTTCTCCTTTTCGTTTTGCATTCTTTACTATTCCTACCGGTGTGCTCCCCAATTTATATTCCATAATTATATCAACAGCTTTGTTTAAATTTTCAGGTCTTCCCTTACTTTTTGGGTTATAAATACAAATAACAAAGTCTCCTTCAGCCGCAAGCTTAATTCTTTTCTCAATAAGCTTCCAAGGTGTAAGTAAGTCACTTAAACTAATGCTTACATAATCATGCATAAGAGGTGCACCCAGTGAAGCTGCTGCTCCATTTGCCGATGGTATTCCCGGTATTATTTCCACCTCTACATCTTTTTGTGATTTAGATATTATTTCAAGTACCAGTCCAGCCATTCCGAAAACACCGGCATCTCCGCTGCTTACAACAGATACATCTTCTCCAGACTCTGCAATCTCTACAGCTTTTTTACATCTGTCTATTTCTTTTCTCATACCATTTGAAAAGACTTTTTTATCTTCCAGTAGGCCTTCTACTAAGTTTATGTAAGTTTTATATCCAACAACTGAGCTGCTATTTTTTATAGCTTTTAGCGCTTGAAATGTCATATTTTCTCTGTTTCCCGGACCTATTCCTACTACATAAAGCATTATTCTTCTCCTTTTTCATTCCAAATGGAAAGGGTAATTCCATTCTTTTTCTTTTTTTTCATTATGTTTTCCCCTCGATTTGATGCTAAGAAACCACATGAATCAGCTACATTTCCAATTCCTGTTATCTTTTCAACAAACTTTGATTTTTCAAATCTTTCATGTACTTTTTCTAGTTCATTTTTATTATATATATTAAGCTCCGCATCAAATTTTTTTGAAGCTTCTATTATCCCTTTTTCATCTTTTTTAACCCAAGCCGTTGCCATTTTAAACAATGATTCTTCATATATGTTAAATTCGTTGAGAGTTTCTTTAATAAATTCAATTACTTCCTCTTTAGATTTTCCCCTTCTGCATCCTATTCCAATTACTGTTTTTTTGGGAATAAGAACAGCCTTGGGAATATTATTAAAAGAACTGGTTTTTAACGAATCAATAATCAAAACACCCTGAAGATTACCTGTTTTTATTTTCTTTTCAATCTCTTCTAAAGAGCTGTATCTTTTATACTCTTTCGGTAAAGGTTTAGTAATTGGAACCTTACTGTAAACTCCTACTTTTTTCCCATTTACTACCAGTGATGTTATAGTCTTCGCATCTTCCATATTTTGAATAGCAAAACCTTCATCCAGAGCAATCATATCAACACTTTTTGTATTGAGAACCTCAGAAGCTGTTGTAATAACAGGAATCGCACCTATTTCTTTAGCTATTTTTTTTGTAACTCTGTTTGCCCCTCCAAGATGTCCCGAAAGCAGACTTACCGCAAATCGTCCCCTTTCATCAACTGATATAACTGCAGGGTCTGTTTTCTTATTATTTATGTATGGTGAGATTACTCTTATGGTTATTCCTACAGCCATTACAAACACTATTTTTTCATATCTTTTAAATATTTCTCCAGTAAATTCCTTGAGAGGCAGTTTAAGCTTTTCATCTTTTTCATCAGGATGTAATGTAAATAACTTTGCTGATTTAAAAGATTTTTCTATTTTTTTAGATAATTTGTAGCCTCCTTCAGTAAGTGAAAGAATAGCTGTCATTTTTTTGCCTTCCTATACTCGTGAGTGAATTTTTCATCATAAAGTTTGGATTTCTTATATTCATTTCCAAGAAAATTTCCAACAAGTATCTGAGCTGTCTTAGTTATTTTTTCCTTTTTAACTTTTTGTGCTATATTATCCAGTGTTCCTATTACCGTCTTCTCATCCGGCCATGATGCTCTCTGTACTACAGCCGCAGGAGTATTTCCCGGGTAATGTTTTTTAAGCTTTTCTACAACCTTATCAATCATACCTACAGAAAGGAAAACCGCCATGGAAGCTTTATGTGCTGCTAGTTTGCCCAAGTTTTCATCTTCCGGTACAGGCGTTCTCCCGGCCATTCTGGTGCATATTACAGTTTGGGATACATCTGGTAGTGTGAATTCTTTCTTTAAAGCTGCTGCTGATGCAGTGAAAGAGCTTACTCCTGGAATAACTTCGCATTTTATTCCCTTTTCTTCTAGTGGATCTATCTGCTCTCTAATGGCTCCATATATACTTGGATCTCCAGTATGAACTCTTGCAACCATTTTTCCCTCAGAAATTGATTTTTCAATAACTTCCAAAACTTCATCCAATGTCATAGACGCACTATTGTAGAGCTCTGCTTTATCCTTTCTGCAATTTACAACTTCTACAGGAACAAGAGAACCTGCATATATTACAACATCTGCTTTTTCAACTATTTTTCTACCTTTTACTGTTATTAAATCCGGGTCTCCAGGTCCGGCTCCTACAAAGTATACTTTATTCATAATTTCCTACCTTTCTGCTGATATTATATTTATTGGATTAAGTGCTTTCATCATATTTACCCTACCTACCTTGCTGGTTTTAGATACTGAAATTTGTACCACCTCTATATTTTTAAAACCCATAGATTCAAAAGCCTTTAATGCTGTATAGTTGTTTTCAATAGTAATTGTGCTTGCAGCAACTATCCCTCCAGATTTTACTGTTTCATAGGACCACTGGATTATTTCCTGCATATATCCTCCGCTTCCTCCTATAAAAACCCTGTCAACTTGAGGGATTTCTACTAATGCTTCTGGGGCTTTTCCTTCTATTAGTTTTATATTTTCAATTTCAAATTTTCTTATATTTTTTTTTATTAGTTCTACAGCCTCCAGATTTTTCTCAAGAGAATAAATCCTACCTTTAGATGCAAGTTTTCCTAACTCCACCGATAGGGAACCGCTTCCGGCACCAATATCACAAACTTGATTTCCTTCTAGTATCTGAAGTTTTGATAAAATAACACTTCTTACCTCGCTTTTAGTCATAGGTACATTCCCTCTAATAAACTCATTATCTGGTATTCCAGTGCTTTTCATTTTTATATATTTATTCATCTGACACCACCATTACATTTAGATTTTCAAACTTATGATTATTTACATCTTCCAGATTTAATTTGATAATTCTTTCATTATCGTAAGATAAGTTTTCACCAATATAAATCTTTCTATTTAAAATCTCTTTTTCCATCATTTTTTCAGCTATTTTTTTTGGATTCCAAATTTTATCTGTGAGAATTCCTACACTTTTATTCATTTTAATATTTTTTATTAAATTTTCTTCTCGACCATGCATACTCATTAAGCAAGCATCCTCCCAGGTTTTTCCTATTCTGGAAAATAAATACTGCAAAGAACTAATGCCTGGATAAATGTCTAACTCTTCTTCTTTGAAATATTTTTTTATATTTTTAGTAAGACTATAAAAGCCGGAATCTCCTGAAACCAAAACTACTATTCTTGACTCTTCATAATTGTTTTTAATAAAATCTATAGTTTTGGATAAAGGAGTTTTTATAAAGAAAGACTTTTTATTTTTTAAATCAATATTTTCAAGGTTTCTTTCTCCTCCTACTACTATTTCAGAGTTATCTATAAGTTTTTTCGTGATTGGAAGTATATAGTCAGGATGTCCAGGTCCTAGACCAAGTATTTTTATTTTATTTTTCATTATACCTATCCATCCTTTTTCCGGCTTTTTTAGTCATTCCCAATACTCCTTTCTTTTGAGAAAACATTACAACTTCTATATCTATTTTATTGTAAACACGCTTTTTACATTTTGATTTAACAGCTTCAACTATTTCATTAAAAACTATATTACAGTCTATTTGTTTATGATTTTGTAATACTTCTACACCTTCTTCAGTTGTATTTGATTTCATTATCTTTTTTAATATTTTTTTGTTTCCTCCCCCTAGTCCCGCATATGCTGCTAAGATTTCCATTCTGCAGTCGGCTATTTTACTGTGGGTGTTAAATATACCTCCAGCTACTTTTATTAGCTTTCCTATATGACCTACAATCAAGATTTCATTTATTCCATAATAAAGAGCTTCCTCCAGCATATCCCCAATAAAATTACTAGTTTTTATTATGTTTTTATCTTTTATACCTCTATTTTTACAGAAATTAATACCGTAATTTCCAAAGGTAAAAATAACCCTATGCTTATTATTTTTCATAAACATTTTCATTTCTAACCTAATACTTTCTTTAAAGGCTTCTTCGCTCATAGGCTCAACTATACCACTTGTTCCTATTACTGATATACCTCCTATTATTCCTAACCTAGGATTAAAGGTTTTTTTTGCTATTTTTTCTCCTCCAGGTATCCAAATTTTAACTCTTATACCACATTCCGGAAATATTTTTTTCAATTCTTTTTCAATCATTTTTTTCGGTATCGGATTTATTGCATATTCTCCTACAGGAACACTCAATCCATCTTTAGTGATTTTTCCTACACCTTTTCCTCCTGTTATTTCCAATACTTTTTCTTTTATAAAGGAAACCTTAGCAAATATTTTTATACCGTCTGTTATATCTGGGTCGTCTCCTGCATCTTTTATAACAGCTGCTGCTGCAGAATTCTCGTCATATTCTTGTTCTTCTACTTTCAACTTTAGTCTCCAACCTTTTGGAGTATCTAAATCTATATAATTTATAATGTTTTGAGTTTTAAGCATTAGTGCTGAAGCTTTTGCTGCAGCAGCAGCACAGGATCCTGTAGTGTACCCATATCTCAATTTCTTACCTTTTACAATTTTATATCTCTCCATATCCTTATCCTTAAATCATTTTTAAGAGACCATTAATTATTGCAACTGCTACCGTGCTTCCACCCTTTCTTCCTTCAACTGTAATGTATGGAACATCAATATCTTTAAGCATTTTTTTTGATTCTTCTGCTCCAACAAAACCAACGGGTACTCCTATAATTAATTCTGGTTTTTCATATCCATTATCTATTAAATCCTTCAACTTAAATAGCGCTGTTGGGGCATTACCTATCACAAAAATTTTAATATTTTCAACTTTTAGGGCTTTTTCTACAGCTTCCATAGATCTAGTGGTACCCTTTTTAGAAGAAATTTTTCTTACTTCTTCATCATGTACTAAGTTTATTAGTTCAATACCTAATTTAGAGGTTTTTCTTTTATTAATACCGGATACTATCATACTTGTGTCGCAGTATATTTTTTCTCCTTTTTTTAATAGTTCTAATCCTTTTAATAAAGCTCCATCGCTAAATTTTATAAGCTTCATATACTCAAAATCTGCAGTTGTATGAATAACTCTTTTTATTATAGGTTTTTCTAATATTGAAAATTCCTCTCTCCAATGGCCCATTTCTTTTTCAATTATTTCAAAACTTTTTTCTTCTATTCTTTCAGGTATTTTTATATAACTCATTTATAAACAACTCCTTTTTTTCTTTATTTTCATTATTAAGCTTTTCAAGAATTCCAAATTACTGTAAAAGTGAATATGTGGATATCCTCCTATAACATTCTTCTTTTTAAAACCCTCATCCCAAGATTTTCTGTTCCTTATTTTTTGAATTTTATAACCATATTCTACATCTTTATCTGCAGTTTCATCTATAATCCTAGATCTGTGGAATTCATGTCCTATAGTTTTTATCTTGTTTTCCATCTCTACCTCTATATAACCAAATCTATTTAACTTTTTTGTCATTTCGATATCAAAATTATAAAATCCAACCATTTCTTTTTTTTCACCTGTTAAATTCCTTACACTTTTACAAAGATACATAAACCCTCCACATTCTCCATAGGCAAACATACCTCGATTCAAATTTTCTTTGATACTATTTTTCATCCTTTGGTTTTTTGATAGTTTTTCTGCGAAAATTTCTGGAAATCCACCTCCTAAATATATTCCATCTAATTTAGAATCTATTTCTTTATCCTTAAGAGGGGAAAACTTTATTAGATTAACACCTATTTCTTTTAATAATTCTAAATTATCATTATAATAAAAATTAAAAGATTCATCGTAAGCATATCCTAAATTTATTCCTTTAGATATGGCCTTTAATTCTCTTAATTTTTCTTTTGTTGAATTCTTTAAGGGTGTTATATCTTTGCTTTCAATACTAATCAGATAATCTAAATCTATATGTTTTTCTATTAAATCTCCTGCCTTATCAGTTTTTTCTTCTAAATCTATGGTTTCGTGAACAGGGACAAGACCAAGATGTCTGCTTCCAAAGAAAATATTATCTTCTTTTGGAATATGTCCTATACATTTTATTCCCAATTTACTTTCAATGGGACTTTTATAAAACTCATACATAGCTTCACTGGTTTCGTTTAATATTACTCCTTTAATATCTATATTATTATCGTAATCAATATATCCTTTGATTTGAGCAAGAATGCTGGCTCCTACTCCTTTTGGTTTTAATATAAGTATCACCGGCAAACCTAATATTTTAGATACTTGTGCTGTGCTTCCATTTTCAAGAGAAAAATTTACTCCATCATATAAGCCCATTACTCCTTCTACGACAGCTATATCCTTGCCTTTTACATGTTTATTAAAAAGTATTTTAGTTGTTTCTTTTTCTAACATTACCAGGTCAAGATTATGTGATGATGTATTTGTAACAAGGCTATGAAAAGCAGTATCTATGTAATCCGGTCCTACTTTAAATGGCGCTATTTTTAATCCTCTTTTTTTTAATGCTTTCATAATTCCTATTGATATTGTAGTTTTTCCTACTCCGCTGTTTGTTCCAGCCAAAACAAAACCTTTCATTTTTTAGTCTCCTTTATAAAAATAAAAATCCTGCTCTCCAGCAGGATTCAAGTTAATTTATCAGATTGTTAAATATTATTTGTTAATAATAACACAAATATTTTCATGTTATTTATTATATATTTAATAAAACAACCTTTACATCAACTTACTTCCCACCGAAGTCGTTGGATACTATTCTAAGGCAGGTTTACTGACTTATTGTTCCTCCTACTATTCTTACCTTCCCAGTTTTACATCCAGTGGTTGTTTAAGAATTTCGTCCTAATTACAGTAGCGGGGGCTGTAGAGGATTTTCACCTCTTTCCCTTTTCCCTTTTATTAAAGGCACCTTAGAAATTTGTTTAATTTTTTTATATAAATTTTATATTTTATTTAATTAGGTCTTTTTTATTATCATCGTTGACAGGTATGGTATCCCATTTTTTAATTCTTCTAAATTATCTACTATTCTTTCTTCTTCTGTTCCAGCTTTAACTACTAGTTTAAAACAGTCTTGAAGGTTATTATTTTTTAAAGCTGAAATTATTTCTTCAGGATTATGTGAAGGTTTCATAACTACTACATTTTCAAAATTTTTCAAAATATTCTCCAGGTTAAAACTACTATCCCTAGAAGCTGGAACTACAGCAAGTCCTTCTTCCCATTTTGCTAGATGTATTCCCAATATAGATGCTATCTTTGAATAAGAAGTAATTCCCGGTTTTAAAACTATATCTATATCTTTATCCTTTAATATTTCTTCTATATACATAGCTGTGCTGTATAAACTTATATCTCCAATTGTAATAATAGTACCAGTTTTGTTTTCCTTAAGTTTATTCTCTATTATTCTTGCATTTTCTTCCCACTGCTTTTCCAACTGTTCTTTATTGTAGTTCATTGGGAACACAAGTTCTACAATTTCACTATCTTTTATATATTCTTTAACAACTTTATATGCTGCACTCTCAACTCCCGACTTTTTAACCGGAACAAAAATTACAGGTGAATTATTTAATATTTCTACTACACCTACTGTTACATCTTTGCTATCACCCGGCCCTACTCCTACTCCATATAATTTCATCTTATTCTCCTTCTATTAAATCCCATCTTAGTTTTTTAGGATAATACTTTTTTTTATTATTTCTAATATCTATGGTTTTACTAAGATTTATTTCAAAGATATGTAGTCCATCATTTTCATAATCTTCATATATGTAATTTCCTTCAGAATCAGCTGCAGCGGCTCCCAAGCTATATCTATTATTTTTAGAATAATTTACTGCTGTTACATTCATTCTTGAATCTAAGCCTCTTGTTGGTAATATTATATTCCAAATATCTTCTCTATTCCCACAAATTGATGGTGCCGCACTTATATTAAAACTAATAACTGCGCCTTTCAAAGATTGGCGGTTAAATATTTCTGGAATATGTATTTCATGACAAAATGTTACTCCAACTTTGATGCTACCTATTTTAAATACACTTATCTCTTCTCCTTCTTTAAATAATCTTTTTTCTTTAATACCTAGATGGGTTTTTCTAGAAACGTAACACTTTTTTTCTTTTACATCAAAGGCATATGAAGATATATAATAGTTATGTTTTTCTTCTTCATTAAAGCCAATTATAAAACTTAAATCCAACTTTGCTGCAAAATCTGTTAATTCTTTAAATATAGAATCTTCTTTATTTAAAAATTTAGAATTCTTTTTTCCCGAATTATATCCTGTTAAATAAGACTCTGGCATTATAATTATATCCACATTGTTTTCAGATGCTTTTTTAAAACAGTTTTTTATTATTTTTTTTCTATTTTCAATGGTACTTTTTGTAATTTTCTTATTACACAGGGCTATTTTCAAAATTTTCTCCAATTAATCAGTATTCGTATTTTTATGATTTTTTGTCTCAAAAAACTAAAAAACCTGCTTTTCAGCAGGATTACAGTCAATATATTAGGTTGCAGGTGAATAAATTATCTATATATAAGAGAAAAATATGTCTATAATTTAATCTACATTTACCTTTACATCAACCCACTTCCCACCGAAGTTGTTATGCGTGATTTCAAGGCAGGTTTACTGACTTTTAGATTATCTTACTCTCTTTCTTCCTTCCCAATCTTAGGATCAGTGGTAATAGAAAGATTTCATACTTAAATACAGTAGCGGGGGCTGTAGAGGACTCTAACCTCTTTCCCTTTTACCCTTTTATTAAAAGGCACCTTAAAATTTATATTCAATTTAAGTCAAGTATATATGTTTTTTTCTTATCAGTCAACAGCAAAACCTAATTTCTAAAAAAATTTATTATTTCATCGGCAACCTTTTTATTCATTCCTTCAGTATCTAAGAGTTCATCAAAACTTGCTTTTTTAATTTTTTCTAATGATTTAAATTTCTTTAATAAGTTTAATTTTCTTTTTTCTCCTACACCAGGAATATTGTCAAGTTCTGATTTAAAAGCATTTTTACTTCTTAAATTTTTATGATAAGTTATGGCAAATCTATGAGCTTCGTTTTGTATTGAGCCTATTAGTCTATAAATATTTGAATTTTTATTAATTTTAAATTCTTTATTATTGTATATTAATCCTCTTGTTGTATGTTTGTCATCCTTTACCATTCCACAAACAGGAATATCGACTCCATAATTATAGAGAACCTCTTCAGCAATATTAACCTGACCTTTCCCACCATCCATCAATATAAGGTCTGGCAGTTTATCAAAACTTTTGCCTTTGATTACGTTTGCTCTTTCTTTTAATCCTCTACTTATTCTCCTATCCAACATTTCTTCCATGCTTTTATAATCATTAGGTCCATATACAGTTTTTATTCTAAATCTTCTGTAATCACTCTTTTTAGGAAGTCCATCTATAAATACCACCATTGATCCAACATTTTCAACGCCCTGTATATTTGATATATCAAAAGCTTCAATTCTATCTACTGATTTTTCTAAATTTAGAAGTTTTTCTAAATCTTCTACTGATTCTTTTGAGTTTTCTTTTTTCTTTTTTATTTTATCGAAGTTTTTATGAAGTTTCTCAAAAGCATTTTTTCTTACCATTTTAAGTAGCATATTTTTATCTCCCTTAATAGGGACTTTAATATCAATTTTGCCACCTCTTTTATCACTTAACCATTTTTCTATAAGTTCTTTATCATGTATTTCTTCTTGTATGTAAATTTCTTTAGGTATATATACCGAACCTGAATAAAACTGTTTTAAGAAGGACTCTATTACTTCATTTTTTTCTTCTCCATTATACTTAAGGATATAATCTTCTTTCCCCTGTACTTTACCATTTCTTACGAAAAATATTTCTACAACCACTTTGTCATCCCCTAATGCCATTCCTATTACATCTAAATCCACAAGTTTTGTAGAAGAGATTTTTTGTTTTTCATTTATATTCTTAATTGATTCAATTTTATCACGATATTCAGCTGCTAGTTCAAATTTTAAACTGTTGGAAGCTTTCATCATTTTCTTTTCCAAAATATTAATAATTCTATCTTCTTTTCCATCCAGTATATTTAAAACTTCACCTATCATTATCCTATAGTCTTCTTTATTTATATTCCCTACACAGGGCCCGTAACATCTTTTTATGTAGTAGTTTAAGCAGGGCCTTTTCCTTTCGTTACCCTTTTTTATATTTATTCTACAAGTTCGAATCTTAAAAATATCTCTCAATGCTTCAATGGTTTTATTCACTGAATATGTGTTTACATAAGGACCAAAGTACTTATTTTTATCTTTTTGTATTTTCCTAACCTTTATTATGCGAGGGAAATCTTCTCTTACAGTAACTTTTATGTAAGGATAGTGTTTATCATCCATTAATAAGGTATTATATTTGGGTCTATTCTTTTTTATTAAATTGGACTCTAAAATTAGAGCTTCGATTTCATTATCAGTAATAATGTATTCGAAGCTGTCTATTTTACTTATCATTTTTCCGATTTTTAAAGAATGTACTGAGGATTGAAAGTATTGTTTTACTCTCTTTTTTAGATTTTTTGCCTTTCCAACATAGATTATATTATCCATGTCATCTTTCATCATGTAAACTCCAGGACTCCCTGGAAGTTTATTTAATTCTTCTTTTATTTTAAACATGCTACCACCTTTATGAAAACTTCACATATATATGAACCTTTTTATAGCAAGATTGTATCTCTTCCTCTTTTTTTAGCTTTTTTTACGCTATTTTTTAGCTTTTGATAATATTCCTCTAAGGATTCTCCTTCGTATTCTTCAATAGCTCCACTCAGAGTGAGCTCTCCTTTGGGAATAGATTTTATATCAGTTCTTAATTGACTTTTAATTTTATTCACCACTATTTTAGCAATATCTACTGTGATATTAGACATTATAATAAGGAATTCATCATTTCCTATTCTACCTAATATATCTATTTTCCTTATAGACTTTTTTAATACTTCTCCCAGCTCTTTTAATATGGTATCGCTAAACTCTATAGTATATTTATAATTTAACTTATCAAATTCATCTATATTTAAAATTGCACAAAAAAGAGTTTCACCATCTTTGTTAAAATTTTCCATTTTAAATTTTAATTTTTTCATCATAACCTGTTGGTTATATACATCTATAAGAGAATCTTTTTTTGATTTGTTTTTCAATTCTTTTTCTAAATATTCTATTTCAAGTTGTTTATCCAAAAGAAGGTTGTTGAATTCTTTTTTTAATGATATATCCTCTATTATTAAATAAAAATATCCTTTTTCTATACTTATGACCTGAATTTTTAAATATTTTTCAAAAACCTCAAAGTACTGTTCGATAAGTTTATCTTTCTGAGTAACAGCTACTTCATTAAATATCTTTGCCCAATCAAATAGAGATTCTTTGGCTTTGGGAAATGCTTCTGTGAATTTTTCATTCAAGAACTCATAGGATTCTTTTTCAGTCATTTCACACAGAGCGGAATTTCCATCTTCTATTATAAAGTCATTTGCATTATTTCCTACTATTGACTTACATTTTGCAATTCCTACCGGTAATTTATCGAATAATTCTCTTTTTGCAATAAATAGTCTTTCCATTTTAATTCCTCCCCTGTATATGAATTATACCCCTTATCTTTTTTCTTTTCAACATTGAAAACTCTAATTTAATTAAACCCATTAATTAGATTACATACTTCTAACTCTATAATATTTTTTTTAAATACCTTCCTGTGTGAGAATTTTTATCTTCAATTATTTTTTCTGGTGTACCTTGGAATACTATATTCCCTCCACGGTCTCCACCTTCTGGCCCTAAGTCTATTAAGTGATCAGCAGTTTTTATAACTTCTAAATTATGCTCTATTACTACAACGGTATTACCTGAATCCACCAACTTACCTAATACCTCAACCAATTTGTGTATGTCAGCCATATGTAATCCTGTTGTAGGTTCATCAAGTATATATAATGTTTTTCCTGTGCTCCTTTTTCCTAGTTCTGAGGCTAATTTTATTCTCTGAGCTTCACCTCCAGATAACTGGGGTGATGGCTGTCCTAAACGAATATATCCTAAACCAACATCAAACATTGTTTTTAGCTTTCTTTTAATTTTAGGTATGTTACCGAAGAATTCTAAAGCTTCCTCAATTGTCATTTCTAAAACATCGCTTATAGTCTTTCCTTTATATTTAACTTCTAATGTTTCTCTATTATACCTTTTGCCCTTACAAACATCACACTGTACATACACATCCGGTAAAAAATGCATCTCTATTTTATTTATTCCATCACCTTTACAAGCTTCACATCTACCACCTTTAACGTTGAAAGAAAATCTACCTTTTTTATATCCTCTTGCTTTTGCTTCCTGGGTCATAGCAAAAACATCTCTTATATCATCAAAAACCTTTGTATAAGTAGCCGGATTTGATCTAGGGGTTCTTCCTATAGGAGATTGGTCTATATTTATTATCTTATCTATATTCTCGTAACCCTTAATTTCTTTATGTTTTCCTGGAATTATTCGTGATCTTGGTCCTTTACTTCTTAGTCCTTTATATAATATTTCATTTACCAAAGAACTTTTACCAGATCCTGAAACTCCTGTTACACAAGTAAATAAACCTAAAGGAAATTTTATTTCAATATTTTTCAAGTTATTCTCTGCTGCTCCTTTTACTGTAATGTATTTTCCGTTTTTTAATCTTCTTTTTTTAGGTATTGGGATTTTTTTATTTCCGCTTAAATATTGACCTGTTATAGATTTTTCACAATTAATTATATCTTTTACTGAACCTTGAGCTACTATTTCTCCTCCATGTCTCCCAGCTCCAGGACCTATATCTAATATACAGTCTGCACTTTCGATAGTTTCTTCATCATGCTCTACTACTATAAGTGTGTTTCCTATGTCCGTTAAATTTCTTAATGTTTGTATAAGTCGCTTGTTATCTCTCTGGTGCAAACCTATACTTGGTTCATCTAATACATAAAGAACCCCTACTAAACTAGCTCCTATTTGTGTTGCCAACCTTATCCTCTGAGATTCTCCGCCTGATAAACTTCCTGCATTTCTACTTAAGTTTAAATAGTCCAATCCTACATCTAACAAAAACTTAACTCTTCCCTTTATTTCATTTACAATTTGTTCTGCGATAAATTTCTTTCGTTCATCTAGTTTAAGATTAGAAATAAATTTATATAATTCACTTATTGATAAGTCTGTTAATTCTATAATGTTCTTATTTTCTATAGTCACAGCTAAACTTATAGGATTTAACCTTTGACCCTGGCAGGATTTACAGGGTGTCTCGTTAATATATCCTTCTATCCAGTCTTTAATACTTTTTGAACCAGTTTCCTTATATCTTCTTTCTAAGTTATTTACTACTCCTTCAAAGGGCTTAGCTATGACTGTTTCTCCTTTGAATTTACTGTTGAATTTAATTTCAAGTTTTCTCCCTTCGGTACCATAGAGAAGTTCTTTCATAAAGCTTTCTGGAGCTTCTTTTATAGGCTTATTAATATCAAATTCGTGGTAATCAGCTAAGGTACTGAATATCTGATAGTAATATCCGTCTCTAGTAATTCCATATGGATCTATAGCTCTTTCCCCTATAGTCAAGTCTTTATTGGGTACAACTAAATTTACATCTATATTTTTTTCTACTCCTAATCCGTGGCAGGTTTCACACATACCATAAGGATTATTAAAGGAAAACATTCTTGTTGAAATTTCTCCAATATTAATTCCGCAGTCAATACAAGCAAAATGAGTGCTCATAAGTATTTCTTTATCATCTAAAACGTCTATTATTACAAGTCCTTCTGCTAACTCTAGGCAAGTTTCTACGGAATCCGTAAGTCTTCTTTCTATACCTTCTTTAACTATAATTCTATCTACGATTATCTCTATAGAATGTTTAATGTTTTTATCCAGTACAATTTCATCTTCAATCTCATATTCTACACCATCTACCCTTACTCTAACAAAACCTTCTTTTCTAATTTTTTCTAAAAGTTTTTTGTGGGTTCCTTTTTGTTCTCTAACTACTGGTGCCAAAAGTCGTATTTTTGTTCTTTCTTCTAGCTCCATTACCTTATCTACTATTTGGTCTAAAGATTGGGATGTAATTTCTTTTCCACACTTGGGACAGTGAGGTGTTCCTACCCTAGCATATAATAACCTCATATAATCATATATTTCAGTTACTGTTCCTACGGTAGACCTTGGATTATTGTTTGTAGTTTTTTGATCTATAGAAATAGCTGGAGATAAGCCCTCTATATATTCAACATTTGGTTTCTCCATCTGCCCTAAAAACTGTCTTGCATAAGAAGATAAACTTTCTACATATCTTCTTTGCCCTTCGGCATATATGGTATCAAAAGCTAGTGAAGATTTCCCTGATCCACTTATACCGGTAAATACAATCATCTTATCTCTTGGCAATTCTACACTTATATCTTTTAAATTGTGCTCTTTAGCACCTTTAACATATATATTTTTTCTCATAAATCCTTCCTATTCTATTAAAATCTTTTCTTTAATTTTTTGAGTTCATTTATTTCATCTCTATATTTAGCTGCTTTTTCAAACTCTAGTTTAGAAGCAGATACCATCATTTTTTCATCTAGTTGTTTTATTCTCTTATCAATATCTGTCTTGGATGAAAGTTGAATTTTCTCTGCTTTATATTCTTCTTCATCTTCTGCAGCTATTGTTGCTTTCATTACATCCTTTACGTTTTTAATTATGGATTTGGGTTCAATATTATTTTTTCTGTTATATTCTTCTTGAATTTTTCTTCTTCTATTTGTTTCATCTATTGCTCTTTTCATAGATCCAGTCATTTTGTCAGCATACATAATTACCCTGCCGTCCAGATTTCTAGCAGCCCTACCTATTGTTTGTATTAATGCTGTTTCAGATCTTAAGAAACCTTCTTTGTCTGCATCCAATATAGCTATAAGGGATACTTCTGGTAAATCGAGTCCCTCTCTTAGCAGGTTGATTCCTACTAAAACATCAAACTTTCCTCTTCTCAAGTCTCTTATTATTTCCATTCTTTCTAAAGTGTCTATATCTGAATGAAGATATCTAACCCTTATACCCATTTCTTTATAATAAGATGTTAGGTCTTCGGACATTTTTTTAGTTAAGGTAGTAATCAGCACCCTTTGATTTTTCTCTGTTGCCTTCCTTATTTCTTCTGATAAATCGTCAATCTGTCCCTTTACTGGCCTTACTTGTATTTCTGGATCTATCAATCCAGTGGGTCTAATTATTTGCTCTACTATATTTTCAGAATGTTCTCCTTCATAAGGTCCTGGAGTAGCACTAACAAAGGTTACAGTATTAATTTTATTTTCAAATTCACTAAATTTTAAAGGTCGGTTGTCCAGTGCTGATGGTAATCTAAATCCAAAATCAACAAGAGTTTTTTTCCTAGCCCTATCCCCATTATACATCCCCCTAACTTGAGGTACAGTCATATGAGATTCGTCTATTATTGTTAGATAATCATCGGGGAAATAATCTATAAGAGTATAAGGTCTCTGGCCTGGTTTTAAATTGTTAATATGTCTAGAATAGTTTTCTATTCCAGTACAAAATCCCATTTCTCTAAGCATTTCTATATCATATCTAGTTCTCTGCTCAAGTCTTTGAGCTTCAACTAATTTATCTTGTTTTCTAAGTACTTCTAGTCTTTCTTTAAGTTCAATTTCAATATTTTTAACTGCTCTTTTAATATTCTCTTCTGTAGTTGCATAGTGAGAAGCTGGGAAAATAGATATATGCTTTCTTCTTCCTATAACTTCTCCTGTAAGGGAATTCACTTCTGTAATCCTATCTATTTCATCACCAAAAAACTCTATTCTTACGGCTTGTTCTGAAGATGAGGCAGGAAACACTTCCAGTACATCTCCCCTTACTCTAAAAGTTCCTCTGGTAAAATTTATATCATTTCTACTGTATTGTATCTCTATTAACTTTTCTATTATTTCATCTCTGTCTTTTATCATACCAGGTCTTAATGATATAACTAAATTTTCATAATCTATAGGACTACCAAGTCCATATATACATGATACAGAAGCTACTATTATAACGTCTCTTCTTTCAAATAATGATGCAGTAGCTGAGTGTCTTAATTTATCTATTTCATCATTTACTGAAGCATCCTTCTCTATATAAGTATCTGATGAAGGTACATAGGCTTCCGGTTGATAGTAATCATAATAGCTGACAAAATACTCCACTGCATTATCCGGAAAAAAATCCTTAAATTCATTGTAAAGCTGTCCAGCTAAAGTTTTATTGTGAGCCATTACTAGGGTTGGTTTTTGTACATTTTCTATAATATTTGCCATAGTAAATGTTTTACCGGAACCTGTAACTCCCAGCAATGTTTGAAATTTTTTATTCTTATTTATTCCTTTTGTCAATTTTTCTATAGCCTTAGGTTGATCACCCGTAGGCTTAAAATCAGATTTCACTTTAAATTTATTCAAATTATTTCACCTCTGAACATTCGTTCGTAATCATATTTTATAGTTTATAATTCTATTCGTCAAGCATATAAGAAAATTATTATAAACACAAAAAATCTATCATATTAATATATTATACACTATATTCCTTATAATATTCTTAAACATCTTTGTAAGGAATATTATTTTACTTATACAAATTAAAAATATATAATGAATAGTATAAAAATATGGAGGTTCTTATGAAAGTATCTATAATAAAACAAGATAATTACGACTATATAGAAATAAAAGAAAAATTATTAGAAACTTTAGATAACTTAGGTGGAGTGGATAAATTCATAGAAAAAGGGGATAAAGTTCTTCTCAAACCAAATCTGCTGATGAAAAAAAAGCCAGAAGAAGCTACCACTACTCACCCTGCTATTATAAAAGCCTTGGCAGAAATTATAACTAACCAGGGTGGAACCGTTGTAATCGGTGATAGTCCCGGTGGTCCTTTTAATAGTATCATGTTAAGTAATATTTATAAAAGTACTGGTATGACAGAAGCATCTAATATAAAAAATACTGAACTAAATAGGAACTTTAAGTCTTTTACCAAGGAATTTGAAGACGGTATTATTTTAAATAATATATTACTAACAGATATGATTAATGATATAGATAAAATTATAAATATTTCAAAATTAAAAACCCATGGTTTTGCAGTTTTTACTGGAGCAGTCAAAAATTTGTTTGGACTAGTTCCTGGGACTAATAAAGCAGAATACCACGTTAAAATGCCGGACATCAACGATTTTGCAAATTCTCTTATAGATATATGTGAATGCACTAAGCCTAGTCTACATATTATGGATGGGATAGATGCTATGGAAGGAGCAGGACCTTCCGGTGGTAGCAAAAAACATTTAGGTCTAATACTAGCTTCAGAAAACCCTCATCATCTTGATTTAGTAGCATGTAAAATTATCGATTTAGATATTGAAGATGTTCCTACCTTAAGAAAAGCAAAAGAAAGAAAATTAATAAAAAAGTTCCATTTTAATGAAGATATAGTAGGAGAAAATATTGAAAATTTAATTGTTAAGGATTTCAAAAAAGCTCCCGCAAATAGTGGAAACCTTAGAAATATTCCAAAACCTATTATAAATCTTTTAATAAATAGGTTGAAATCAAAACCAATCTTTCATCACGACATATGCATAGGTTGCGGAGACTGTTCTATAAACTGTCCACCCGGAGCAATAGATATGGTTGATAGAAAACCAATAGTAAATTATGATAAATGCATAAGCTGCTTTTGCTGTCAAGAGCTTTGTCCCGTGAAGGCAATTACTATTAAAAAACCATTTCTAGCAAAACTTATTTTTAAATAAATTCAATTGATGAATTAAATTTCAGCAATTTTTTATTTCTTGATTAAAATTTTTTTGTCTAATATTTTCATCTGCCTTCTAAGCATATAAGTGCTTAAAATTATAGATAAAACATCCGCTATTGGAAAGGCCCAGTAAACACCCATAAGCCCCATATTAAAAAAACTTGGTAGTATTAGTATAAGTGGTATTAAAAACAAGGTTTGTCTAGACATAGATACTATTAGAGCCGGCTTAGGCTTACCGAGAGCTTGATACATTGATCCTGCAAGAACCTGAACTCCAATTAGAGGCATCATCATTGTAACTATCCTTAATGCTTTTTTCCCCAAACTAATTAATTCAGGGTCTTTATTGAATAAACTAATTATAAATTCTGGAAATACCTGCACAAATATAATACTTACAGTTGCGTATATTACTAAAGCCTTTAATGCTACCTTTATAACTTCTTTTACTCTTTTGAAATTTTGGGCTCCGTAATTATAACTTGCTATAGGCTGAAATCCTTGAACTATACCAAACATAGGCATAAGGGCAAATCTTAATACTCTCTGAATAACGCCGTATACACTTAAAGCAATATCTCCTCCATAAAATGCAAGAGAGTTATTTGCAACAATAGCTAAAAAACTTCCAGCAACATTTCTCATAAATGTAGGAAACCCTACGGAAAAAATTTCTTTTATGTATTCAAAGTTAGGCTTTAAATGATGAGGCATAATTTTAAAATTACTATTTCCTCTGTAAAAGTAATTCATAACATACATAAACCCTAGACTTTGTCCTATTATAGTTGCAATTGCAGCCCCTTTAATACCAAATCCTAGTACTTCTATGAATATGGGATCCATGAAAATATTAAATCCAGTTCCAATCATCATAGATATCATTGCTACTTTTGCATTTCCTTCGGAACGAATTACATTGTTTGATACTATCTGAATGGTAAGAAAAATACTTCCCAGCAAAATAATATTCATATAATCGTAGGCTAGTGGAAGTAGATTCTCCGTTGCTCCGAACATTAATAGTATAGGATTTAAAAAATACCTTCCTACTGTAACCAGCAATATTCCTATTATTATAATCGATAAAAAAGCATTTCCTACAATATGGTCGGCTTTCTCTACTTCTCCTGCTCCTAAGGCTCTAGAAGCTGCACTTGCAGTACCAATTCCCACCATAATACCAAAAGCTAATACAATCATCTGTAAAGGGAAAGCAATAGCCAGTGCTCCTATTGCATCTACTCCTACAAATCTACCTAAAAAAATTGTATCTACAAGATTGTATAGAGCATTAACCATCATGCCCATAGTTGCAGGTACAGATAATTTCTTTAATAATTTACCAATGTTTTCTTTCCCTAGTGCTTTACTATTTTTATTCATTATTTACATCCTTATTATATAATCTGCAGTTTAAAATTTTAACATAATATTTTTAAGGTAGCAAACATTTAATTATCAATCTTTATTGATAACTATTTATCTTCAACAGTTTTCTTTTTATTAATAAATGAAACAAGAAAATAAACCGCTGCTAATCCAATAGATATATAGATATATTCTATATAATTATTTATAGGACACATTCCTTCAGGTACAGCCTTATTAGCCATGTAAACCTTATAAAGAGTAAATCCTGAGAAACCAATTGCTATGTAAAAAAGTATATCTTCAAATTTATCCATAATTTTCCACCTCCATACAAGTATAGCCCTTTTATTATTAAATAAAAAGGTTATTTGTCTCTATCCATATGAGCTACTTTTTTTTGCCATTTATTGTCTGAATAGTTTTTTAATATTATATACCCTCCTCGGGTATTAAGCAAGGCTTTAATAGCATACTTCTTACAAATAAGGGTATATACATAATATATTAAACAATAGAACTTAACCTACCGATATCCAATAATTTTATAGAAGATCTGTGATAATCTATCAACCCTTCTTTTTTCATATTTGCCATTTCTCGTGATAGGGATGGTCTAGTAACATTAAGGTAATCGGAAAGTTCATTTCTATTCATATCTATCATAAAATTTTTCGAATTATTCTTTTTATATTGATCAAGAAGATAGTAGGTTATCTTTTGACGAATGCTTTTAACAGATAAGTATTCAATGGTTTTATTTAAATTTATAGCTTTTTTAGATATTATTTTTATCATATTTAAAGTTAACATTCTATGCCCCCTGCATAGGTTAGTACAGGTATTGGTAATTTTTTCAGGCGGCATAAACATCACCGTTGAATTCTTAGCTACTTGAACTTGAGCAGGCCATTTTCTTTTTTCTGAAAAAGAAGCTATTTCTCCAAAAAGTTGACCAGGGTGAACAGCCTTCAAAAGTACCCTGGTTCCATCAAATTTTTCTTTATAAAGCATAAGTTTACCTTGGAGGAGAACTCCAAAGCTTTTGATATCATCACCTTCTATGGCAATAATTTCATCTTTTTTATATTCTTTTATTAAAGGTTTTAGACAAAAAAATATATTTTCAAGTTCTGAAAAAGTAATATCATTGAATAAATCAACCTTTTCAAGTACTTCGGAATAATTTTGATACATATTTAACTTCCACTCCTTTTAGTAACATTTGTTACCGATTAACTGTCTGTATTATACTATACTATAAATAAATAAACAATAAAAATTTAGAGAGGTGGATAAATTGATAGAAAAAGATTTTAATTTTAGCAGCGGTGATAGCAAACTAATTGAAAAAATTATAAGCGACGGAAATGTAGATTTAAATCACATGATTTTCCCTAAAAATGAGGGACTACCAGTACACAATGCAAATTCAAATGTTTATATGATAGTAATTAGAGGTCAGCTGACATTGCAGTTAGACGACCAAGAACCACATAAATATGCAAGGGGTAAAATAATTAACATTCCTTATAGTACAAAAATGGATGTAGGAAACAATGATGACGAAGTTCTAGAAATTTTCGTTGTAAAAGCTCCAAGTCCGTTTAATTATAATAAATAAAAATTTTAGGAGGTAAAATTTAATGAGTATGTTTTGTTACCAGTGTCAAGAAACAGCTAAAAATCAAGGTTGTACAGTAGCAGGTGTTTGCGGCAAAAAGGATGATGTTGCAAATATTCAAGATTTATTAATCTACACTACTAAAGGGATCTCGCAAATAGTAAAAAAGGGCAACTTAGAGGTTAAAAACCTTAATGAATTAAACCATGAAATGCTTACTAGTTTATTTATGACCATAACTAATGCTAACTTTGATAAAGAAGCTTTTGAAAATCAAATCAAAAAAATGCTCTCTCTTAGAGATGAATTGGTTAAGGATTTAGACTTAGAAGGATTACATGATTCTGCAACCTTCCAGGTATCCACAAGTAATGAAATGGAAGAAAAAGCTAATAGTGATGAAGTAGGAGTCTTAGCTACTGAAAATGTAGATGTACGATCATTAAGAGAACTTATTACTTACGGACTAAAAGGCTTAGCTGCTTATGCTGATCATGCAGTTAATATTGGAAAAGAAGAAGGTGAAATTTACGATTTCGTATACGAAGCTTTAGCTGCAACCTTAGACGATAGTCTATCCGTTGATGATCTTACGGCTCTTACTCTTAAAACCGGTGAGTACGGTGTTAAAGCTATGGCATTATTAGATGAGGCCAATACTTCTAAGTACGGAAATCCTGAAATTACAGAGGTTAATATCGGAGTTGGAAGTAATCCTGCAATATTAATATCAGGACATGATTTAGTTGATTTAGAAATGCTTTTAGATCAAACTAAGGGAACAGGAGTAGATGTTTATACTCACGGTGAGATGTTACCAGGACACTACTACCCAGCATTTAAAAAATATGATAATTTTGTAGGAAACTATGGTGGTTCATGGTGGAAACAAATTACAGAATTCGAAACATTTAACGGTCCAATATTATTTACTACAAACTGTATAGTACCACCGAAATCAGATGAAGTTAAAAACAGAATCTACACAACTGGTGCAGCAGGTTTTCCAGGATGTCAACATATAGTACCTGATGAAAATGGTAAAAAAGATTTTTCAAAAATTATCGAACAAGCTAAAAAATTAGATGCACCAAAAGAAATAGAAACGGGAAAAATTGTTGGTGGATTTGCACATAATCAAGTAGTAGAACTTGCTGACAAAGTTGTTGATGCTGTTAAATCAGGAGCTATAAAGCAGTTCTTTGTAATGGCTGGTTGCGACGGTAGAATGAAGTCTAGAGAATACTATACTGAATTTGCTGAACAGCTACCAGAAGATACCGTTATATTAACTGCTGGATGTGCAAAGTACAGATATAACAAACTTAATTTAGGTGATATAGGTGGAATTCCAAGAGTATTAGATGCAGGACAGTGTAATGATTCTTACTCTTTAGCTGTAATAGCTCTTAAGCTTAAGGAAATATTTGAATTAAGTGATATAAATGAACTTCCAATATCATATAATATTGCATGGTACGAGCAAAAAGCTGTTATCGTATTGTTAGCTCTACTATCCCTTGGTATTAAAGATATTCACTTAGGACCAACCCTTCCAGCATTCTTATCAGACAATGTTGCTAATGTATTAGTTGATAAATTCGGAATAGCTGGAATCGGAGAAGTAGAAGACGATTTAAAATTGTTTTTAGGATAATTATTTAAATTAACATATAATGATCTTAATCTAATAAAAAAGCCGCACTTTTTGAAAAGTGCGGCTTTTACTATTGTAAAATCTTTTATATCAATTCTGCTTTTTTAATTATTTCATTAAGCTGGCTTTTTTCTTTATCTTCTAAAGGAAGTAATGGTTTTCTAGTGAAACCACCTTCATATCCCAACTTATCACAAACATACTTAAGTCCTGCTATTCCGTATCCTCCAGTTACTGCTCCATTTACAGGGTACATTTTTTTATATAGTTCTAAAGACTTGTCAAAATTACCTTCCTCATAGAGCTTTTGCACTTCAATACATTCATCAGGACAGCAGTTTGCTAGAGCCATTACCGATGCCTTTATTCCTACAGCCAAAGCTGGATACCAACAGGCAGCTGTTCCAACCATAAGATTGAATTCTTTGTCTAGTCCAGCATTCATAAACTGAATTAACTGCTTAACATCTCCTGAACTGTCCTTCATACCTATAATGTTTTTATGTTTACTTAATTCACTTACAACTTTAGGAGATATATTGATATGAGTAAATTTAGTTACATTATATATTAATATAGGAATTTCAGTATTATCAGCTACTTCTTTAAAATAAGCCAGTTGTGCTTCATCGCCCATTTTTCCACCATAGTAATTAGGTGTTAAAATTAGTGCGCAATCTGCCCCTAATTTAGCAGCTTCATTGGTTAATTCTATGGTCATTTCTGTAGACTCTAATCCAGTACCTACCATAACTATTTTATCATTATCCATATTTTCAACTGTTAACTTTATTAATTCAAGTTTTTCTTCTTGTCTCAAGTATGAAGTCTCACCGTTAGACCCTAATGCTAAAACTCCAGCTAACTCTTTTTCATTCCATTTTTTTATGTTTTTTGAATACTTCTCATAATCAACTTTATCATTTTCTTTAAAAGGAGTTATAACCGGAGGTATTACTCCTTTTATTTCAAAATACGGCATATTATTTTACCCTTTCTAATGTTCTTTCTATAGCTGCTAAGGTAGAAGCTAATACGTGCTTATCTATATTCCCCATATGACCTAATCTAAATAACTTTCCAGCATATTCTCCTAATCCACCAGCTACTACTACGCCTTCTTCTGCTAGGATTTTTCTGAATTCTCCATCATCAATACCTTCGGGATATAAAACATTTGATAGTGTTACAGCTCTACATTCTTCTTTAGCCAATATATCAAAACCCATATCTAATAGTTTTTCCTGTACATAAACAGCATCCTGAATGTGTCTTTGATATCTTTCCTTTACTCCTTCTTCTTTAATCAACCTCACAGATTCTTTTAATGCCCATATAAGATTAATTGGAGGCGTTCCAAAGTATTTTGATGGGTCGTTCATAATAGGTATCCATTTATGAAAGTCTACATAATATTCTCTAATTGTACCTAATTCTTCTCTTCTTTTAAGAGCTCTTTCTCCTGCAAATAGTATTGCAAGTCCTGGTGCTACTCCAAAAGCTTTTTGACTTCCTGTGAATAATATGTCTATGTTATAATCATCAACATACTCTTCTTCACCTGCCGTTGCACAAACTCCATCAACTATATAAATTGTATCTTCAAATTTCTTCAGTACTTCTCCAATTTCTTTAACTGGAGCTACTGTTCCTGTAGAAGTGTCTACGTGAGTTACAGTTACTGCTGCATAATTTTTTTCTTTAAGTTTTTCTTCTATTTCTTCAGCTTTAACTGTCTCTCCCCATTCTGCAGATATAACATCTATATTTAATTTCTTTCTTTCACATATTTCTATGAATCTGTCTCCAAAATATCCATTGGATACTATCAATATATTATCTCCATCTTTTGTTACGTTAGCAACAGCCATTTCCATAGCCATTGTTCCGCTACCTGCAATTACGAATCCTTCACCTTTTACTTTAAAAATGTCTTTTAAGTCAACAATTAAATCTTTATAATCTTTCATGAATTCTGGGTCTTTAAAAGATGTTGTTTCCCTGCCCATTTGATCTTGAATACTTCTTACCACCGGAGTTGGTCCCGGTATCATTACTAATTTTTTATTTTTCAAAATATATTCCTCCTCTTAATTTAGTTTTGAAGTTTTTTGTAAGTTTAACGTTTTCATTGTTTATAAAAATTAGTGGAAATGTTGATATATTTGGATATCAACATTTCCATTTTAACATTATAAACATAATTACTTTAAGATACCTATAATTATTAGTTTATAAGATATGGGCAACAATAAATAGGTTAATTGATTAAAGTACACTATATTTCTTTATGTTACACTATTTATTATTGTATTATAAAACTGCAGCTCCTAAAAATCCTGATATTACAATTGCTAGTATAGGGTGTGTTTTTGTTTTGTTTATTATTATAAATATACCGATAGCTATTAGCAGGGTTTGGATATTGAAAATCGCTGTTTTACCTACTGTAAAAGCAGATGCAAGTATTAAACCTACTAGAGCAGGTCTTAATCCCGAGAATATATCCTTAATTAACTTAGAATCTTTAAATTTTTCAACGTATTTAGATAAAAAAATAACTATAATAGCGGGAAATAATATAACCCCAAAAGTATTAATAGCTGAGCCCACTACTCCTCCCAATTGAAAACCAATAAAGGTAGCACTGTTTACCGCTATGGGTCCCGGGGTCATCTGTGATGTAGCTATGATATCAATGAAGGTATCTAAGTTTATCCAGTTATTTTTAGTTATAATTTCATTTTGAATAAGGGGGAGCATACAGTATCCTCCACCAAAGCTAAATATTCCAATTTTCAAAAAAGAAAGAAAAAGTTTACCTAGTATCATTTTTATTATCCTCATTTCTATTTTTTATTATTCCTAAAGTAATTGCTCCTATAATAACAAAAATTGGATTAATTCCAAGTACTGCTATTCCTATAAATGTCAATCCAATAACAAGCAAATTGAAAATCGTAACTGATAGCAACCTCAACCCTGCAGTTAAAATTAAAGCAACCACGGCAGCTCTAATTCCATTAAATATTGAATCTATCATACTTATATTTTTAATTTGAGCAAATACTGATGCTACTGCCATAATAATTAAGAAAGAGGGTAAGATTACCCCTAACCCTGCAGATAAAGCTCCTGGTATACCATTAATTCTATAACCTATAAATACGGCATTATTAACAGCTATAGCTCCTGGAACTGATTGACAAAGAGCTAATGAATCAGTAAATTCATCTGCTTCCATCCATTTATTATTATCTACTACCTCTCTTTCAATAAGAGGTATCATAGCAAAACCTCCACCAAAGGTGAAAGCTCCTATTTTTAAGTATATAAGAAATAGCCTTATATTTTTATTCAATATTATCTCTCCTAAGAAAATTCTGTGTAAAATACATATCTATCTCCTCTTATTATGCTTTTCCTGTATTCTACAGGCTTTTCACCACTATAGGTTATTCTTTTAACTAGAAATACAGGGGATTTCTTTTCAATATTTAACAGTTTAGATTCTTTGGTTCCAGAAATCATAGGCTGTATGTATTCTCTACCTTTTGTTATATTTTTCTTATACCTGTATTCAATCATATCGTAAAGAGAAAAATTTTCCATATCATAATCAAATAAATCGGGAAATAATATTTGAGACAAATATGATATTTCAAGCATTACAGGTTCTTTTTCTACATATCTTATTCTTGTTATTTCATAAATTTTATCTTCATCTCTTACAGCAAGATTTTCTTTTACCTCCGAAGGACATATTATTTCTTTTTTTTCTACTATTTTAGAATATGCTTCCCCTTCTTCTTTTTGTTTAAATCTTCTTCCAAAGCTGTAAAATTCCATCAAGCTTTGTTTTATTTTTGAGCCTTTAACAATAGAACCTCTTCCTTTTTCTGTATAAATCAAACCTTCTTTTTGTAGTTCTTTTAAAGAATTTCTAACTGTTGTTCTTGTAACTCCAAATTCAATGGATAATTCATTTTCTGATGGAATAAGGGTTTCCCTTGGATATATATTATTTTTTATTCTGCCTTCTAATATATCTTTTATCTGTAGATAATAGGGTATATTGCCATTTTTATCTATTCTACTCATAAATGTCCTCCTTTTTCCTTAACTCTTTTGTATTATAGCACATGTTTACTTGTCTATACAAGTGTTGATTAGTAAAACTACCTATTTTTTTAGAATAGGTAGTTTTATATTAATTATTATAATACAATTTAAACTCCTCAGGATGAGGTAGTTTAGATATGTAATTATGTTCTTCTTTTATTCTTTTTAACTGGTTGTTAATTAAATTATCTGAAAATACTCCATCTTTTGTTAAAAATTCTCTATTTTTTTCTAGTTCTTCTGATGCTTCTAGTAAATTTGTCGGTAAGGATTTGATTT
>JAWOEG010000076.1:0-43841 GCA_046482875.1 Eubacteriales bacterium | reverse complement strand
CCGCAGCCTATATTAACATTTTCACCGATTTCCCCATCTCCTAAATAGGCAAGGTGAGAGGCTTTTGAATTATCTCCTATTGATGTGTTCTTAATTTCAACAAAATCACCAATTTTAACATGACTACCTAATTTACATTTTGGTCTTATGTATGCATAAGGACCAATTTTGTTATAATCTTTTAAAGTAGATCTTATTATTTTTGAATTTTCAATTTCATTGTTATTTCCTATTTGTGAGCTTTGAATTCTTGTACCCGGCCCAATGATATTATCTTCCCCTATTACCGTCTTACCTTCCAAAAAAGTATTAGGATATATAATAGTATCAATTCCTATTTCTACATCTTTTTCTATATAAGTATTGTTAGGATCTACTAAAGTTACCCCATTAAGCATATGCTTTTTGTTAATTCTAAGTTTTTCTTCTCTTACTAATTCAGAAAGTTGTATCCTATTATTAACTCCCTTAATTTGTACTATATCAGATATTTTATACCCACCAACTTTTTGTCCTTTTTCAGCGACTTTTTTTATGCCGTCTGTAATATAATACTCATTTTGAGAGTTATCATTATCAAGTTCACCTAAAATATTTTTTAATTCTTCTCCATTAAAACAGTAAATTCCTGAATTGATTTCTTTAATGCTTTTTTCTTCACTTGAAGCATCTTTTTCTTCAACTATTCCTTTTATTTGATTATTTTCTCTGACTATTCTTCCATAACCAAAGGGATTATCTATATCTGCAGTAAGTACTGAAGCAGTATTTTTATTTTTTTTATGAAATTCTATAAATTTATTTATAGTATCTCCTTCGATTAAAGGTACATCTCCATTTAAAATTACAACTGTAGAATTATCCTCTATAAAATCTACTGCCTGCATAGCAGCATATCCTGTTCCGTATGGTTTTTCTTTTCCCATAGGCTGTTCTTTCCAATCAAATTTTTCGCTTTTTAATTCTTCTAGTATCATTTCCTTACCGTGACCTAGTATTAATACTTTTTTATTTATATTTCCTTTGTCACAAGCATCTAGAACATACTGAATAATTTTCTTTCCAACTATTTCGTGAAGAACCTTAGGAGTTTTTGATTTCATTCTTGTTCCTTCTCCTGCAGCTAAAATTATTCCTATATTCATTTTACCACCTCAATTTCTATGATATTATACATCTATATAATCCTGTTGGCAATATTATATATAAACAAACCTTATAACACAATAAAAAAGGGTCTATTTAGACCCTCGCGGATATTAATATTAAATTATTCCTCTTCTTCCGCCAACTTTTCTTCATGCGCAACAAACACAGCCTCCTGTATCATAGCTCTTGTTTCAGAGTTGATTGGATGTGCTATATCCTTAAATTCGCCATCTGGCATTTTTCTACTTGGCATAGCTATGAAAGGTCCATTTTGTCCATCGATAATTTTAATGTCATGTACAACAAAGCAATCATCAAAAGTAACAGAAACGATGGCTTTCATCTTGCCTTCAGAGTTTATTTTTCTAACTCTTACATCTGTAATTTGCATGGTTTCACCACCTTCTTAAATTATTATGTCCAAACTATAATATATTTTACTATAAATTAATAAAAAAAGCAAAATTTTTATTCCTTAAAACCTTCTAGTTTATTAGGTTTAATGACTATTTCTTTATTTTCTTCATCTACTTTTTCAAGTAGCAAAAGTGAATTGTAATCATTAAAAAGTTTCTTTTTGGGTTCCTTTGTAGAGACAACTACAGAAACTCCTTCTACATCAACATTGAATTCACCCATCATATCCCTCATTCCTCTTACAGTTCCTCCACCTTTCATGAAATCATCTACAATTAAAACTCTAGAACCTTCTTTTAAAGCTCTTCTCGATAGTGTCATGGTTTGTATTTTGTTAGAAGATCCTGAAACATAATTTATACTTAAAGTACTACCTTCTGTAACCTTTGTATTTCTTCTTATTACAACTAATGGAACATCCATTTCTCTTGCGGTCATTAAAGCTGCAGGTATTCCTTTTGTCTCAACTGTAACCACATAGTCTATTTCTTTTCCTTCATACATTGAAACTATTATTTTAGCTATGTTCTGTACATAGTATGGATTGTTGAAGATGTCAGTCATATAAATAAATCCACCGGGAATTATTCTTTTTTTATCTGAAAAAACCATACATAGTTCTTCCTGCATCTTTTTTATCTCATCTTTTTTTATTTTAGGTGTGAAAACTACACCTCCAGAAGCCCCAGCTAAGGTCTTAATTTCTCCATAGCTAAATTCTTCTACTATTTTTTTTAAAATCACAATATCCTCACTTATAGTTGATTTTGCTGAATTAAAAACTTCAGAAAAATAATTGTATGAAAATACATGATTAGGTCTTTCTACGAAAATTTTCATCAAAGCACCTATTCTTTGATTCCTTTTATATTTTTTCATTTATTCACCTCATTACGAATTATTAATCCAATTATACATTCTTTGTTCGTTAATTTCAAGAAATGAAACTTTTAAAAAAAATTAATCTTTGATATAATGATAGTAATATTAAAAAAGGTGGTTATTAGATGAAAAAGTATAATTCTATTCATTTTATAGGGATAGGTGGAATCAGCATGAGTGCTTTAGCTCAAATAATGTTAGATAAGAAGGTTAAAGTTTCTGGTTCCGATATTAGAAAATCTCACATTACTAATTTATTAAAGAATAAGGGCGCTGATATTTTTATCGGCCATAATGAAGATAATATAAATGAAGTTGAATTAGTAGTTTATACTTCTGCTATAAGCGACGACAATCCTGAATATAAAAAGGCTCTAAGGAAAAAAATTCCTTTGATGAAAAGAGCTGTATTTTTAGGAGAATTAATGAAGGATTACTATAAATCTACAGCTATTTCAGGAACTCACGGTAAAACTACTACCACAGGAATGCTTGCAAATATAATGATGGAAACTGATATAGATCCTACTATTCTTTTAGGGGGAGAATATCAAGCTATTGATGGCAATATAAGATTAGGAAAGAAGAACTATTTTTTAACTGAGGCTTGTGAATATAAGAAAAATTTCATAAACTTCAATCCATATATAGGCGCCGTCCTTAACATAGAAGAAGACCATCTTGATTATTTTAAAGATTTAGATGAGATAAAAAATGCTTTTATTGAGTTTGCTCAAAATATTCCGTCCTTTGGTTTTTTGGTATATAATGCTGACGATAAAAATCAAAAAAATTTATATAATGATATAAGCTGTAATTTAAGATCATTTGGTGTTAACAAAGGAGCATATGCAAGAGCTTTAGATGTTAAGTTCACACCTTATCCATCTTATGATTTTTTCATACAGGAAGAAAAAATTTGCCACGTAAAATTAAAAGTACCGGGTATGCATAATGTCTATAACTCTTTAGCAGCTGCTACCTGCGCTTATATATCAGGGGCTGCTAACTGCACTATTAAAAATGGATTAGAAAACTTTTCTGGTACTAAAAGAAGATTTGAATATAAGGGAAATTATAAGAATAGAATATTAATAGATGATTATGCCCATCATCCAACTGAAATTAAAGCTACTTTGGATTCAATATCAAAGTTAACTGAGGGAGATGTACTTGTAGTATTCCAACCTCATACTTACTCAAGAACAGAGAAACTAATGAAGCAGTTTTCCGAGTCTTTTTCTTCAGCAAAAAAAGTGGTTATAGTGGACATATATGCTGCTCGAGAAAAAAATGATGGCAATGTATCATCAATAAATCTAGTTGAAAGTTTAAAGGAAAATAATATTGATGCTGTATACAAGGAGAGTTTCGAAGAATCAGCAAAATATTTGATGGCTAACTCTTCTTCTAAAGATATTATAATAACTATGGGAGCTGGAGATGTTTATAAGGTTGGGGATATAATTATTAGGCTTTAATGTGTTAATATAAAAAGATCAATATGAATTTTATAGGTTATAAAAATAAGGGGCTTCCTAAAAAGTCCCCTTATTTTTATTCGAAATCAAATTCATAATCTAAAGAAAACCTATCTCTCAGTTCAATTAATTGTTCTCTCAAGATCTTGTTTAAAGGTGCCCCTTTTTTTTCTCTATCTTTCCATGCTATATACTCTTTTTCTCCTGCCGTAAAAATCCTTCTAGCTCCAGGCATCTTTTTAGAATTCCTCAACTGCCTAAGAATTTCTCCAGTTGTCTTTTTAAACTCTTCTACTTCAATAAAATTTTCTACATTAATTGCAATAAAGAAATGCCCTAAATGATATGGTTGTTTTTTCCCTTCCTTGCTGTAGCCAGATAAAGCTTTCAAGAATATTCCTCCTTGTAAAGCTGAGGAAAGTATTTCCACGACTGTTGCATATCCATATCCTTTGTATCCTGCTAATTCTTCTCCTATTCCACCTAAGGGTGATAATGCTGCATTTCCACTTACCAAATCTTTGAGTATTTCCTCCGTATCAGTTCTTGCTGATCCATCTCTTCCTATAACCCAGCCTTCAGGAGTTTTTTTACCTTCTCTAGCAAGTTTTTCAATTTTTCCTCTTTGGGATATAGATGTAGCACAATCTAATAAAAATGGAAATTTTTCATCTGTTGGCATACCAATTGTTAACGGATTGGTTCCTAACATATTTTCTACTCCAAATGTAGGAGCAATAGATGGCCTTGCATTAGTACCAGTAATACCTATCATATTTTCATCAACAGCCATCAAAGGGTAATATCCTGCAAATCCATAATGAGATGAATTTCTTACTGCCACCATACCCATACCGTACTCTTTAGCCTTATCAATTGCCATATTCATAGCTTTTTTCGATATAACGTGACCTATACCATCATTCCCATCTAAAACCGCTGTAGTTGGACTTTCTTTAACTATATCTATTTTTGTTTCTACATTTAGAATACCCTCATCTATCCTATCTACATATATTGGTTTGAACCTACCAATTCCATGGGAATCTATACCTCTTTTATCCGCATTAATTAATACGTCAGCTACAATACCTGCATCTTCTTCTGGCATATTCATACTTATGAATACATCCCTCATGAATTTTTCCAAAATATCAAAATCTACCCAAGTTATTTTGTCCTTCATAGTTCACCTCTTATTTTTTTGATTTAATTGTATATCAGTATTAATTATTTATCAAATTATTATATTATCACCATTATTCCTCCTATAATTGCTATTAAAATAGATATCCCGTAAAGAATTTTTTCAGCTGCATCATCTCCTAGTTTTTTTCTAATAAATTTTACTTTGAAATTATTCCATACAAAGTGGGGTTTTGAATTTGTCCACGTAAAAAGAAACCCAGCGTATATTATAATAATAAATCCTATGATTTTATAAGGGTCCATATTTATACCTCCTATCATATTCTTATTTAATTTATACCCGGATTTCATACTTTAATACTTAGCTAAATTTGAAATACTATTAACTTTTCAACCTCATCTAATATCTCGTTATCTATTATCAAACTTTCACAACTATTAATATCTTCATAAAGTTCTCTATCCTCAGTAAGCATAGATATTTTATTTCGTACTACTTCATATGCTTTTTTTGTACCTTTTCCTAATCCTTTATTCCCCCTAAGATCTATTCCTTGACAAGCACACATAATTTCCATAGCTAAAACTCTTCTAGTATTTTTCATTATTTCCATAGCTTTTCTTGCTCCTATTGTTCCCATAGATACATGGTCTTCTTGATTTGCAGAAGATGGTATACTATCAACACTTGCAGGGTGAGCAAGGGTTTTATTTTCTGATACTAAAGAAGCTGCTGAATATTGCACTATCATAAATCCATTGTTCAGTCCTCCTTTTTCAACTAAAAATGCTGGAAGTTTACTTAACGAAGGATTCACCAACCTTTCAAGCCTTCTTTCGGAAATATTTGCAAGTTCAGCTAAAGCTATACTCATAAAGTCAAAAGGAAGTGCCACAGGCTGTCCATGAAAATTTCCTCCAGATATTCCCGTTTCATCAAAGATTATAGGATTGTCTGTTACTGAATTTATCTCTATTAAAACCTTGTTTTGTATATAATTTAAAGCATCCTTGGTAGCCCCATGTACTTGTGGCGTACACCTAAGTGAATAAGCATCTTGCACTCTTATATCTCCTTGATTAGTTGTCATTTTACTGCCTTCCAACAAATGTAGTAGATTTTTTGCAGTATCTTTCTGTCCTTTATGAGGTCTTACTTCATGTACCCTTTTATCTAATGCAGTTATTATACCGTTTTGAGCTTCAAAAGATAAACCTGCTGCTATGTCTCCTAATTTTGATAGTTTTATTCCGTCATACAAGGCTAATGCTCCTACAGCAGTCATTACTTGAGTACCATTAATCAAAGCCAATCCTTCTTTTGAAGTAAGTTCTATAGTTTCTATTCCCGCCAGTTTCATTCCTTCTTCCCCAGAGTATATTTCTCCCTTATATTCAACTTTTCCCATTCCTATCATGGGAAGTACCATATGAGCTAAGGGAGCTAAATCTCCGCTAGCTCCTAATGAGCCCTTCTCTGGGATTAAGGGATGAACTCTTTTATTTATCATTTCTATCAAAGTTTCAACTGTTGATAGTCTTATTCCTGAGTAACCTTTAGATAATGCATTGACTCTCAACAGCATTACAGCTCTTACAATATCTCTTTCAAAAAAATCTCCAGCACCTACTGCATGAGTTATTATCAAGTTTTTTTGTAGAAGCTTAGATTCCTCTTTGGAAATTATTACATCACTAAATTTACCAAATCCGGTATTTATTCCGTATATTTTTTTATCATTTTCTAAAAAATATTCCACTTTTTTTCGAGACTCCTTTATTTTTAGGATCGCCTCCTGTTTTAAATCTGCATTGTAGTTTTCTCTTGCGACTTTTACAAGTTCCTCCAAAGTTAAATTATTTCCATCAATTAGTATTTTTTTCATATTAACTCCTTTCAAAAAGTAAAAAGGCAAACTAGGACTGAATTTCAGTCCTAGTTTGCCTCCTAATATCTAATTTCTTTAGGCTATTTATTTTATATTTATTCTATTACAAAATGTTTCATTAGTCAATTAAATAGGTTGTATACCCATACCTATTGCTTCATGTTCAAAACCGTGTCTAGGCGAGCCTATTTCTCCATAAAGTACAACAGAAAGCCAACTCCCTGATGATTTATCCCCTGCAATTAGATTTCCTCTAACTAAGGTATATACCAACCCTGTACTTCTTAAAACTTCTCCTAATTCTACCTGACCTCTGCAATATCCAGTGAAAGCTTCCATAGTAGCATGGTAGAGTGCATGTTCTTCTCTATAATTTTCTCTGATAAAATCTTTTCTCATTGCCGCCGTTTCTATAGACGCAATAATGTTTTTAGAATCCATAGATCCAGCCTGTCCTGTTAAAATATGGTAGCTTTCTTTTGAATATTTTTCTATTAATGTTTGTTTTATTTTATCATTAGCTATAGATATACTTATAGCTATTTTTCCAATTCCTTCTTTTTTCATTTTATCACCATTTATATTATACTACTTTAAGGGTGATTTATTCAATATTTCTTTTTCCTTTTCTACAGCCATTTTTTCTAAACTTTCTACTACTTTTCTAGTCTTATCTACATAATCTTCATCTTTAATGGAATTTAGATTTATTTTTACATTAAGTAATGCTGAAAGCACTGCTGTTCTAGCCAACATTGCTGATACTAAACCATCAGTTACTGCATTTTTATTACCTTTTTCAACCGCTATTTCAGCTAAAGGCATTATTTCAAAAGCTTCCTTTGCAATTTCTAAAGGTACTTCCGCTGCTATTATTAATCCTTCTTGTATTTTATTTTTTCTATACTCTTTTTCTTCTTCACTAGTTTTAGGTAGTTTAAATCCCGCCATTACCTTATCAAATGCTTCACAATCTTTCTCAATATTATCCAACATATTTGTTCTAATCATTTCAGCTTTACCTACAATTATTTTCATTTCTTCTTCTACATCTTCATATTTTTTCTTCCCTACCGTAAGATTTGCAACCATTTCCGATAAAGCTGCTGCTAAAGCTCCACTATAAGCTGCTATACTTCCTCCACCGGGTACCGGTTCATTTGAAGCCGTTTCTTTTGAAAATTCTTCTAATGTCTTATTTTTCATCATATCCTCCTTAATTTTTTTGTACTATTTCACCATCTTTTATAACGGTTTTTACAATATTAACACCTACGTGATAAGGTAAAAATTTATAAGATGGATAATCTAATATTAATATGTCCGCTTTTTTACCAGAATCTATACTACCGGCTTCAGCTACTCTATCTACAGCTGCAGCACTATTTATGGTAAGTGCTGTGAGTATTTCTTCAGGTGAAAGGTCCATATATAAAGCCGCTAATGCAATTATTAGTGGTATAGAATTTGTAAAACTACTACCTGGATTTAAGTCAGTAGCTAATGCTACAGCACAACCTCTATCAATCATTTTTCTCCCATCAGCATAATCTTCTTTTAAGCAAAAAGCCGTTCCGGGAAGAAGTGTTGATATTACACCTTTTTCAGCCATATCTTTGATGCCATTATCTGATACCTGCAGTAAATGGTCTGCTGATACTGCTCCCATTTCTGCTGCAAGTTCTGCTCCTCCTAATTGTACAATCTCGTCTGCATGAAGCTTAAGCTTTAACCCCATCTCTTTAGCTTTTTTGAGAAATTTTCTAGATTGTTCTATGTTAAATACCCCTTCTTCACAAAAAATATCTGCAAATTCTGCTAAATTATTTTCCACAACTTGGGGCAAAACCTTTTCTATCTGAAAATCTATAAACTCATCCTCTCTACCTTTATATTCTTTAGGAACAGCATGAGGACCTAGAAAGGTCACTGCAATATCAATTGGGTGATCTTTTTTTATTTCTTTCATAGCTTTAAGCTGTTTAATTTCTGTTTTCAAGTCTAATCCATATCCGCTTTTTCCTTCTACTGTTGTAACACCGAATTTAAGCATAGAATCTAATCTTTTCTTACCAGATTCTATAAGTTCTTCTAAAGAAGCTTCTTTTGTCGATTTAACGGTACTTATAATACCGCCTCCTCTTCTCATAATATCCATATAATCATCTCCTCTTAATCTCCAGGAGAATTCTTCTTCTCTATATCCTCCAAAGATAAAATGAGTATGAGAATCTATAAATCCAGGTATTACACTTTTAGCCTGAGCATCAATTACTGTGTAATTATCCTTATTGTATTTTTTTAATATATCCTCTTCTTTTCCAACCGATACTATTTTATCATCTTCTATAACTACCGCCCCATTTTTTATAACTCCGATATTCTTCATATCTTTACCAAATTTAGGTTCAAAGCCAGAGCAAGTAACTACTTCAGATGTATTTAAAATCATTTTTTTATTCATACTTTCACCACCTTGGGTATATTATAACATTAAAGTCTTGTTTCTAAAACTTGGTCTATTTTAAAGTCTTCTAGTCCCAAATAATACTCTGCAGTATCTACTAATGCTGCCATAGGTACCAATCCTATTATTTCACTTCCTAGGACATTAACACCATATCTTTTACACTCCATCTTAACAGTTTCAAATACTCTATAAACAGCTGTTTTTGTATAGTCCGTTAGGTTCATAGATACCTGTACTATATTTCTATCTTCAAGTTCTATTCCTATTGATTTACAATATCTAAATCCTCCGTTTATATGTCTAATTTGTCTTGCTATTTTATTTGCTATCTCTAAATTATCTGTATCTAAGTTTATGTTGTATGCTACTAAAGGCATTCTAGCACCTATTGCTGTTACTCCTGCAGTAGGATGTACCTTATCTGGTCCAAAATCTGGTTTCCATTCTTCATCTTCCATTTTTTCAGACATTTTTTCAAACTGTCCTTTTCTAATTTTAGCTAAGTTTGATCTATGACTTGCTGATGCAGATTTTTCATACAAGAAGAAAGGAAGGTTGTGCTTCTCAGAAGCTTTTTCCGCTACCTCTTTCGCTAATTTATCTGCTTCCTCTACCGTAACATTTCTAATAGGTATAAAAGGCACTACATCTACTGCACCCATTCTTGGATGCTGTCCTTCGTGTTTTGTCAAGTCTATTAATTCTACTGCTTTATCTATTGCTTGAAGTACGGCTTTTTTTAATTCTTCCGGTTCCCCTACTACAGTAACAACACATCTGTTGTGATCTTCATCATTGCTGTAATCTAGAAGCTTCACACCTTTTTTCCCTCTAAATGATTCTACAATTTTTTCTATTTTATCTAAATCTCTTCCTTCACTAAAATTTGGTACACACTCTAAAATACTTTCCATTTTAATCCTCCTATTTTTACAAAGATAATGACAGAATCTTTTGACTCTATCACTATCTTTTTCTAATTATTCTAAATTTCTATTTTTTTAAATTATTAAATGTTTTTTCTATTAAGTCATCATTTGCTACATATGGTATTGTAATGTGGTCTTCTCCCTGGAATTTTTTGTTGTATTGGGAAGCTGTATCTATTGAATTTTCACATCTAGCCCAGTTTCTTCTTGCAACTCCCACCATTGCATCCCAAGGTATTGAGTTCATAAGAATTTCATCTACTCTTTGGCTACCATCTAATACCATACCGAAGCCACCATTTATAGCTTTACTGATTCCAACTCCACCGCCATTATGAAGAGCTACTAAACTCATTCCTCTTGCAGCATTTCCTGCGAAACAATGTATTGCCATATCAGCTGTTATATTACTTCCGTCTTTTATGTTGGAGGTTTCTCTATATGGTGAATCAGTACCTCCTGTATCGTGATGATCCCTACCTAACATAACCGGTCCGATTTCTCCATCTCTTACCATTTTATTGAATTTAAGTGCTATATCTCTTCTTCCTAAAGCGTCTTGGTATAGAATTCTAGCTTGAGTTCCAACTACTAATTTGTTTTTCTCAGCATCTCTTATCCATACATAGTTATCTCTATCTTGACCTCTTCTATTTGGATCTATTGCATCCATAGCAGCCTTATCTGTTTTTATTAAATCTTCATGATTACCACTTAAGCAAACCCATCTAAAAGGTCCGTATCCATAATCAAAAAGCATAGGTCCCATTATATCCTCTACGTAAGATGGGAAAATAAATCCCTCACTAGTATCTTTACCATTTTTAGCTATTTCTTTAGCTCCAGCATCAAATACGGCTCTCATAAAAGCATTTCCATAATCGAAAAAGTATGTTCCATTATCGACTAATTTTTCTATAAGTTTAAAATGTTTAATAAGGCTTTTGTTTACATGTTTTTTGAATTCTTCTTTGTCATTTTTAAGAAGGTCTGTTCTTTCTTCAAAAGATAATCCTTGAGGACAATAACCACCATCGTATGGTACGTGACAAGAAGTTTGGTCTGATAATAGTTCTATTTTAATATCCTTATCTACTGCATACTCCAGTAAATCTACTATGTTTCCTTCATAAGCAATTGACATAGGCTCTTTTTTATCTATATACTCATCAGCTATTTTGAAAGCTTCTTCTAAACTATCGGTAGATTTTGAAACCCATCCTTGTTCTATTCTCGTTTTAATCCTAGATTCATCTACTTCGGCAATAATACCAACACCATTTGCTATTTCTACAGCTTTAGCTTGTGCTCCACTCATACCGCCTAATCCTGAAGATACAAATAAATGTCCCCTTATATCTCCATCTTCAGCTACACCAAGTTTTAGTCTTCCAGCATTTAGCAATGTATTAAATGTACCGTGTACTATTCCTTGAGGTCCTATATACATCCACCCACCAGCAGTCATCTGACCGTAGCTTGATACTCCCATAGCAGTTGCTTTTGACCAGTCTTCCGGATTATCAAACATACCTATCATTAGACCATTGGTAAGTATTACTCTAGGACTTTTTTTGTTAGATTTAAAAAGTCCAACTGGATGTCCAGACATCACCACTAATGTTTGGTCATCAGTTAGTTGTTCTAGATATTTTTTGATTAATCTATACTGCATCCAGTTTTGGCAAACCTGTCCCGTCTCTCCATAAGTAACAAGTTCATAAGGATAAAGAGCAATATCAAAATCCAAGTTGTTATCAATCATAACCTGCATTGCTTTTCCTTCTACACATTTACCCTCGTATTCATCAATATTTTCACCCTTAATTCTTCCTTCTGGGCGATATCTATACCCATATATTCTTCCCATGTTCATTAACTCATCTAAAAATTCTGGGGCTAACTTTTCATGATGTTCTTCTGGTATATATCTTAAAGCATTTTTTAGGGCCAGTTTTATTTCCCTATCTGTTAATGTAACTTCTCTTTTTGGTGCTCTTCTATATTTAGGGTCGAATCCAGGATGTTTGGGTAATTCTGAATCTAATTTAATTGTCATTGAATTAGAAATGTCCATATTTTTTAACATGACAATCCTCCTTTAATTTATTATATTTTTATATTTTAATTATATATATATAACGTCTATAAAACGTCTAAAAAGTAAAATAGTCGATTTACTTTATCGACTATTTTTTATATAATTTTTTTATTGAACTTTCATTTGCTTCACATATGCCTCTCTCAGTGATTATTCCTGATACATATTTTGAAGGTGTTACATCAAAACCAAAATTTTTTGCCTTGCTTTCTTTCGGTGTAAGTAATACCTTAGTAATTTTACCTTTAGAAAGACCCTGTATGTATTTTACCTCTTTTCCATCCCTTTCTTCAATAGGTATGTCCTTCAATCCATCTGATATTTCCCAGTCAATTGTGGATGATGGTAATGCTGCATAAAATGGTATACCATTGTCATGGGCTGCCAGTGCTTTTAAATATGTTCCAATTTTATTTGCAACATCTCCTGTATATGTAGTCCTGTCTGAGCCTACAATGACTATGTCAACTAATCCTTTTTGCATCAAGTGACCTCCTACATTATCTGCTATTACACTATGATCTACACCATGGTTTCCTAATTCCCATGCTGTTAGTCTTGCTCCTTGATTTCTTGGTCTTGTTTCATCTACCCATACATGAATCTTTATACCTTTATTATACGCTTCATATATAGGTGATGTAGCCGTTCCATAATCAACAAAAGCAAGCCATCCCGCATTACAGTGGGTTAAAATATTTACAGTATCACCATTTTTTTCTTTGCTTATTTTCTCAATAATACTACATCCATATTCTCCTATTTTTTTGCAGTTGCTTTCATCTTCAAAAGCTATAGCTTTAGCTTCTTCTTTTATTAGTTCCAGTAGTTGTTTCTTGGTGATGGATTTTTTCATATTCTTAATCTGTCTTTTTAGAGCATAATCTAAATTTACAGCAGTAGGCCTTGTCTTTCTAAGATTTTCAATATCTGATAATATTATTTTTTTATATTTCTCTAAAGATAAATCTTTGCTAAAGTGTTGTAAAGCAGATAAATACACCCCGAATCCTGCTGCCGCTCCTATGAGCCCCGCTCCTCTTAAGTGCATATCTTTGATTGCTACAGACATTTCTTCAGGTGATTCTATCTTCTCTACAACAAATTCATGAGGCAAATGTCTTTGATCTATGATTTTAATAAGTCCTTCTCTTTCCATCCAAATAGTTTTGTATCTTTTATTATTTATAAGCATATAAAAAACCTCCTAATACCTTTATTATATTTTAATTAGGAGGTTTTTATCAAGTTTTTATTTAATTAATGCTATTAATTCTTGAGATTCCACTTGTTGTCCTTCTTTTACATATATTTCTTCAATTTTCCCCTTCAAGGTTGCAATTATTTTCGTTTCCATTTTCATTGCTTCTATTACAGCCACAGGTTGATTTTCTTCTACTTCTTCATCTTCTTTAACCAATATTTTTACTAATTTACCCGGAATATTGGCCCCAATTTCTTTAAGGTTATCTGGGTCAGCTTTTCTTTTTTCTTCCTTCACTATTCCATCTTTTATGCTTTTATCTTTTATTCTTACAACTCTTCTATTTCCATTTATTTCAAAAGCAACATCTCTGTATCCTTCATCATCCAGTTTTCTAACTTCAACTAGTTTTACTACCATGATTTTTCCTTCGGCAATTTTTATTTCGCAAGTTTCACCTTCTTCTAAACCATGAAAATATATGTCACTACCCATGCTAGAGAAATCACCTATATTTTCTTTGTATTTTAAATAATCATCAAAAACTTTTGGGTAAAGAGCATAGCTTAGGATATCTTGCTTATTCGTGTTAATATTGTGATTTTTATCAAGATATTTTTTTATTTCTTCAAAATCCTCATCTTTAAGTAATTCTCCAGGCCTAACAGTTATAGGTTTTTCATCCTTAAGAACTAATTTTTGTAGTTTTTTTGGAAAACCACCTTGAGGCTGTCCCATCATTCCCTTAAAATAGGAAACTACAGAATCAGGAAAATCTTGTCCTTTAGCTTTTTTATATATATTTTCAGGAGTATAGTTGTTTTGAACCATGAAAATAGCCATATCTCCTACGACTTTTGAAGATGGTGTTACTTTAATTATATCTCCAAGCATAATATTTACTTTTTTGTACATCTCTTTTACTTCTTTAAATTTATGCCCTAACCCAAAACTTTCAACCTGAGGCTTTAAATTTGAATATTGACCACCAGGAATTTCATATTTATAAATTTCTGCCGTCCCAGATTTTAAATCAGATTCAAATTGATTATAAACTGGACGCACACTATTCCAATAATCAGATATCTCCTGTATTTTATCCAAATCCAACCCAGTATCTCTATCTGTATTTTTAAGAGCTGCTGCTACAGAGTTCAAAGCTGGCTGACTGGTTAACCCTGACATACTGTTAAAGGCTGTATCTACAATGTCTACTCCTGCATTAGCCGCCATAAGCAGCGTAGCTACTCCGTTACCACTTGTATCATGAGTATGTAGATGTATAGGTATTTCTATTTCGTTTTTTAATGCCTTAATTAGCTTTTCTGCTGCTAAAGGCTTAAGTAATGCCGACATATCTTTTATTCCTAAAATATGGGCTCCGGCTTTTTCCAAACTTTTAGCCATATTTACGTAGTATTTAAGTGAATATTTATCTTTACTTTGATCTAAAATATCTCCTGTATAACACATACACGCTTCAGCAATTTTCCCTTGATTTAAAACTTCGTCTATAGAAACCTCCATACCATTAATCCAATTAAGTGAGTCAAATATTCTAAAAACATCTATACCACTTTTAGATGATTCTTTCACAAAGTCTCTAATTACATTATCGGGATAATTTTTATAACCTACTCCATTAGACCCTCTTAGTAGCATTTGAAATAATATATTTGGGACCTGTTTTCTTAATTTTTCCATTCTTTCCCAAGGGGATTCTTTTAAAAACCTATAAGATACATCAAAAGTTGCTCCACCCCACATTTCTATAGAAAACAAGCTAGGAGCTAATCGCGCTACAGCAGGAGCAATTTTAACCATATCTACAGTTCTCATCCTTGTAGCCATCAATGACTGGTGAGCATCTCTCATTGTCGTATCCGTTAAGAGCAGTTTGCTCTGGTTTTTAATCCATTTAGTTATACCTTTAGGCCCTTCCCTATCAAAGATATTTTTTGTTCCTTCTTTTATTATATTTTTATTGTATTTAGGTACTCTAGGAACATCAAACTGAGGTTTTACTCCCCTAGTTTCGTTAACTACCTTTTCTCCTATATATTTAATAACTCTAAGCTCAGAATCTCTTCCCCCCCTGATATCAAAAAGTTCAGGGTTATCAGAAATAAAGCCTGTATCACACATTCCTTTCTCAAAAGTCTCATGATTTAGTACATTTAGTAAAAAACCAATATTGGTTTTAACTCCTCTTATCTTAAATTCTCTAAGAGCTCTAGAAGATTTATTTCTTGTATCTTTAAAGGTTCTTCCTCGAGATGTAACTTTTACCAAAAGGCTATCATAATATGGACTTATTACAGCTCCTGTAAATCCGTTTCCTCCATCCAATCTAATACCTAGTCCCGAACTAGATCTGTAAACGTCTATAGTTCCAGTATCTGGGGCAAAATTATTAGCTGGATCTTCAGTTGTTACTCTACATTGAATTGCATATCCATTCTGTTTAACATCTTCTTGAGATTTTATTCCTATTTCTTTAGAATCTAATAAATAACCTTCAGCTATCAATATTTGTGACTGAACTATATCTATCCCTGTAACCTCTTCAGTTACAGTATGCTCCACCTGTATTCTTGGATTCATCTCTATAAAATAATGATTACCATATGAATCAACTAAAAATTCAACAGTACCGGCACTTCTGTAGTTTACAGATTTTGCAATCAAAATAGCATCATGACATATTTCCTGTCTCTTTTTTTCATCTATACAAAGAGCAGGAGTAAATTCTATTATTTTTTGATGTCTTCTTTGAATTGAACAGTCTCTTTCAAATAAGTGCACAATATTTCCCTTTTTATCACCTAATATTTGTACTTCAATATGCTTAGGTTTTTCCAAATATTTTTCAATGAAAATATCATCAATACCAAAGGCTTTCTTTGCTTCATTTTTGGCGCTGTTAAATTCATCAATAAGTTCTTCTTCCTTTTTTACTATTCTCATACCTCTTCCGCCGCCACCGGCAGATGCTTTAAGAATAACTGGATATCCGCAGTAATCCGCAAATTCCTTTGCTTCCTGGTTGTTTCTTACAGCTTTTTCTACTCCAGGTATCGTTGGTACCCCTACCTGATTTGCCACTTTCTTAGATTTGATTTTATCTCCCAGCTTATCCATCATTTCATGATTTGGTCCTATGAACTCAATTCCAGATTCCCTACATTTTCTGGCAAACTCAACATTTTCAGATAAAAATCCATAACCAGGATGTATTGCCTCTACACCTTTTGAAATCGCTAAATTTATTATTTCATCTATATCTAAATATGCATCGACGGGCCCTTTATTTTTACCAATTTGGTAAGATTCATCAGCCTTAGTTCTAAAAAGAGAATTCTTATCTTCTTCAGAATATATTGCCACAGATCTAATACCCATTTCCTTACAAGTTCTAAAAACTCTTATCGCTATTTCTCCTCTATTTGCTACTAAAATTCTTTTGAATTTTTTCATTTTATAACACCACCCATTTCACTTTAGAATATAGCATAACAAAATTAAATTAATATTTCAAGCTTATTTATTTATTTTTTTAATTTTATCCCCTTATTTCTTTTCTCTATGTTGTACGTGCTTATTTTTAAAACTTGTGTCCGCATAAATAAAACACCTAAGATGAGTTTAATCCAGGTGTTTACTTAATTTATTAAGGTTTTATTTATAAATAGCTATATTTATTATTTATTGAATTCAGTTATATTTTTTCTATATCTTGCCGGCAAAAATTGAAATTGGACCTTTGTATTCTTTCTATCTTCTATTCCTATGGATTTGAAATATTCTTTCCACATTTCTTCATAAACTTCTTTTCTATCACTAAATTTACTATAAAAACTTTCTTCAATATTTGTTGTATACCATTCTATTCCATCGTAAATACCTGCTTTTAGTCTTTTTTCATCAAATATTATAAAATTTTCCCTCTTAAATCTGTCTACAAAATGGGGCATTATCAATTCAATTATGTCATTATCTGGTGCAATTTTAGAGAAAAGTATGCCATTTAAATCTTTAAACCTTAAAATACCTAGAAATCTGTGTTTTTCCTTTGATACTTTATCGTAAATTTTCTGAATTGGTAAGGTATCTCTATGAGAATATAATTGTGTTATATTTCCTTTTTTTAGACCTAAATTTATAAATCTAAGTATAAGCTTCTCTTTATTAGGTTCTATGGATAGAAAAGTATAATAAATTATCTTTAAAGCAAATTTTGAAATTCTTTTTTCTATTATGTTTTCCATCTTTGAAGAAAATTCTTCATTTGACCTAACTATTTTATAATCAGACATCAAAGATCTTTGGTATGAATCTTTTGAAAAAATTCCTGATGATTTTTTATATTTATAATGTAAATATAATGCTGTCATCAATCCATTATATGTATTATCATATAAATAATCCATAGACCCTCCTAAAAAAAAGATACCTGTCTATCCAAATCACTTTCACTGAGTTTATACCTTATAATTTCTGGTTTTATATCTATTCCACCATGATATTTTCCATCACAGGTAAGGAAATATTTTGCTCTCTTCAAGACTACTCCAATTTTCTTAAGATTTTCATATTTAATTTTAAAAAATTTCCTTTCTTTTAATATCCTTTGAGCTGATTTTGGTCCTATTCCAGGAATTCTAAGAAGTTCATTATAGGATGCCCTATTAACTTCCTTTGGAAATAGATGAATATTGTTTAGAGCCCAGTTGATTTTAGGATCAAATTCAAGATCAAAATTTCTATTGCCTTCCGACAGAAGTTCATCGGCTCTAAATTTATAGAATCTTAAAAGCCAATCTGCTTGATACAATCTATGCTCTCTTTTTAAAGGTGGTTTTGTATTTACCGCAGGTAGCAAAGAATTTTCTACTACAGGTATATACGCTGAATAAAATACTCTTTTAAGTTGAAATTTATCGTATAGATTTTGACTTGTTTTTAAAAGTTGATAATCGCTGTCCTGGGATGCTCCTACTATCATTTGTGTAGTCTGACCTGCAGGCAGAAATTTTTTAGAAACTTTATATTTATTTCTTTCTTCTTTATTTTCCATTATTCTATCGTTTAGATTTTTCATAGGTATCAAAAGAGTTTTTGTGTTTTTTTGAGGAGCTAAAATTTTCAAACTCTTTTGACTAGGCAGCTCAATATTTATACTCAATCTATCTGCCAAAAATCCAAGTTTTATCATCAAATCTTTGGAGGCCTTGGGTATACCTTTTACATGGATGTATCCTGAAAATCCGTATTTGAATCTTAGTATTTCCAATGCTCTGCACATGTTTTCAGTTGTATAATCGGGATTTTTTTCAACTGCAGAAGATAAAAAAAGACCTTCTATATAGTTTCTCCTGTAAAATTCATAAGTAATTTTTCCAATCTCTTCAGGAGAAAATGAAGCTCTTTCAATATCATTGCTTACTCTATTTATACAGTATGTGCAGTCGTAAATACAGTTGTTTGACATTAAAACTTTCAACAAAGATATACATCTGCCATCACTTGACCAGGTGTGACATATCCCAAATGACCTAGAATTTCCAAGTTTACCTTTATTTCTTCTTTCTACTCCACTAGAAGAACAGGATACATCATATTTTGCTCCTTCAGCTAATATTTTTAATTTTGAAATTAATTTATCCATATAACCACCATAAAGAACGTTTGTTCTATTATAGCATTTTTTTAACTATTTGCCAAGCACTTATCATTTTTCCATCGAATAATTTTCTTTGCTGCAATTGATGAGTCGGTATTTTTTATTTTTAAATTATATTCGTATTCCTTAGACTTATTTTGATACATAGAATCGTAATAATTTATCATTAATTCTTTGGCTACATAATCAAAATCATTTTCTGCTACCTTCGCTTTTAAGTTTTTAATTCTTTCCTTTGAAACATATTTCTTAAGTCTATCTATACAGTTTATAGATTCTTCTTTCCAGTTTTTGTTTTGAATATAATCTTCTCTTAAAACTGCCACTCTTTTTTCTATATCAGCATCAACATATATATGTAATCCAAATTTCATCTTTTCGTGGATAAATTTAGGTATAGCAGCTTTACCAACTCTTCTACTTTCAGCTTCTACAAAAATATAATCTTCCCCTGCATTTTCCATGTAATTAAATACTTTGGACTCAAAATTTTTCTGAGTACTCTGTTCCCCTAAGCCTATACCACCTAATAATGATCCTCTATGGTTTGCTGCTCCTTCGAAATCCAGTATTTTTTCTCCCTGTTTTTCCAGTTCTTTTAATATTTCAGTTTTTCCAACTCCAGTATTTCCGTGTATGACTATATATTTCATCTTTTCATTTAAATCCGGTAAATTTTCATAGATGTATTTCCTATATTTTTTATATCCTCCATCTACCTTAATTATTTTCATTCCTATAGAAGAAAATGCAGAAGTAAAAAAAGTACTTCTATACCCACCTCTTGCACAGTAAGCTGCTAACTGTTTTTCTGAAGTTGATAAAAGTTCATTGATTTTCTCAAAAAATTCTGGTAATTTTTTTGAAACTATTTCTACTCCCAATCTTCTAGCTTCCGTTACGCTTTTCTGCTTATATGCTGTTCCCACTAAAGCTCTTTCTTCGTCAGAAAACAAGGGTATATTAATAGAGTTAATTATTCTTTCCGATTTATGTTCTTTGGGACTCCTTACATCTATAAATAAGCTATTATCTTTTAATTTTTCATACGGTCTTGTTATTATCATTGTTACCTCCTATAATAGACCATTATAACATATCTTCAAAAAGAAAAAAGGTGGCCTTTTAAAGACCACCTTTTTTTTAATTATTAAAACTTTTATTTTATTATTGTACTACCTCGAAACCTTCGTTTGACCATCCACTTGGTGCCGTTACAGGTGTACCCATACCACTCTTTAATGATACTGCGTCGTATCCTAAGAATCTCATTACTGCAACTGCTTGTCCTGCTGTTTGCCCTGAATAGCAGTTTACTATAACAGTCTTATCAGTAGGTAATGTATTGAATTCTAAATTCATATCTTTACCCCAAGGAATATTTGAAGCAGTTGGTATATGACCTTCAGCATAGTCTGCTGCCTGTCTTATTGATAAGAAGTATACACTTTCATCTTCAGCTTCTAGCAATGCATTTGCTGCTTCTGATGAAATAATATTGTTTTTAATATCTGATGCTGCCATATCTTCAAAATATTTAACTACTCTAGCCTTCATTGCTGGAGCCATTTCACTTACTGCTTCTGCAGGTAGTTCATTAGCTTCAGTTTCAAGATAAGCTTCATATCCTTCTGTATTAGATACTCCTAAAACAAATCCGTACTTTATTGACTGTACATCATATCCAGCCATTCTTAATACTGCTGTTGTCTGTCCTGCTGTTTGTCCTGTGTAGCAGTATAGGTATATTGGCTTATCCATTGGTAATGATTCTACATGCTGACCAAATTCTGCATTCCAAGGTATATTAACTGCACCTTTTATATGACCTTCAGCATATACATCCGGTTGTCTTATATCTAATACAAACATATCTTCTTCTGCATCTATTTTAGCAAATACATCTTCACTTGGTACTATATTGCTTGATTCATAATTTGCAAAGTAATCAGTAGCTGCTTCTTCTATAGTATGAGTTGGGAATCCTTCATTTACCCATCCACTAGGTGCTGTAACTCCAGTTCCTAGTCCACTCTTTAATGATACTGCATCATATCCTAAAAATCTCATTACCGCAACTGTTTGTCCTGCTGTTTGTCCTGAGTAGCAGTTTACTATGATAGTTTTATCCTTTGGCAAACTATCAAATTCCATTTGCATATCTTGACCCCAAGGAATATTTGTTGCTGTAGGTATATGTGCTTCCTCGTAGTCTGCTGCCTGTCTTATTGACAAGAAATGTATACTATCATCTTCATCTCTTAAACGTTTGAAAGCGGCTTCTGAAGATATAATATTATTTTTAATATCTGCTGCTGCTATATTTTCGAAGTACTCTATAACTCTATCTTCCATTGCTGATGACATTTCGCTTACTGCATCTGTTGCTAATTCATTTGCATCAGTTTCAAGATAATCTTCGTATCCTTCTGTATTGGAAACTCCTAATACAAAACCGTACTTTATTGATTGCACATCATATCCAGCCATTCTTAATACTGCTGTTGCCTGTCCTGCTGTTTGTCCTGTATAGCAGTATAAATATATAGGCTTATCCTTTGGTAAATTTTCCACATAATATCCAAAGTCTCTATTCCAAGGAATATTTACAGCTCCTTCTAGATGACCTTCAGCATATACATCAGGCTGTCTTATATCTAGTATGAAAATATCTTCTTCATTATCAATCATTTCAAAAACATTTTCGCTAGGAATAATGTTACTTGATTCATAATTTGCAAAATAACCCAAAGCTTCTTCTTCAACTTCATTGCTTTCTGCTGGTTCTTCCTCTTCTGCTGGTTCTTCTTGTTCTTCTTGTTCTTCTTGTTCTTCTGGTTCTTCTACTGGATCTTCGCTTGGTCCACATGCTGCCAAACTAAAAACCAATGCTAAAACTGTTAAAATTACTAAAAATCTTTTTAATAGTGTGTTCATTTAAATCCTCCTATTTAATTTAATTTTAATTCCCTAAATTTAATTTATGTATCAACTTCCGTCTGAAGATGATGGTGGTGGTGCTGGTGTATCAGAAGGCTCCTCTTCAGGTGCTTCATCACTGCCACTCCACTCTACCCAAGCTCCATCATATAGTTTTAAATTCCTATATCCTGCATTCCATAAGGCTGCAAAACTCTGGGCTCCTCGTATGGAAGTTTTACAAAACATTACTATCGTTTGGTCTGGTGTTATTCCTATATCTATATAATCATTTTGTATGTCCTTAGGAGATTTGAAAGCTCCTGTTGAATAATTGTTGTTTTCATAATTATATAATACAGACCCTGGAATAGTCCCTGCACTAAATTCACCCTGTGTTCTTGTGTCTAATATAACAATGTTGTCTTGAGGTTCATTTAAATAACCTTCTATCTCTTCCTTAGTTGAAATATAATCTTTATTTGGTCCTTCTGCATTGAATTCTACTTCTTCAACTTCAGGTACCTCTTGGACAAATTCAACACCTTCTTTAGCTAGTGCATTTACTCCACCGCTTATTATTTTAGCATTTTCATGTCCATAAACTAATAAAGTCCACCATAGTCTTGAGGCATCCATATTATTATTTATGTCGTATATAATAACTAATGTATCATTAGATATTCCCCTTAGACCCATAACCTTCTCTATTCGTTGTTTTGGTCCCAGCATATTGGGATATGGTCTATCTGTAACTATTTCACTTCTAGGAATACATACAGCACCTTCTAAATGATATGCTTCATATTCAGCTTCACTACGTGCATCAACTAGTACAACGTTGTCCTGTTCAGCTAATTCTAGGGCTTCACTTGGTGTTATTGTTACTGTTCCTTCTTCTGCAAAATCGTAGTTCGCACAGCCGCTAAGACCAGCCAACGATGCTAAGATTAAGGAAGCAATTAATATTAAAGATATTTTTCGCATTTGCATTTCCATTCCTTTCTTTTAAATTAATTGTTAAATAATACACAATATATTATATGATAAAAGGTTTTCATTTTGATACCGTCTTTTATTATACTGTATTTGATTAGATTATACACTTTATTTTTTCTTGGTTTTCATGTATAATACTTATTGATATTTAAATGAAAGATGGTATTTTATGAAAAACTTTTTATTGAAAATAAAAGAACTTATTTTAGAAAAAAAAATTGCATTATTTTTAACACTCTATTTTATTATTAATACACTTTTTCTAACAAAGTATCCCTTTATGCATTCTGATGAATCCTGGTTAAGTGGTTTATCTAGAATTTATTTGGAAAATAATTCTCCAATAGTCACAGAATCATTTTTTGACCTGCTTCCTAGATTTCCTCACAGTATAAAAATATTTTTCCATTACATCCAAGCTTTTTTTTCCAGTATAATGGGCTATAAACTATTCACCTTTAGGTTTATATCATTACTATTTGGAGTTTTCACCTTATATCTTATATATAAGATAGGTCAAAAATTTCTCAAGTCTAAAATGTTATCCTTTTTTTTAACTCTAATTATTGCTTTCGATGTTCATTTTATTTACACTTCTCATTTTGCTAGACAAGAAGCTGTAATACTTTTTTTTATAATCCTTGCTTTTTATTTTTACATTAGCAAAAAACCTTCATTAAAAAAATCTGTAATTTTAGGTATTATAACCGGTTTAAATATAGGTATTCATCCAAACAGCCTATTCATAGCAGCGATAATAGGATCTCTATATTTTTATGATATAATATTTACAAAAAAAATTAAAGCCAAAGAATTACTATTATATATCTTTGTTACTGGAATATTTGCAAGCGGATTTATAGCTGTTAATCTTTATTTTGATTCTAATTTTTTCTATAATTATAAAGAATTCGGAGATCAATTCAACGTATTTGCCCAGCCAACTGATAGAATAAGCGAAATTAAAAATTTCTATCTCAAACTATACTATCAAGTTAGTGGAACTTATTATATACCTAACATAAAATTCCAATTATTATTTTTCCCTTTAATCTTTACTATTGCTTTTATACAATTCATACTTAAAAAAGATTTTTCGAAATATAGGTATATAGGTTTGACAATCTTTACCATATTATCGATTAATATTACCTATATAATCATAGGAAGATATAATCAAACAAGTATTATTTTTATATTTCCCTTTTTTTGGCTCTTGTTTATTTTATCTATTAAGAATATTAAATACAGAAAAACAATTTCATTATCAGTTGCAATGTTCCTTCTTATTATATCAATTTTTAATATTATTCCATTCCTAAATAATGATTACGAAAATTATATCGAAAATATCAGCAGCTACGTGGATAGTGATAAAGTAGTATTAGCTAATTTAAATACAGAATACTATTTCAGCTACAATAATATGTATGATTATAGAAACTTGAACTATCTAAAAGAAAACAATATTACTTTTTCAGAGTACATAAAGAAAAATGGCATAGAATATATTATATATCCTGAAGAAATGGATTTTATTTACAATACCAGACCTGTTTGGAATTTTATATACGGTAATTTATACTACTATTATGAAGATATGCAAAATTTCTTAGAAAATAATTGTCAGTTAATTGACAAGTTCAACAGCCCTTATGCCATGAGATTAAGTATGTATATGTATGAAAAACCTTGGTCTGTTAAAATTTATAAAGTTAACTATTGATGAGCTATTTACATAAAAAATTTGATAAGTATCTTTGTTCCTACTACAGCTCCTAAAAACATAAAAATCCCGTAAACCCATCCTGATAGTGATAGTGATGCGATTCCGCTGTAAAGAGCCCCTATATTACATCCGAAACCTATTCTTGCACCATATCCCATTAAAAGGCCACCTATTATTGCCCCTAGAACCTGCTTTTTATTTTTAACCTTTTTATATTTGAATTCAGATGCAGCTAAGGCTGATATTAAAGCACCTACTATTATTCCTACATTTCTTATACTTATAGGACTAGTTAAAAAACTTTGACTATTATCTATATTAAAATGCTTAACTTGAAAATAATGCCAATTTTCAACACTAAAACCAAAAACTTCTAATACCCATGCTCCCCAATTAGCCAAAACACCTGAAACCCCCCAAGGACTACCCGTAATTGCAAAGTTAATAATCTGAAAAACAGAAAGAAGAATTGCCCCAACAAAATAGGGATATGATGTTTTAAAAAGTCTATTATATTTTTTACTTTCATTAATTCTATCAAATATTTTCAAATTACCCTCCAAAAACTAAAGAATTATCAAAGTTTTTTTTCTTCCCATTTTTTTGCTATTAAGTATATTGTCGAGATAATAAGGAGATTAACAACAAGTCCACCAATCCAACCAAAAATATCAGGCAAGAAAACTCTAAACCCTTTGGATATAAAATTATCTTCCCACCACTTAAAATCGTATGCACCCCAGACTGAACCTAGTATAAAAAAAACAAGAGTAATCATTTGTAGTTGGAATCCTTCACCAATTCTCATTAAAGTTCCAGAAGCACATCCTCCGGAAATAACCATACCAATACCAAATAGGAAGGCTCCTACAGCTGTAGCAAAACTTATAGGCGCTACATATTCCATACCTGGTACAATATTGCCATTTATATAATACACATATTTAATTATAGTAAATCCGACAGATGTCAAAGCAAATGCTAATAATAGTGCTCTAGTTAAAGCCGTGGAACCTGTTAAGTAAGGATCTCTAAATGAAGCTGTAAAACAAAATCTGGACCTTTGAAGTATGAATCCAAAACACAATCCAGTTATCCAGTAAAAACATAAGTCAAATGACTTTGTATATAAGAATATCCCTAAAATTAATGCTAAAGAAAAAATTCCAAAAGCATATGGTATTTGATTTTTAACCATATATTTATTTTGTTTTGTTCCTTTATTATTATAGTATTGTGATTTTTTAGACTTCAAATTTCCACCTCTAAACATTTATATGATTGTTACGATATATTATTCTAACATGATTTTCTTTTTTTTAAAATATTTGGTATAATATTCAAATAACATAAGCTATAAAAAGGAGTTACTAAATGCATATAGAATATTTTAACTATTTTTATCAAGTTGCTAAAGTTAAGAGTATATCAAAAGTTGCTAAACAAATTCATATATCACAGTCAGCTCTATCGCAGCAAATACAAAAATTCGAAAATAGTGTAGGTTATCAGCTCTTTAAAAGAAGTAACAAGGGAGTAGAATTAACAGAAATGGGAGAAATAGTACTCCAATACAGTGAAAATATCTTGAACACCTATAAAAAGATGATGAATGATTTAGAGAAGGGTAATAATATTTCAAACACAGTTACTTTACAAGCTTGCCATTCAATTTCTCACTATGCTCTACCCTGCAGTATTTATAAAATAAAAGAAAAATATCCGTACCACCAATATGAGTTAACTACAAGTTCTTCAGATAAAATAAGAAGCAGTGTAGAAAATAACATTTGTGATATAGGTTTCGTATATGGAAAAGGAAGTGAAGAAAATCTAGATTACTACGAAGTTGGCCATAATAAATTTGTATTAACTTCATCTTTTTATTATGAAACGCCAAAAGAAATCACCGTTGAAAATCTTAAAAACTATCCTATAATCTCTATGTCCTATGACAAGCAAATAACTAATGTCTTTGAAGAAAACCTAAAGGACCATAATGTAGATTATGATGATTTAAATATTATTTTCACCTTAGATTCTATTGAGGCTATTAAGGCATCTTTAAATAGAAAACATGGACTAGCATTACTTCCATACATATCAATTAAAGAAGAATTGTACAAAAAAACCTATAAAATTATCCAGGTTAAAGACTTGGAAATAAACATCAAGGTTTATATGGTTACTAGAAAGGAAAGTAAGAATAGTAAAGCAGTAACTGAGTTCTCTAATCTATTCAAAGAAATAGGTCAAAACAGTTTTTGCTAGGGCTTAGATATTCTTATTTCCCAAACACCATTCATAACTTCTTCTGTTTCAATATTATATTTTTTATATTTATTAGTGACGGATTCTAATGTACAACTGTGATCAGTGACAACTTCTAACACTTCCCCTTCTGGAAGAGTTTTAAGTTGTTTTTCTATTTTTATTATAGGAACAGGACATATATCACCGAAACAATCAATTTTTATCAATTTAATCACCTTCATTTTTATTTATTTTTTATTATAGATTAAATTTGATATTATGTAAATGGTAGTTTGTTATTTTTTTATTAATATTTAAAAAGTAGGTATACCAATGAAAAAGAAATTTTCAATAGTTATCCCTGTATATAATAGTGAAGAATCTATAGAACAGGTCTATAAAAAAACCCGAAAAGAACTCATAGAATTAAATAAATATTATGAATTTATTTTTGTGGACGACAGTAGTAGTGACAATAGCTTTAATGTAATAAAAAAAATTTGCGAAAAAGATCCTAATGTTATTGGAATAAAACTAAGTAAGAACTATGGTCAGCAAAATGCTGTGTTTTGTGGATTAGAGCATTCTTCAGGAGATTTAATTGTAAATATGGATGATGATCTCCAACACAATCCACTTTATATTAAAAAAATGTACAAAGAACTGGAAAAAGGATATGATATAGTTTATGCAGTTACAAAAGTCAAATATCATAAATCATATAGAAACCTAGGTTCAAAGCTTACCGATAAATTGTTTAACTTTTTGTTAAATAAACCAAGGGATAAACGCGTAAGCAGTTATAGAATCATGAAAAAGGATTTGAAGGAAATAATTTTAAATGAGAAAAAAACTTACAACTACATATCCGCAAGTATTCTTAAAAACAGCAAAAAAATTGGGAATTTATACTACCAACATAAAAGCAGAAAATATGGTAGTTCAAATTATACATTTTTTAAACAGTTAAAAATCTTTTTAAGAATATATTTTTATTACTCAAACAATAAAATATTCAAACCTTTTTTAAGTAAATCAGAACCATACTCGGTAGAAACAATAATTAACTATAGAAAGGATTATTAACTATGAAATTTTTAGTATTGGGAGCAGGGAGTTGCCAGCTTAATTTAATAAAATATTTAAAGAGTAATAACCACGAAGTTATAGTCACTGATTATTTAAAAGATTCAATTGGCAAAAAATATGCTGATAAATCTGAGATGGTAAGCACCTTTGATTTAGAAGGAATTGTATCAATTGCAAAAAAACATAAAGTTGATACTATACTGACTGCAGGAACCGACCAACCTGTCTATTATGCAGCTAAAGCATGTGAAATTCTAAACCTTCCAAATTATATTAGCTCGAATTTAGCTCTACTAGTGACAGATAAAAAAAGGATGAAGGAAATATTTGATAAAAATAATATTCCCACAGTTAAATATGTCCTTTTAAAAGAAAATGAGAATATAGATTTGATAGATAATGATTTATTTCCCGGGGTCGTTAAACCTTTGGATAGTCAAGGTCAACGTGGAGTTCTTTATATAAAAGACAAAGATGATCTGAAAAAGAAAATAAATATCCCTTTTAGTTTTACCAAACAGTCGGAAATACTCTTGGAAAAATACTATGAAAATGATGAAATAACAATCTCGGGTTGGATAATAGAAAAAGATACTAAAGTACTTTCGATAAGCGATAGAGTTACATATAATAATTTTCCTCATATAGGTATATGTATCTCCCACAACTACCCATCAAAGCATTACAAGGAATATTCTGAAGAAATTATAAAGATAACCAAGGATATTGTTAGTGGCTTTAAAATTGAAAAGGGTCCAATTTATTTTCAAATGCTAATAGGCAGCGAAGGTATAAAGGTTAATGAAATAGCTTGCAGAATAGGCGGAGCCTTTGAAGATGTTTATATTCCTTATGTAAGCGGAGTAAATATGAGCGATTTATTACTAAGAGACTCATCAAATATTCCTCATATTCAAAAAGTAAAGTCTAATTCTATATCTAAAAAAACAAAAATTTCCGTTCAATTATTTTTTGCTAGGCCTGGAAAGATATCATATATGTCATCCTTAGACAGTTTAGTAAGTAATGGATTAATACTTGATGGAAGGTTCAATTTTAAGGTTGGAGATAATATTCCTAAAATAAAAAACGCCACACAAAGAGCAGGGCATTTTATAGTATCCTCTTCAAACAAAGATAATCTATTCGAAAAAGTTGATAAAGTTTTTAACAAAGTTAAAATTCTTGATGAAGATGGGAATAACTTAGTTATTCCTTATAAATTCTATGATCAAATATGAGATATGTCGTTATACAATATTTCTTTAAAACTTTCTCCATCATAGTCATATATTGATAAGCTGCAATTTTTTACTACGTTTTTAAACCAGGTGCTACCATCTGGTTTTTCAAACATTTGGGCTATAATACTTTTAATAGTTCCACCGTGGGCCACTATTAAAATATCCTTGCCTTTGTATTTTTCTATAATTTCATTATAACCTTCGGAAACCCTATTATAAAACAGTTCTAAAGATTCTCCTTTTGGATATATATATTTAAATGGATTATTTCTTAGTTTTATTTTAGCATCAGGATTTTCTCTCCATATATCTTCAAATCTATTTCCTTCAAATTCACCGCAGTTTATTTCTTTTAGTTTGTCATTTAATTCTATATCAATGTCTCTTTTTCCCCGTATTATTCGTGCCGTTTTATAAGCTCTCTCTAAAGGACTTGAAGCTATTAAATCAATATTAATATTAGCCAATCTTTTTTTTAGTTTTTTTGCACCATCCAGGCCTTTTTCAGTTAGTTCTGAGTCCAGATGTCCTTGGATTCTACCTTCTATGTTCCATTTAGTTTCACCATGCCTGGTTATATATATTTTCATAGTTCCTCCATTTAATCTTTATACAAAAAAAGGACTCATACAAGTCCTTTATCTGGTGCGGGTGAAGAGACTCGAACTCCCACGTCAAAGACACTAGATCCTAAGTCTAGCGCGTCTGCCAATTCCGCCACACCCGCTTAACCACAAAATTCATTATATATATTGTTGTAGTCAATGTCAATACTTTTTTTGAAATAATTTTATTTTCTTTAATTGAAATAGTAAAGGCAAATATATTTTGCATTTAGTATGGCAAAGAATATTTTTTTTATTCTTCACAAAACTTACTATACATCTCTTCTAAATCCAAAGAATTTATATACAATCCCGTTCCTAATTCAAATCCACCAAATTTTCCTTTTCTTGGAATTACATGTATATGCCATTTGAAATTCGGGGATTTAATATTTTTAGGTAAAGAATGTAGATAAATATTAAAGGGTATAGGTCCATATACTTTTTTGATTTTTTTAAAAATCAAGTGTAGAGATTTTGCTAAATCAACAATTTCATTGTCATTGATATCATTAAATTTACCAGAATTTTTATTCCCAATAATCATTTCTCCTGAAAGATATGAATCTTCTAGTATGAAAATCTCAAAATTATCATTTTCAGAGATTACCATTTTTTCTATCCATAACTCATCATATTTTAAATTGTTTATCTCCCTCTTAATTTCAGGGGGAACAAAGGACATAGATAGTATCTGACTATGAGAATGTATCTTAGATGCGCCTGCGCTCTTTAAGTGGTTTTTATATATGATGGTGTACTCTACGTTTTCATCACTGTCAAGCTCTATAAAGCGGTTTTTATACATTTTTATAATGTTTTCGAACTCTTCTGTAGTGAAATCATAAAAATTTCTTAAATGCTCTCTGGTCTCTATTAATACTTCATGTTTACCATAATCACATTTATTTTTTTTATACCCTTCTATATCATTAATAAGAGCTGGATATTTATTGTCTATAGCCTTTACTTGCCATTCCTTCCCTTTATTTATAGTAAAATTAGCTTTTTCTTCATTTTCTCCAGGACAAAACGGACACTTGTTTTTATCTTTTTTATCGGAAAAGTCGTTTTCTCTAGAATCTCTTAAGATATTTATTAGAACCTTTCGACCGGTATGGTTATTAGTAATTAGTTTCATTATTTTCATCCCTTTCTCTTGTAACGACTTTAATAAATTCTTCTTTTGAATTTATTTTATATGCTTTGTTTTTTATAATTAGTTCTCTATTTAATTCCATACCCTTATTTTTATTATTTATTCCAAGGCAAAATATTTTCTTGGAATATTTAAGAGCATAATTAGCTGTATGAACAGTACCACTTTTAGTACCGCTTTGTATTATAAAAACACCTTCTGAAAGTCCAGCTTGCAGCCTATCTCTTTGAATGTAGTCATGCTTTTTTGGCTTTTCAAAAGGAGTTTTTTCACTTATTAAGCATCCATTGTTCTCTATTATCTTATTTCCTAGGTATGTATTTTGGACAGGATATATATTCTTAATTCCCGATGGTAACACAGCTAATGTTTTTCCAGCATAATTCCAATGTGATACAGAAATAGCACCTCTATGTCCAGCTGTATCACACCCTTGAGCTAAGCCACTTATAATATTTATTCCAAGTTTGACTGCATCTTTTGAATATTCAAATCCTCTTTTATAATTTTCCCTACTAACCTTTCTACTGCCTATAACACCTAAATTATATCCACCAGTCATGATTTTATAATTACCTAAAGAATAAAATATAACTGGTTTATCATAGTTTATTTTATTAAATCTATCAGGGTAATTACAATCTAAGAAACTGTGAATTTTTATATCTTCTAAGTAACATTCTTCAAGAATCTTTTCAGATTTTAACATTGCTTTTTCTATTTCTATTTTAGAATATATTTTGCCTAATTTTTCTCTTAATATTGTTATATAATCCTGAAATTCTAAATTAATCAATCTTCTATTTTTGATGTGGTCATATATTCTCAATATAGTTTTATTTCCCACATTTTTTAATTGTAACAAAGTAATTAGGTCTATTTTTTCAATCATTAAACCACCTCATTATATTATATAATTTTACTAATATTTTATAAAGAAAAGATTTAAAAAGCTTGCAAATTAAAAACAAATATATAAAAAGGACTACAACCATAAGGTTGTAATCCCTGTATTATTTTTATTAAAATGTTATCCAAAGAACATAAGAAGTACGCCTGCAGCAACTGCAGAACCAATAACTCCTGCTACATTTGGTCCCATGGCATGCATTAGTAAGAAGTTTGAAGGGTTGTACTTTCTTCCTTCTTTTTGTACTACTCTAGCTGCCATTGGTACAGCTGAAACTCCTGCTGCTCCAATAAGCGGGTTAATTTTACCATTGCTTGTTTTGTACATAATCTTTCCAAGTAGTAGTCCTGTTGCTGTTCCTATTGAGAAAGCTACTAATCCTAGAGCTATTATCTTAAGTGTTGCAGGTGTCAAGAAAAGTCTCGCTTCTGCTTTTGCTCCTACTGTCAATCCTAAGAATATTGTTACTATGTACATTAATGAGTTTTGTGATACTTCTGTTAATTTTGGTACAACACGTGATTCTTTTATTAAATTTCCAAACATTAACATTCCGATTAAGGGTGCTGATGATGGTAGTAATAGTACCACAAATATAGTTACTATTATTGGAAAAATAATCTTTTCTTTCTGACTTACTGGTCTTAGTTGTTCCATTTTTACTTTTCTTTCTTCTTCTGTTGTCAGTAATTTCATTATTGGCGGTTGAATTATTGGTACTAAGGCCATATAAGAATAAGCTGCTATTGCTATCGGTCCTAATAAATCACTTGCTAAAATACTTGTTAAATATAGTGCTGTTGGTCCATCTGCTCCACCTATGATTCCTATTGAGGCTGCTTCTGGTCCTGTAAATCCTAATAGTATCGCTCCTATAAATGTAAAGAATATTCCAAATTGAGCTGCTGCTCCTAGTAGTATACTTCTTGGGTTTGCTATTAGGGGTCCAAAGTCAGTTCCGGCACCTACGCATAAAAATATTAGCGGAGGATACAGTCCTTTTTCTGTTCCTATATATATTAGTTTTAATAATCCACTATCTTCCATCAATCCCGATAATGGTAGGTTTACTAAAAGCATACCAAAGGCTATAGGAACAAGTAAGTACGGTTCGTATCCTTTTTTGATTGCCAGGTATAAAAATATGCATGCTATTGCTATCATGATTATTTCACCTGGTATTTTTACTACGTATGAACCTATCGGCATATCCATCCATTTACTAGGATCTATTAGTTGAGAAAATCCTGTGCTATTGTAAAATTCTTGTAGTATTTCTCCCATTATTTCTAATACCTCCTATTCTACTTCATACCTACTAGTGCATCTCCTGTGTTTACACTTGTTCCTTTTGGTGCATATATCTTAGATACTTGTCCATCTGCATCTGCTGTTATTTCATTTTCCATTTTCATAGCTTCCAGTATTAATACTACTTCTCCAGCTTTTACTTCTTGTCCTTCTTCAACCTTTAATTCTAGAACAGTACCTGGCATTGGAGCTGTTATATCTCCAGCCGATGCTGCTGGTGCTGATTGCTTTGGCTTAGACTTTGGAGCTGGTGGTGCTTTTGGTGCTGATGAAGGTTTAGGCGCCGACTGTGCTTTTGGTGCCGATGATACCTGTCCATTTCCATTTACTTCTTCCACTTCTACTTCGTAGGTTTTACCGTTTACAGTTATATTGTACGTCTTCATTTTATTTTTTTTCCTCCTAGTTCATGTTTTCTATTCTTCCCGTTTGGGCCCAGGTTGGGTCGTTAATTTGTCTAATATTTCTAATTATCAATTTATCCCTTGATGTATTCAATGTCTCCATTAACGCAGCAGTTATAACTGCCACTAATTCTTCTTCATCTTCTTTTAGATTCTCTTCAACATCAGGCTGTTGTATTTCAGGTTTTTCTTTAGCTTTTTTTGCCTCATCTTTTTTTGCTTGTTTTTTTTGATCTCTTCCATTTTGTACTTTAAATACATCAAGTATTAAAGATATTGCAAATAATGTCAAAAAAACTAATGCCATACTAAATACAGTTACCGTAAGAGCCTCCATTCCGTTCACTTCATTTCCTATCATAATTTCATCTCCTCTATACTGGTAAGTTGCCGTGCTTTTTCTTAGGGTTTTGTTCTCTTTTTCCTGCCAGCATTTCTAAAGCACTTATTATTCTCTTTCTTGTCTGAGATGGTTCTATTACGTCGTCTATGTAGCCTCTTGCTGCTGCTTTATATGGGTTTGCAACATTTTCAGTATATTCGTCTATCTTTTCCTGTCGTTTTTCCTCTGGATTATCTGCTGAATTTATTTCTTTTCTAAATATTATGTTTGCTGCTCCCGATGGTCCCATTACTGCTATTTCTGCTGTAGGCCATCCAAGTACCATATCTGCACCCAATGATTTATTACACATAGCTATGTATGCTCCACCGTAGGCTTTTCTAGTTATTACTGTTATCTTCGGTACAGTTGCTTCAGAATAAGCATATAGGAGTTTTGCTCCGTGTCTTATTATTCCTCCAAATTCCTGACCAGTTCCTGGCAAAAATCCTGGTACATCAACTAAATTTACTAATGGTATGTTGAATGCGTCACATGTTCTTACAAAATGTGCTGCTTTGTCTGATGCATTAATATCTAAACACCCTGCTAATACTTTAGGTTGATTTGCTATTATTCCTACACTTTTTCCGTTTATTCTCGCATATCCTGTTATTATGTTTTGTGCGTAGTGCTTTTGATATTCTAAGAATTCTCCATTGTCTGATATTGTTTGTATGATTTCTTTCATGTCATATGCTTTATTTGGATTAAGCGGTACCATTTCGTTAAGTTTTTCATCTATTCTGTTTAAATCATCCGATGTTTCTAGTTTCGGTGTCTTTTCCATATTATTTTGTGGTAAAAAACTTATCAGCTGCTTAATATTGGCAAAGCAATCTTCTTCTGTTTCATCATAAAACTGAGCAACTCCACTTTTTTGGTTGTGAGTCATTGCTCCACCTAGTTCTTCTGCACTTACTTCTTCTCCTGTTACTGTCTTGATTACTTGTGGTCCTGTGATAAACATTTTTGATGTGTCTTTTACCATGAAGATAAAGTCTGTTAGTGCTGGTGAGTATACTGCTCCTCCTGCACATGGTCCTAAAATTACTGATATCTGCGGAATTACTCCTGAGGCTTTCGTATTGTTGAAGAATATATCTCCGTATCCCCTCAGAGCATCTACTCCTTCTTGGATTCTTGCTCCTCCTGAGTCGTTTATTCCTATCAGTGGTGCTCCTACTTTCATTGCCATCTGCTGAGCTTTTACTATTTTTGCTGCGTGCATTTCTCCCAAAGATCCTCCTATTACGGTAAAATCTTGAGCAAATAAATACACTAATCTTCCTTCTACTGTTCCATAGCCTGTTACTACTCCTTCTCCGGCAATCTTTTTCTTTTCCATCCCGAAGTTTTCGCATCTGTGCTCTACAAATGTGTCTATTTCTACAAAGCTTCCTTCGTCTAACAACTGCTCTATTCTTTCTCTTGCTGTTTTCTTCCCTTTGCTGTGCTGCTTTTCTATTGCTTTTTTTCCGCCACCGAGTTCAATTTTGGCTTTCTTTTCTTTTAGTTCTTGTAGTTTTTCGTTAGGCAATTTTTTCCCTCCTGTTCTTATCGATATTCTTTAATAAGATAACGTTTTTTTTTTATAAAGTCAAGGCATTTTGCTAAATTGCAAGGCTTTTAAAATATTATTCATTTTACAATGATTAGTTATAAAATTTACAGAAAAATTCAACTTTTTATAAAAAAATTGATGGGCAAATAATATTTCTTTCAATTTTTTTATTATTAGTTTTTATTGGTTTTTTATTTATTATATTAGGTCTTATGCCTCGCTTGCAATTAATAATATTATATAATGCTTTTTTCCTTTATCATATAATTTTATTAAAAGATAACACAACTGGTTATATTTGTCAATTATATTTATCTTTCCACCTCCTAAACAAAAAACACGGTCAACAGTTACATACTGTTGCCGTGTATTACTTACTTTATAATAAAGGTTTGCTTTATTATCATAAATAAATAGGCTTTTCAATTTATATATGGAATTCTATTATAAATTAATCTTAAAGTCAATCTATAATAAGACTATACCTCGCTTCTTACACTCCATTATCATATCTACAGGCCATATAGATGACTGCACCTCACCAATATGTGCTTTTCTTAAGAATTGCAGACATATTCTTGATTGTCCAATTCCTCCTCCTATAGTATAAGGAAGTTCTTTATTTAAAATTTTTCTATGGAACTCATAAGATTTTCTTTCTGTGTCTCCAGTTTCTTGTAACTGCTTTTCTAAGGTATCTTCATCTACTCTTATTCCCATTGAAGATATTTCAAGACCAATATTTAGAAGTTTATTCCATAGTATTATATCTCCATTTAATTCCCAGTCATCATAATCTGGTGCTCTACCATCGTGTTTCATTCCAGAACTAAGCTCTTTACCAATTTGCATAATAAATACCGCACCTTTTTCTTTTGCTATTCTATCTTCCCTTTGTTTTGGTGTAAGATTCGGAAATTTATCTTCTAATTCTTGAGTTGTAATAAAAAATATTTCCTCGGGTAGTATTTCTCCATATTGGGGATATTCTGTACCGATATATTTGTCTAAATCTTTGAAAGTTTTATAAAGTTTTTTCACAGTATCTTTTAGATAGTCAATGGTCCTGTCTTCTTTTAATAATATCTTCTCCCAATCCCATTGATCAACGTAAATAGAATGAATATTATCTAATTCTTCATCTCTTCTAATTGCGTTCATATCAGTATATATACCTTCACCGGCGTCAAAGCCATAATAGCCCAGAGCCATTCTTTTCCACTTAGCTAATGATTGGACTATTTCAACTTTTTTTTCGTATAGATCTTTCATCGTAAAACTAACTGGGCGTTCGTATCCATTTAAATTATCATTTAGCCCTGTTTCAGGTGCTACAAAAAGTGGTGCTGATACACGAGTTAAATTTAAATTTTGAGCTAAACTATCCTGAAAAAAATCTTTTACTTTTTTAATAGCAATTTCTGTTTCTAGTACATCTAAACTGTTTTTATAATTATCTGGGTATAAAATTCGCTTTGTCATTTTTTCCTCCATATTTTTTTACTATGAACATTATATATTAATATGAATATATTTCAAGTAATTTGACTATTTCACAGCTCAAAAAAGGCACCCAAAGATGCCTTTTAAAGTTCATTATATTATCTACTTGATTTATCGTATGGTATACCTTCTGCTTTAGGAGCTCTTGATTTTTTAGATGTTAGTGCCAATACAAACATTGTTGCTAAATATGGAAGCATCTTGTAGTAAGTCTGGTCGATTCCTAAATTGTATAAAAATGGTATTAAAGATACAGAGTATGCAAGAGTTCTTAAAAAAGCAAAGAATAATGCTGCTAAAACTATCTTACCCGGCTTCCACTGACCAAATATCATAACCGCCAAGGCCAGGAATCCAAATCCTGCAACTCCTGTATGACCGCTTACATTTCCATCCATAACACCTACAGAATAGAAGAAACCACCCATTCCTGCTAAAATACCGGATAAACTAACTCCAGCATATCTCATTACATAAACGTTGATTCCTACTGAATCGGCTGCATGAGGATGTTCTCCACAGGCTCTTAATCTAAGACCAAATTTGGTTTTGTAAAGAAGCACCGTTGATATTCCTAAAAATATAAAACCTATAATAACTGTAAGATATGTGTTTTGAAAAAACATAGGTCCAAGTATTGGTATACTTCCTAATATAGGCATTTTTCTAATATAAAAGCTTATATTTGTTGTCACTCCGTCGCTGCCGAAAAACATCTTTGCAAAAAGAAGTATTGCTGCAGGTATAAGCATATTTAGGGCAGTTCCTGTAATTACCTGATTTGCTTTCATATTTACCGCTGCAAAAGCTAAAAGTAGTGAGTATATTAATCCTGAAATAGCTGCTACCAACATTCCTACTAGAAGTATAGCCTGAGGTGACATTCCAGAGCTTTGAACAGCTAAAACAAATAATGCTCCAAAGAATGCTCCAAATAACATAATTCCCTCAAGAGCAATATTTATTACTCCGCTTCTTTCACTAAACATTCCGCCCAAAGCCACGAGTAGTAAAGGAACTGCAACGGGTAGTGTGTTTTGAATTAAATAATTAATTAATTCCATTATTCTACCCCCTCCCCATTATTCTGTGTTTCTAATTTTTCTTTTTTCTTTTTACCAAATTTATCTATTAAGAACTTCTTAATAGAAGTATTCATTATCATAGCAAAGGCAGAGAAGTAAATAATAACTGCAATTACAATATCTATGATTTCCGGCTTAAATCCAACTAAACTAGTTAAGGTTCCACCTCTTTGTATATATGATATAAAGGTTGCTGAAAATATAATTCCCAGTGGATGCGAATTACCCAGTAAGGATACTGCTATTCCTGTAAATCCAGCAGTAGCAATTATATTGATAGGTTCGTAGGTCATACTGCTTCCGGCAATTGCAGAAGGTGTCAGTATTGCGAAAGCTCCACCAATACCAGCCATACCACCTGATATCATCATAGTAAGTATGATGTTTCTTTTACCTTTCATTCCTGCATATTCAGCAGCAAATTTATTAAATCCTGTAGCTTTTAATTCATAACCAAAGGTAGTTTTTTCTAAAACTATATAAAGTATAATTGCAATAATTATCGCAAATATTATTCCTAAACTAACATTGGAACCAACTACTCCTAAAGAAGGGATTTGAGCACTTTCCGGCAAATATCTAGTTCTTGTCATACTTGAGTTATACATTTCTGCATTGTTCTGAATCTTCATATCTACAAAATACATTCCTATGTAATTAAACATAATGGAAGTGATAACTTCATTTACGTTTAATAAAGCTTTGAAAACACCGGGGATAAAACCAAATATCATTCCTCCTATCATACCGGCAATTATAGCTGCTATCCAGTGGGATGGCCCGGTAAGATTCCACATAAAACCAACATAAATTGCAAAATACAGTCCCATAGTATACTGTCCTGAGGCTCCTATATTGAAAAGTCCCATTTTAAAAGCAAATCCTACTGCAAGTCCTGTCATTATTAAAGGGGTAGCAAAGTAAAATACATCACCTACTCTTCTAAGGCCACCGAACATAATGTATCTAAAACCTGAAACAGCATTACCTGGACTGGCTATAAGCATAATTATAAAACCAAATACTAATCCAAGAAAAATCGCCATAAGAGCTGCTGTAAAAGAAGAAAATCCACTTGACGATGTTATAGCTTTTAAATTAAATCCATCTTTTCTTTCAACCATTGTCTCTCTCCTTTTCAGAATCTCTTTTAGCCCCGGACATGTATAGACCTAGTTCTTGAACTGTAGTTTCTTTTGGATCCAGTTCTCCAACTATCTCTCCTTCGTATATTACTAATATCCTGTCGCTTACATTCATCACTTCGTCAAGTTCAAGAGATATTAATAATACAGCTTTCCCTGCATCTCTTCTTTCAACAAGCTGTTCATGAATATATTCTATAGCACCAACATCCAAGCCTCTTGTGGGTTGCACAGCTACTAAAAGTTCATGTTCTTTATCAATTTCCCTAGCTATTATAGCCTTTTGCTGATTTCCTCCCGACATGCTTCTTGCTAGTGTCAAAGGTCCTCTACCGCTTCTTACGTCGAATTTTTCTATTAATTCCTCTGCATAGTGTCTTACTTCATCAAATTTAATAAATCCTTTGTTTTGGAATTTAGGTTCCCAATATCTCTGCAGTACCATATTCTGCTCAAGAGTATAATCCAGTACAAGACCGTATTTATGTCTATCTTCCGGTATATGACTCATTCCAACTACAGAACGATTTCTAATAGATGCCTTAGTAATGTCCTCACCACATAAGGTTATTTTACCTGAAGAAATTTTTTCTAGTCCTGTCAATCCTTGAACAAATTCCGTTTGTCCATTTCCGTCTATTCCTGCTAGACAAACAATTTCTCCGGCTCTTACATTTAAAGATATATTTTTTACTGCATAATTTTGGTGAACCTTAGATTGAACAGTCATGTTTTCTATTGATAGAATTACATCTTCAGGTTTGCCAATTTCTTTTTCTACACTAAAGTTTATATCTCTACCAACCATCATTTTTGATAGTTCTTCTTTTGATGTTTCTCCCACATCTACTGTACCTATACCTTTTCCTTTCCTCAATACGGTACATCTATCTGCTACTTCCATAATTTCGTTTAATTTATGAGTAATGAATAGTATTGATTTCCCTTCTGCAGCCATATCTTTCATAATCTGCAAGAGTTCTTTTATTTCCTGGGGTGTCAATACAGCTGTAGGTTCGTCAAAGATAAGTATATCATTATCCTTATAAAGCATTTTAAGTATCTCCACTCTCTGCTGCATACCTACAGAGATATCCTCGATTAAAGCATCTGGATTTACCCTTAATCCGTATTTTTCACTTAATTCAACAACTTTCTTTCTAGCTTCTTCTATCTGTAAGAATCCCATGTTATTTGGTTCCACACCAAGAATTATGTTTTCAAGGACTGTAAAGATTTCAACAAGTTTAAAATGCTGATGCACCATTCCTATACCTAAGTCATTAGCATCATTTGGATTGTTTATTTGAACTTCTTGACCATTCTTTTTTATTTTTCCTTTTTCTGCTTGATATAAACCAAATAAAACGCTCATCAACGTAGACTTCCCGGCACCATTTTCCCCAAGAAGAGCGTGTATCTCCCCAGTTTTCAATTTTAAGGTAACATCATCATTAGCTTTAATTCCTGGAAATTCTTTAGTTATATTAAGCATTTCAATAATATAATTTTCCACTTTTACCTCTTTTATCTTTATTTTTTAATATTATCTGTATTATATATTAAAATTATTAATTTTGAAATAAAAAAGGGAGAAAACTCACGCCTTCCCCCATCTTGACTTCAATCCATAAGGCTAGGCCAATATGGTTATTTCATTATCTTGTTGTAACTGATACTTTTTGAAGATCCAACTGCTCAGTTAACTCTTCTGCTGTTGCGTAACCAGTTTCAGCTTCAACTTCTATAGTTCTTGTAACATCTATGTTACCGTCAGCTAATTCACTAAATATAGCGTCGTATTCTTCTTTTGTGAAGGTTTCAAATCTATCAAATGCATCTCCGCCTTCTTCACCCATAACTTCTGTAGGAAGTCCTACACCGTCATTAGCTGCATTGAAGTAAGTAGTTTGTCCTGAGTATTGATCAAAATTATCATTATATATTGATTCTAATACACTTACAACTGATGCTGAAAGACCTTTCATAGCAGATGTTATAACTGTTTCACTGTCATATCTTTGGTCAACGTCAACACCTATAACTTTTGCATCGTCTTCGGCTGCTGCTGACATAACACTTTTACCTACAGAACCACCACAGGCAAATATTACTTCAACACCTTCTTGATACATTGTTTTAGCTGTTGCTTTGTTTGTGTCATTTTCTTCAAAGTTTCCTGTATAGTGATATGTTACTTCAATTGCTCCATCTTCAAGTCCCATATCAATAGCTGCATATTCTGCACCTTGTAAGTATCCGTAACCGAAAGCCTGTACTGCCGGTACTGCCATACCACCCATAAATCCTAAATCAGTCATTCCATCTTTTACTGCCGCATAACCAGCTAAAAATCCTGACTCTTCTTCAGCATACATAATACTTGCAACATTATCCTTTGTTTCAAATGTTGAGTAATCAGCTGTATGAGGTGCTCCATCTAATAGTATAAATTTTACATCTGGATATTTGGTTTGTGCTTCATATATAGGTACTTCAAATAAGAAACCTGGAGTAACTATTACCTCAGCTCCACCTTGAACTGCTAAATCAATTGCTGCTAGATATCCAGCATCTGATGCTTCTTCCGGCTTGATGTAAGTGTGAGATATATCATTTGCTTCTGCAAATTCTACAACACCTTCCCAAGCTCCCTGATTAAATGATCTGTCGTCAATGTTTCCTTTGTCAGTTATAAGAGCTATTTCGGAAGTATCATCTCCTGCTTGCTCTCCGGCACATCCTGCTAAACTTCCTACAACTAACATTAATGCCATAGTTATTACTAAAAATCTTTTCATTATATGACCCCTTTCAATTTTTTAATTCATAAAAGTTTCTTTATTAATTATACTTCTTTTAGTCTCATAATTCAAGACGTTAAGATTTTACACTTCGTTAATAAAATATATCTATATAATAAATAGTTAATTTTCAATGGTCAGTTGCACAAATTGTTTATAATTGTTGTGTTTCTTCCCTTTTCTTTTGCTTTATAAAGCTCTTTATCAGCTAACTCCATTAGATTGGAAAACTTGTTGAATTTAGTAATTTTACCGTATGCTCCTCCTACACTAACAGTTAAAAGATGTTTTTTATCTTCAAATGTATAGTAGATATCTAGGTTTTCTACTACTTCTCTAATTTTATCCCCTATTTCTTTGATTTTTATGTAGTCGGTATCTCTTAAAACATATACAAATTCTTCTCCACCGTATCTTCCAAATATATATTTATCACTTTCCTGTATTTCATTTATAGTTGATGCTATCTTTTTTAGGCATACATCCCCCTGTGCATGTCCCCAGAAATCATTGTAATTTTTAAAATGGTCTATATCTATCATCAAAACTCCTATGTTTTCATTTTTGTTGATTTTATCTGATAGTATTTTTTTTAAATAGCTATTAATACTTCTTCTGTTTGGTATTCCAGTAAGTTCATCTTCATATGCCTTATGAAAAAGTGTTTCGTTGGTTTTCTTTATTTTTTCTATTTCATTTTTTTGATATTCTATTTCCTGTTCTAATCTCTTCTTTATTTCTATATATTTACTTTTTTCTTTAGCATTTTCAATTTCAATATTGAGAATTTCAAGTTTATTTCCTAAGTTGGATGCCATTATTTCTTTATCTGTATTAGAATGCTTCTTATTATATTCTAATGATAATTTGTAATCTCCTAAAGTTTCATATGTTTCAGAAATATTTTTGTAAATTTCGCAGGATTTTTTCTTAGAATCTATTTTTTCTGAAATGTCAATAGCCTTTTTATAATAGTGTAGGGCTTCTAAAGGGTTATTGATATTCTTTAGCTTTGCAATATTAATATATACATCTATTATATAGTATTTATTTTCTATATTTTTTAATCTTTTTAATGATGAATTATAAAATTCATCAGCCTTATTGTACTCTCCAATATGAAAATTTAGTTTACCTATTTTATTTTCTATTTCTCCAAGACTTACCATATCATTACAATCAACTAGTATATTATAGCTTTCCTTTAAGACCTCCAGGGACTATTCATAATTTTTTTTAGAAAAATATACTTCTACAATATTTCCTAATATAGAAGCATAGATCTTTTCATAATCATTTTCTTTGGAAATATCAGCAGCTTTATTATAATAACTAAGTGCTTTTTCATATCTTTGTGATTCTCTATATACTTCTCCAATATT
>JAWOEG010000033.1:0-10296 GCA_046482875.1 Eubacteriales bacterium | reverse complement strand
GGAAAGGGTTACCCTAGAGGTTTAAAGGGAGAAGAGATTCCCTTACCTTCAAGAATATGTATGATAGCAAATGCCTATGACGCTATGACTAGCGAAAGAAGCTATCGTCCAGCCATGAACAAAGAGTATGCTTTAAAAGAGCTGAAAAATTATTCAGGAACCCAATTTGATAGTGAATTAGTGGAAATATTTATTGAAGAAGTTCAACCAAAAATATAAAAGAGCTAGGAATTTAGCACGAGGGGTCCGTCCCCTCGTGCTACTTTATTTAGGGGACAAGTGGATTGCTCTGTTAAGGGTATCCATTGATGCTTCATGTACAGCCTCTGATAGGGTAGGGTGAGCATGAATCATTTCTACAAGTTTTTCTACTTCCATACCTTCTGTAATAGCCAGAACACCTTCGTGAATAATATCTGAGGCGTGAGGACCAACTATATGGACTCCCAGTACTTTATGAGTTTCTTTTTGGGCCAGGATTTTTACAAATCCATCACCTTCATTCATAGCTACTGCTTTACCATTTGCCATAAAATTAAACTCTCCGGTTATATAATCTATACCTTCTTCCTTAAGGTGTTCTTCAGTTTTTCCAGCTGATGCTAACTGAGGATTCATAAATACACAGTCGGGAACAGGTTTGTCTGTTTTTTTATTTCTTTTGCCCATTATTATTTCTACTGCTTCTATTGCCTGATGAGCTGATAAATGGGCAAGCATCTTACCGCCTAATACATCACCTACAGCATAGACATCTTTCAAATTCGTTTGGAATCTATGGTCAACCTTGATTCCATTTTTATCGTACTCTACTCCAACTTTGTCAAGATTTAGGCCTTCAGTTAAAGGAACTCTACCTATAGCTACAAGTAGCATATCTCCTTTTATCTCTTTATCTCCTCTTTTACCTTCAGTATGAACTATCAGTTCACCATTATTTTCTTCTACCATTTTAAGATGAGACCTAGATACAAAGTTTATTCCTAATTTTTTAACTATTGGTTTTATTCTTTTAGATATTTTACTATCCATTCTTTTTACCAAATTATTTGATATAATAGATATCTCAGAGCCAAAGGCATTAAAGATATATGCAAACTCTAATCCTATAACTCCACCCCCAGCTATTACTAGTCTTTTAGGCATTTCTTCAAGTTCTAAAAGCTGGTCGCTGTCTATTACCTTCTCAAGATTTATGCCTTCTACCTTAGGCATAAAGGGTTTAGACCCAGTAGCAATTATTATGCTGTCTCCCCTTACTTCTATAGTTTCTCCATCATTTTTTTTAACTTCAAGGGTTTTTTCGTCTTTAAAAGAAGCTACTCCTTTTATTACTTCTATGTTGTTATCCTTCATAAGTTTTTCTGTACCTTGTCTAAGTTGAGATACTACTGAATCTTTTCTTTCCATTATTTTCTTAAAATTTACTTTAAAGGAAGGTATTTCTAACCCATAGGTTTCTCCTTGTCTACCATGGGTAATAACTTCAGCATTCTTATACATAGCCTTAGTAGGTATGCATCCTTTATTCATGCATACCCCTCCTATGTATTCTTTTTCTATTATGGTAACGTCGGCTCCCAGCTGAGAAGCCCTAATAGCTCCTTCATATCCAGCTGGTCCACCTCCAATAAATACAATTTTTTTCCTCATTCGTCCTCCCTTAATCCCATTTAACCTTAGGTTTTCTTGCTGCCTTTACTTCATCCAGTCTTCTTACTGGAGTAGTTGTAGGTGCCTCTTCTAAAATATTAGGGTTTTCTTTTGCTTCTTCTTTTATTTTGTTCATGATTTCTATAAAATTATCTAAAGTTTCTAAGGTCTCAGTATCTGTAGGCTCTACCATTATAGCTTCGTCGATAATTAACGGGAAGTAAACTGTTGGTGGATGTACTCCGTAATCTAATAATCTTTTTGCTATATCTAAAGTATGAATATCCAAATCTTTCATACTACTAAGTACAAATTCATGTTTGCATACCTGGTCTATTGGAAGTTTATATTCTTTTTTAAGCTGACTTTGAAGGTAGTTGGCATTTAATACTGCCGTCTCGCTTGCCTCTTTAAGTCCACTAGCTCCCATTTTAAGTATGTATGTATAAGCCTTTAGTAAAACTCCGAAGTTTCCGTAAAAGCCCATTAGTCTACCTATTGATGATGGTTTGTCGTAGTCTAGGTAGTATTTACCCTCTTCCTTACCTACTACTGGCACCGGTAGATATTTTATAAGATCTTTTCTTACGCCTACTGGCCCAGCTCCTGGTCCACCACCACCATGAGGAGTAGAAAATGTTTTATGAAGATTAAGATGTACTATGTCAAATCCCATATCTCCCGGGCGGGTTTTACCCATTATAGCATTAAGATTTGCACCGTCGTAGTAAACTAATCCTCCAGCCTCATGAACTAATTTAGATATTTCGCAGATGTTTCTTTCGAATAATCCTAAGGTGGATGGGTTTGTAAGCATAAGTCCAGCTACTTCATCGCTGAGTGCTTCTTTTAATTCGTCTAAGTCTATGGATCCATCTTTTCTAGACTTGATTTCTATGATATCGTATCCTACTGCCGTTGCACTGGCAGGGTTTGTCCCGTGGGCTGAATCCGGCACTATTATTTTAGTTCTTTTTGTATCTTTTCTTTCTTCGTGGTATTTCTTTATTATCATAAGTCCTGTAAGTTCACCATGAGCTCCTGCTGCCGGCTGCAATGTTAATCCATCGGTACCAGTAATTTCACAGAGTTTTTCTTGAAGATCGTACATTAGCTCTAATGATCCCTGTACAGTATCCTCAGACTGTCTCGGATGGATATTTGCAAAATTTGGAAGTTTTGCCATATCTTCATTGATTTTTGGATTATACTTCATCGTACAAGAACCTAAAGGATAAAATCCTGTATCTACTCCGTAGTTTTTATTTGATAAATTTGTGTAATGTCTCATTACATCAACTTCATAAACTTCAGGAATATTAGGGTCTTCTTTTCTTAATACATTCTTTGGTATGTATCTTTCTGCATCTATTGTGTCCACATCATTTTTAGGAATAGAATATGCTTTTCTACCTTTTTTAGAAAGTTCTATAATTAATTTATTATAATCTTTCATCACTCTACTCCTTTCATGATTTCTACTAATTTATCGATTTCATCTTTTGTCCTTTTTTCAGTAATACTGAACATAAGATGGTTTTTCATTTCCGGGTTAATTTTTCCTAAATCTAAAGGTCCGATTATTCCATTTTCAAACAGTATCTTGTTTATCTTTTCAGTATTAGCCTTGGTTTTAACAACAAATTCTTTGAAAAATGGTTTATCAAAAGCTTTTTCAAATTTACCTGTTTTGAGAAGTTCCTTATATGCATAGGATGCCTTGCTTAAACACTGGCTTCCAACTTCTTTCATTCCTTCTTTACCCATTGTAGATAGGTATACTGTATTCATCAAGGCATACAAACTCTGATTAGAGCATATATTGGAATTCGCCTTTTCTCTTCTTATATGCTGCTCTCTAGCTTGAAGGGTAAGTACAAATCCTCTTTTACCATCTTCGTCTACTGTTTCTCCGCATATTCTACCGGGAAGTTTTCTCATGTTTTTCTTAGTTGTACCCATAAATCCTACATAAGGTCCGCCGTAACTTAATGGAATACCTAATGACTGTCCTTCTCCTACTACTATGTCTGCCCCTAACTTACCAGGAGCTTCCAGGATGCCTAAAGTAGATGGATCAACATTCATAATTAACAAGCTTTTGCTCTCCTTTGCTGCCTTTTCTATATGCACTACATCTTCAATGATACCGTAGAAATTAGGGTTTTGAATTATAACTCCTGCTGTATCTTTATCAATTTTTTCTAGAGAATCTGGATCTGTTTCTCCATGCTTTTCCTCTAAGTATTCTAGGTCTATATCTCTAAAATGACAGTAGGTTTCTAAAACATCAATTGTATCAGGATTTACAGTTTTTGATACTAGTATTTTATTTCTTTTCTTTTTAATTCTCAAAGCCATAAGCGCTGCTTCCGCAGTGGCTGTAGCTCCATCGTACATAGATGCATTCATTACGTCCATTCCAGTAAGTTCTGCAAGCATACTCTGATATTCAAATATATACTGTAGGGTACCCTGACTAACTTCCGGCTGGTAAGGAGTATAGGAACTGTAAAATTCTGACCTTCCTGCAACATGGGCAACGGTAGAAGGAATATAGTGGTCATAAGCTCCACCACCTAAATAGCAGGTATAATCATCTATATTTTTATTTTTCTTTCCAAGCTCTGCAAATCTTTTTCTGATTTCCATTTCAGAAAGAGGCTCATTTATATTTAATTCTTCTTTTAATTTAATATGTTCGGGAACATCACAAAATAAATCTTCGATACTTTCAACACCTATTTTTTTAAGCATCTGCTCCCTATCTTCAGGGGTAATAGGTAGGTAAGGATTCATATTATTCCTCCTCATCTAAGGTTTCTAAATATTCTTTGTATTCCTCTGCATTCATTAAATCATCTTTTTCAGATTCGTCTTCAATTTTTATTTTTATAATCCAGTTTTCATAGCAATCATCATTTACTAGCTCTGGTTCATCTTCTAAGTCGTAGTTGCATTCAACAACTGTACCGCCAACTGGTGCAAATATATCTGTAGCTGCTTTAACTGATTCAATTGCACCGAATGCTTCTCCTGCTTCAATTTCATCATCTTCTTCTGGAAGTTCAACAAATACAATGCTTCCCAGCTGATCTTGGGCATAGTCAGCTATTCCAACAAATCCAAATTCTCCTTCGATTCTCAACCATTCATGATCCTTTGTGTAGTATAATTTATCCATTACTTTCATTTTTTAACCCTCCATATATTTTTGATTTATGTAAATTATTTATAGTTCTTTTTTAAGAAACTTCTTTTTATTACCTTTGCTTTTGCCTGTTTTTTTCTTATTTGAATGTAAATTTCAGTACCCAACTTAGCATAGTCTATATCAACCATAGCTAAACCTATAGATTTTCCTAAGGTAATCGACTTATATCCTGTAGTTACAAACCCAATTTCTTTTCCATTTTCATCCAACACAGGATATTCATGTCTCGGAATACCTCTATCCAATAACTCAAACCCTACTATTTTTCTCTCTAATCCTTCTTCCTTCTGTTTTACTAAAGCTTCTTTTCCTGAAAAATCATCACCATCTAATTTTACAGCAAAATTGTATCCTGCTTCTATTGGAGTAATATCTTTGTTCAGTTCATTTCCATATAAAGGAAGATTTGCTTCAAACCTTAAAGTATCTCTTGCTCCTAATCCAATAGGTTGAATACCATAATCCTTTCCAACTTGTAGAATTTTATTCCATATTGAAACTATGTTTTTGTTTTCAGTATAGATTTCAAATCCATCTTCTCCTGTATATCCACTTCTCGATACTATACATTTAATACCGTTGATGTTTATTTCAGGAAAAAATTGGAAGAATTTAATTTCTTTTAAGTCTTTATCGGCAATTTTTTGTAGTATTTCTTCTGCTTTAGGTCCTTGCAGGGCAACCTCTGATATTTCCTGGGAAATATTTTCCAATGATATGTCGAAATTTCCTTTTTCTTTTATGGATTCCATCCATTCAAAATCTTTTTCTACATTGGCAGCATTTATAACTAGAAGAAAATCATCATCATTATATTTATACACCAATAAATCGTCTACTATACCCCCATTTTCATAGCACATCATCGCGTAAAATATTTTTTCATTTTTTAAAGATTTAACATCGTTGGTAACCAAGTACTGAACAAAGTCTTCGGCTTGTTTACCTTGTACTTTCACTTCTCCCATGTGAGATACATCGAAAAGACCGGCCTTTTCCCTTACTGCCTTATGTTCTTCTTTGATGCCTTTGTATTCAATAGGCATCTCCCATCCTGAGTAGGCCATGAGTTTAGCCCCTAACTTCTGATGTTCATGGTAAATATCTGTTTTTCTCGCTTCCATTTTTGATATCTCCCTTCTTATTTTTTGTAACAAAAAAGGTTGTAAAGCTACGCCTTACAACCTCTGTTTTCGAACCTGAGAGCTTATGCTTTATGTAAAAGCAGTTTCTCCTTCGGTGCTGCCTAGGCAGACTCTTCAGAGTTCCATCAGATTACGATCCCTTTGCCTGAGAGTTTCTAAGTTATTTTGGCAAATAACTAATTGCTCCATCGGCTACCACTGTTGGTATCTCTCGCAATCATCCCTTGGATATTTTTTTAAATTTATTCTATTATATCATGTATATATTTCTTGTACAATTAATTATTTTTTTCACAAGCAAATTTCATGAATTCCTCTCTATCTACGGGTCTACTGTAATAATATCCCTGTATTATATAGCATCCTATACCTTTAAGAAAATCAATCTGCTCCTTGGTTTCAACCCCTTCAGCTATGACATTCTTATTTAAGTTTTTACCTAAATTAGTAACAGCTTTTGCTATACTACCATCGTCTTTTAGGGGAATATTTTTAATGAATTCCCTGTCTATCTTTAATTCATCCACCCTTAAGCTTTTCAAATATGACAAAGAAGAAAATCCAGTACCAAAATCATCTATGGACACATCCATTCCTAAGTCTTTAAATTCTTTCAATTTTTTATTTATCATATCCATACTATCAATAAGCATACCTTCTGTAATTTCAATTTTTATGTTTTTAAAATTCACCTTGTATTTTTTATTGTAAAACTTAAATATTTCAATAATTCCTCTATATTTAAGTTGTTCTGGTGACATATTTATAGATATAGGTATGTCTTTCCCAAAACTCTTTTCCATTATTTTTAATGATTTGAAAACTTCTTCTATTACAAAATTTCCTATTTCAACTATAGATCCGTTTTTTTCTGCCGCAGGTATGAAAATATCAGGTGGAACTAAGCCCAGGTCTTTATTCTTCCACCTAAGGAGTGCTTCTACACCGACTACTTTTTCTGTTGCAGAGTCAACCTGTGGTTGGTACCATACATACAATTCTTTGTTTTTAACTGCTTCTTTTATTTTTTCGTCTATCTTACCATCATATATTAATTTCTCACGGGAAGCGCTTTGATAAATTTGATAATCTAAGCTTTCATCTTCAAGAACATAATATGCTATTTTTGAATTGGTAATTAAGTCCATTCCTTTTTTTCCGTCTTCCGGATATCTTGATATTCCGCATTTTATATCAAAGAAAATTTCCTTATTTTTGTATACCACAGGTTTTGATACCTTATCTATAAAATCCTTCATAAAAATTTCAATATCTTTTATTTCATAAGTGTTTTTAAGCTCAAATATATATTCGCTTCTTGAAAGCTTTGAAAACAAGTTTTGAGAACCTATTATTTTATTTATGTTTTCATTTAATTTTGTCATTATTTCATTGTATTCACCCTTATTATATGTAATTTCTAATATATTATTATTTCTCACGTAAAGATAAACTAAACTGAACTTATCAGTTCTATTCATAGTCCACTGTATAAGTTCCTCTAAGTAGTATTCTCTTTCAGTATATATTTCCTTATCAAAATCCAGGAGGGAATTTTTTTCCTTATTTTGAATTTCTTTATCTCCTAAATCATTTAGTATTCCGATATATGATTTTATCTTTTTATCTTTACCCTCTTTTTCTCCTATTAATGTCAATTTACTGGCAAATATCATTCCATCTTTTCTTTTATTCCATATTTTTCCTTTCCAGCTCCCATTTTCTCCTACAGCTTTATGCATCCTTCTGTAGAAATTCTTATCGTGTCTTTTAGTTTTAAAAATATCCGTAGTCTTACCTATAAGTTCCTTTTCTTTATATCCTGTCATATCTTCTAAGGATTTATTGACAAAAGTCATCCTATATCTTGAATCTGCTATGAAAACAGCATCGTTAGAATTATCTGCTACTAACTGCACTGTATTTAGATTTTCTCTACTTTTACTAAAATAGTAAAAAAGAATAGAAATTAGCATTAATCCTAAAAACATTATACCTGTAACATAGAAAAACATATTATCCAAATTAACCATAGATGTTGTTCTAATCATTGGTATATGTTCATCTTTAAAAGAAAATATTACATAATAATCGTTCCCTGGACTTTTCACCTTATCTATACTTTTAAAACTAAATTTTGATACATAATAGTTGATATTATCTATGGTAAAATAATCGTCAGAAATATTTTCATTTTCTATTTTATTCCAAAGCTTTGGTTTATTATTCTTCAAAGTCTCATTTTCATTTTGTGGAAGCACAAATCCAAAAATTTTACTCTTATCCCCTGATATATAGTATCCTTCATTATTAAATACATTGGTTTCAACAAATTCTCGGTCTCCTATATACTCTTCAAATACATCTAATGCATGTTGTGCAAGGCAATTAATTACTAAAATACCTTCTCTTTCTCCTTCTTTGTTAATAATTGGGGTTGCGAATCTTATTGAAGGTTTATATGGCTTTTGAATTTTTCCATTTTCTTGGGTTAAATCCAGTGGAGATATATATACTTCTCCTCCAACTAGGTCATCTGCATACTTAAAGTAATATCTTCCTCGCTTATCTTGAAGGTCTTCTTCCTCAACTACATAAGGTTCTCCCAGGATTCTATTGTTTATCCTAATTTTTTCATTACCTTCGTTGTCTATGAATCTAATTTGGTCAAATTCTTTTTTGTTTTTTGCTATTCTTATAAAAAGTTCAGCTAATTCTTCTTCATTAGCATCTGACTTTATATTTTTATAGTTACCCATTTCTTGAGAATCTTTTATTACCATTAGGTCGTTGATATTAGACTCGATTTTAGATTCAATTATAAATTCAACTGTATCTATTTTCTGTTTTTGTTCTGATACTATTAATGTTTTTGCTGTTTCTATTTCTACGCCTGATATATAATCAACCAAAAGAAAAACAACTATAACTACAGGTATAAATAAGGCCATAAATATTTTTAATATACTTGTGATGTCGTTTTTTTTAGGTTTTTTAAACATAAAAACAGCTCCTTAGATTTAATACTATGATTATATCATGGATTACTGGTATTTTATGAATATTTTATAAATTATTAGATTAAAGGGCCGATTTTTTTCCATAAAAGTGTATTTTGTATATTTATACGCTAATTTCCCTCAAATATTTTGTTCTTTAAGATAAATATGAACTAGATTAATAAAAGGCAAGCTACTCTATTGTATTAAATATATCAAGAATTGTTTCTAAGCTGTTGTTCAAGTTCGTAATTTCTTTTTTTGATAGGCTTTGAATTTTTTTGTAGAAGGCATTTCTTATATCTTTTCTTTCTTTGGACATAGTACTTCGACCTTTTTCAGTTATTGTGAGGATTATACTTCTTCTATCTTTTGGATTGATTTTTCTTTCCAGGTACCCTTTTTCTATTAAATCATTGGATAATTTTGTAAAGTTAGATTTTTTTACGTCGAGTTTTTGCACATAATACTTCATAGGCATTCCCTCTTTATTCCTAACAAGTATTAAAAGATTCATCTTTTGCCTGCTTAGACCTCCGTTTTTTATACCTGAAAAAACCCTTCTCTTTAAGTAGGGTATGTTCTCTATCAGTCTATCTGCAAGTTCTAATTTCTCTTTTATATTACTAAGGTTGTTTTTCTCCACAAAAGTCCTCCTAGTTTGAAAATTCTCCTCTAAAAGGGTCTAATTTCCAATAGTTATATTTTATAACTGTTATATATTATAACTAAGTTTTTTGTATAAGTAAAGGTAGAATAGTATATTATTTTTATTTACTATATCATTTCGACTCTAGGAGGAATCTTGAAACATAGATCCTTCGAAAGTAATCTTATTCAGAGATTCTCAGGATGACTTCTATACTGTCATTCCGACATCAGGAGGAATCTTATTCAGAGACTCTCAGGATGACTTCTATACTGTCATTCCGACATCAGGAGGAATCTTATTCAAATAATCTCAGGATGACTTCTCTGATGACATTAAAAGATGGTGCTATTAAAACACCATCTTTTTTAAGGGAGGTCTTATTTAATACTTACCAAAATCATCACCATCTAAATCAATACTAGGTTCTGATTCTTCCTTTTTAGATTTAGGGAGTGATTTTATCTTTCTTTTAGTTATACTTTCCTTTGCCTTTTGTACTGAGTCTCTTAGTTTAAATTGTGCTACCATTTCTTTTAACATCTCAGCTTGGGATGCTAGTTCTTCACTTGCTGCTGCACTTTCTTCTGCTGTTGCTGAGTTGTTTTGTACTACTTCTGATACCTGTTCTATTCC
>JAWOEG010000028.1:0-5485 GCA_046482875.1 Eubacteriales bacterium | reverse complement strand
TATTCTCGTATCATATTTCCGTATAGATGATGACCGCCGAGCCAATCATCGACAGATATATGGAACTCTACTGTCCTATAGTAGTCTCCTCCTGTATCTTTTGCTTTTATTGGTATCTTGTATTTATGAAGTTCAAATAGTGCAGATTTAACATTTTTTTCCCCAACTTTAAAGATATCATCCCTAGGCATTAAATTACCTAACTTTGACCCTCCAGCTATTTTGGCAAGGAGGTTGTTAGGAGAGATTCCAAACTTTTTCAGCTCATTAATTAAATATTCTACAGCTGTATCTGCAAATTTAGATGGTTTGGACTTATCCTTATATTTAACATGGGAGGGTAGGAGAATGTGTGCCATACCAGCTATTTTCTTATCAGGTTCGTATAGTATTACTGCCAAACATGAACCTAAGGAGCTTGTGTATAAAGTCTTTGGAGCTTTTCCAAGGGCGTATTCCCCAATACCGATGATTATTCTATTTTCCATTTTTACCCCTTCTAGCATAGTTTACAACCTGTTTCTTGCTTTAATTATATCTGTAACTCTTACGCCGTAGGATTCATCTACTACAACAACTTCACCTAAAGCAATTTTTTTGCCATTAACAAGAATATCGACCTTTTCACCGGAAAAGTTATCAAGTTCTATGACAGACCCCGGTCCGAAATTGAGAACATCTTTTATCAGCTTATTTGTTCTCCCTAATTCTACAGTCAAGTCCATAGGTACATTTAGGAGTAGGTCAATATTTTTCCCTTCTTTTGAAAAAACACTTTCTCTTTCAGATGATTCTTCTTTGGGTTTTTCTTCTTCTACTTTTTGTGGAGAAATAGTTTCTTTAGGGGATTCTACTTCTACAACTTCTTCAACATCTTTTTCTTCTTCCCCTTTTGCCTTTTCTGCATCTGTAATATCCTTTTCATTTTCATTTAATAGAGTGTTGAACATATCTAAAGCAAAAGGTAATGCTAAAAGCTGCATAATCTTACTATCTATAAGATCACCTACTACCATTCTAAAGGAAGTTTTAACAAAGTAAGGTGTTTCAGTATTTTGAAAAAGTTCTTTATAATTATAATCCTTTGGTTTTTCGATTATTACATTAGGAGGAGCTATATCTACAGTAATATCGAAAATTTGGGACATAGAAGTAGCTGAAGATCCTACCATTTGATTCATAGCTTCGCTGATAGCACTTATATGAAAGTCGTTTAATTCGTCTTCCACATCTTTGCCATCTCCACCCATCATCAGATCAGCTATAATTTGTGCATCACTTTTTTGTATTATAAGGATACTGCTGCCTTGAAATCCTTCGGTATAGTTTACTTCTATAATAATAAAATCCTTGTCATTTGGATTAACAGCTTCTTCCCAATTTACAACTTCTACTTCAGGAGTTGTAATATTTACCTCTTGATTTAACAAAAGATTTAAGGTAGTTGAAGCCGTACCCATACTTATATTGCCAATTTCTCCTAAGCCGTCTTTCTCAAAATCCGTAAGAACAGGCCTTTCAATAGTTATTTCTGATTCAGCGTTTTCATCTACGGGAGATTTATCATCTAAAGATTGGTCTTCCGCCGTATCTTCGCTACTTTTAGCTAAAGATTCTTCGTCGATAGATCCTCCGTTTTCCTTAGATTCCTGCATTAACTTATCTATCTCTTCTTGGCTTAAATGTCCGCTCATAATTCTTTCTCCTTATCTACTATATCCGTAATCTTTATAGAGTATTTTTTGTTTTTTACACCAGGATTACCTAGATATTTAATATCTCTCCCTACAAAAATTTCCATTTTTTCTTTTAAATTCTTATCTAGTGCTATTATATCTCCTTCTTGGAGGTTAGCTATATCGTCAAAAGGTATCTTTGTTTTTCCTAATATGGTTTTAATAGGTACATTTGTATCCAAAATCTTGTTTTTTATATTTGAGGTATCATGTTCTTCGTAGTGTTTAGAATCATCTTTAGAAAACCACAGCTTAGTGCTTAATTTAGGGACGATAGGGTCTATTACAATATCGGGGATGCAGATATTTATGAAATTATCCATATCATCTATTTCAGCCTTGTAAGTAATAAGTATTACCATATCTGTTGGGGATGTGATTTGAGCTATTTGGGGATTTGTTTCAATCCTATCTAAAACTGGATTTAAAGTTATTATATTTTCCCAAGGTTCCTTCATAGCTTCAAGCATATCTTCAATTATGTTTTCCATAATGGATATTTCGATATCTGTAAAATCCTTTACTTTTTCACTTGAGTCCGTATATCCGCCCAGAACCCTATCAATAATTGCATAAGCTATAGTAGGGGGGATTTCTAAAACTACTGATCCATTTAAAGGATTCATTTCAACTATAGAAAGAATAGAAGGATTAGATATTGAATTGCTGAAATCCCTATAAGTAAGTACTTCTATAGTTATAAGCTCCATATCAAAGGGTGCTCTTAAGTATCTAGTAAGTAAAGTAGATAAGGCTTTTCCATAATTATCGTGGATTATATTTAAGGTTCTAATATGATCTTTAGCAAATTTGCTGGGACGTTTAAAGTCATATTTTTTAATTTCCTCTTCATCATTATCAATTTCATTGATATCTATTTCCCCTGAATTTAGCTCGTTGAGAAGGGCATCTATTTCATTTTGGGATAGTACATCACTCATTATTTACCTCCAATCGTCCTTAAATATTATCAACAAAGTATCTGTAGTTTACTATTTCATCGTTAGTTTTCTGTTCTTCATACAGGATTTCTTTTTTATGGTATTCTAAATCTTCTTCTTTAATTTTTTCCAAAATTTGTTTTTCTTTTGATATTTCCACCAGATGCTTTCTTATATTATCGACTTTTTTTTCTTGAATTTTAATATTATTTTTTTGAAGAGTTATTTTTTCTTCCAGTTTATCTATATAATCGTAAAAAATTTCAATATCAGATATTTTTATTGTTTTACCTTTGTTGTTAAACTTGTTTTGTTCTTCTTTTTTTAATTCTATTATTCGGTTTAAAGTATCCTTTTTTTCCTGTAAAATCTTATTTTCTTTAGAAAGGTTGTTTTTAATATTATCTTCTTTTTGGCTTTTTATATTTAATAATTCTTCAAACTCAAATTTATATTTATTCATTTTATACCAATACCTTTCTTAGCTTTTCAAGGGTACTTTTATAGGTGAAATTCTCTCCAACTTCTTGAGTTAGAAAATTATTTATATTATCAATACACTTTATTGAATAATCGATTTTTTCATTACTACCTTTTACGTAAGCACCTATATTAATCAAATTCTCCGATTCTCGATAGGTAGCTAAAGTTTCTCTAAACTTCCTGGATGTTTTTTTGTGTTCATCAGAGACGATGTCGTTCATTACACGACTTATACTCCCTAAAACATCAATAGAAGGATAGTGGCCTTTGTTTGCCAAACTTCTTGAAAGTACTATATGACCGTCTAAAATACCTCTTGCTGCATCTGTTATAGGCTCGTTCATATCATCACCATCTACTAAAACTGTGTAAATCCCAGTTATAGATCCTTTTGGGGTATTTCCAGAACGTTCTAGAAGTTTAGGCATTATACCGAATACAGAAGGAGTATACCCTCTTGTAACTGGAGGCTCACCTACAGCTAAGCCTATTTCTCTTTGAGCCATAGCAAATCTTGTAAGGGAATCCATCATAAGGAGGACATCCTTACCCTGATCCCTAAAATATTCTGCAATAGCTGTAGCAGTAAAAGCTGCTTTTAGTCTTACCAAAGCAGGTTGATCGGATGTAGCTGCTATAATTACAGAGTTTTTAAGGCCCTCTTCTCCTAAATCTTTCCTTATAAAGTCTTTTACTTCTCGACCTCTTTCACCTACCAATGCAACTACATTAACTTCAGCATTAGTATTTCTTGCTATCATACCTATCAAGGTACTTTTACCTACACCACTACCAGCAAAAATGCCGATTCTTTGTCCCTTGCCAACAGTAAGCAAACCATCTATAGCTTTAACTCCTAGAGATAGAACATCTTTGATGTCAGATCTATTCATTGGAGTTGGGGAATCTTTATGAATAGGGTAGAACTTCTTAGAATTAATAGAAGGCTTATCATCTATGGGGTTACCTAAACCATCTAAAACTCTTCCTAAAAGGGAGTCAGCAACAGCTACTCGAACTACTTCTTTAGTAGATTCTACAGCATTACCCGTACCAATGCCCGCCATATCGTCTAAGGGCATTAGTATTAAATCTTTTTCATTAAACCCTACAACCTCTGAATTGATTAAACCCTTTGAAGTTTCTATCTTACAAAGATCTCCAACATTAACCTCAGGTCCAGAGGACTCTATAGTTAAGCCTACCACCTTTTTCACTTTACCCTTGTACTTAATGAAATTTTTATTATTTAGAACATTGTTATAGGTATCCCAATTCACAACTAGCTCCTATCATTACTTTCCACAAGCTTATAGAAAGCTTCCTTTATACCATTCATTCTTTCTTCTAAATTAGACTCAATCAATCCACAGCTTGTTTCTATACGACAGCTTCCAGTAGGAAGGTTTTCGTCATGAAAAACTTCTAAAGTTTCAATGCCGTCTATTTGAAACATTAATCTTTCTCTTTTATTTGATACAGTATTAAAATCTGCAGATGAAACGTACAGGATAATTTTCTTTTTGTGAGTAGTTTGTTCTATAGTTTTTTGAATAATTTTCAAGATTTTAGTTTTATCTTTATTCAATTCATCGTATATTAATTTATTAGAAACATTCATAATCATATCTACAATATCCTTATCTACAGATGCAAGAAATTCCTTATATTTTTCCTGTGCATTTTCTTTTATCATGTTGGCTTCTTTAAGAATATCATTTTTATCTTCCAAGATTTTTTCAAGGCCCTCGTTATATCCTTCTTCATAACCTTTTTTAAATCCTAATTTCTTTTGTTCTTCATAAATTTTATCGGCTTCTTTTTTTCCATCATTAATAATCAGCTGAGCTTTTTTTTCAGCAGCCCTTATAATTTCCTGTTCCTTTTTAGTCATTTCTTTATTTAATTCTTGTTTTATTTTGCTATTATCATCTTTAGGAATAGATTCCTTTAGGCAGTAGTTATTTACTTTGACAGCATCTTCACTACTCACGGAACCATTTTTAATAATTCTCTTTTTCATTTAAACTCCTATTTTAACACTTTAAACAAAATTCTGGATTTTAGTCGGTTTCTTACTTATATTTTTAAAAATACCAGATTAACAAATCAGTGTCAAACCCAAAAATACAATTATTAGAGGTATAGACAGGTCTTTAATACAGTAAAATAAACATTTTAAAGAAATTATTAAAGTTTCAAAATATTTATCCGATAAAACTAAAGAGAAGGATTGTTGCGTCCTTTTCAATAAGACAACCGGGGAAATGCTATGATTAATGATAATGAGCTACTTACGTTATTTTTAGAAAAATACGCCTTTAC
>JAWOEG010000090.1:0-3401 GCA_046482875.1 Eubacteriales bacterium | reverse complement strand
CCTTCAAAAGCTGAAAGTTCTGTAATACCTGCTGTTTCCATACCTGTGTTTACCATTCCTATTTGAAAAGCAATCCAATCCGATATGAAAAAAGTAGCTACTGGAGCTGCTGTAGAATCAAGAACATAAGATAACCTTTCTGAAGAAATTTTATGTTCTTCACTTATGTCTCTAAAAACATTACCAACAATTGCTGCATTTACATAATCATTAAAAAATATTAAAATACCTAATAACCAAGCTCCTACACCAGCAGATCTTCTCGTCTTAATCTTCTTTCTTGCCCAAACAGTAAGTGCTTCACTTCCTCCTAGACGCCATATGAATGCTACCCCAGCTCCCATAAATAAGTTAAAAAGCAACAAACTAGCATTCCACTCATCTGTAATAGATGCTATTATAGTATCAAGAGAATAAACCACTCCTCCAAAAGGATTCCCTCCTGAAATTATAATACCTCCTGTGAAAACTCCTACAAACAGGGAGATAAGTACTCTCTTTGTAGTAAATGCTAAAGCTATTGCCACTAGTGGCGGTAGTATTGCCAACCAACCGTAATCCATAAATTTTCCCTCCTATGATTTTTTTTATATTAAAATTGCTTTAAAACAATTTAATATCCTCAATATATCTTATTTAAACTTTCATTCCATAAGTTAGTTCCTTTCTTTAATATTAAATAAAATAATACTACTTTTATAACTTACGTTTGATTCTACCTCCAAAAATACAAAATAATACAAAACAAATCAAAAAAAAACAGAATTGTTTTGTATTATTATTAAATAAATTTAATATTATGAATTTATTTGTTCAGGTCTTTTTCTATCATAAGCCCGTCAATAAATTTTCTTACACTTATTCTCCCTTGGTTTTGGGACTTTCCTCTAATATAATCCATCTCTCGTCTAACCTCTTGAAAATTAAACATTCGGTTCGAATACCTTGTGAAGGTTTCGTTCAAATAATCTTCTAAACCTAAGTTAGCAACATTTGATAAACCCTTATTTATTGCTCTTCTCATCCGCTGCTCCGCAGTTACAGGATTATCAAATATAATGTTGCAAATATCTTTTAATTTAAAATCCATAATACTTGATTTTGATTTTATCAAGTACAAACAAATATCTAATATTTCTTCTGAACCCTTTTCTCCCATTATACCAAGTCTACTTAAAATACACTTAATAAATTCACCATCATCTAAAGTACTTTCCTCTGTATCGTCATCGTTATGATCTTTGTGAAAAAATTTCTCTATAGCCTTTAATTTTTTTTTCATTTTTATAGATTCCGAAACATTTTTCATTACTTTTTCTATTTCAATCAAATTAATAGGCTTGTTTATGAAAAATTCTATCCCTCCAGAATAGGCCTTAGCTATCATATCTTTTGAGCTAACCTGAGATATCATCACGAACTTTATATCTGAATTTATAACCCTAATTCTTTTTACCAATTCTGCTCCTTCTAATTTTGGCATCAGAAAATCTACTAGAACTATATCTGGTAGAAGTTTTTTTATGTCATCAAGAGCCTCTAAAGCATCTGTGCTAAACCCTATGATATGTCCCAGATCATTATCTTCTATTATATTTTCTAAAGCTTTAACTATACCTATATCATCATCTACTATGTATATCCTATTCATTAAATTTCACCTCTATTTACAGGTATCCTTATTATAAATTCTGTGAACCCATCCTCTGAAATCACTGATATTTCACCCATAAATTCTTTTTCTACAATATCTTTAACTAGAGTTAGACCTATTCCTCTTTTAATTTCTCCAGAATCTTTATTGAATTTAGTTGAAAATCCAGGATGAAAAATATAATCAATATTTTTATTTTTTATTCCTTCTCCACTATCTCTAATCCTAAAAATCACCGTTTCACTTTTTCTTTCAAATATCAAATCTACTCTGCCTCTATTCTTTCCAATTGATTCTATAGCATTCATCATAAGATTTCTCAAGATAGACATTATATAGTAGTGTTTTTTTATTTTTATATCACTTTTTACATTTAAATTCAAATCTATATCTAGGTTGTTTTTGTCAATATATACTCTTAACATCTCTCCTAAAATCTCTGCTGTATCAGAAAAAAACATACTTCTTTTTTCCAGTCTTTTTCCCATTATATCTTCCATGGCTCCGATAAATCCTATATAGTTTTTCTTTACTTCATGTACTTCTTTAGCAATATTCAAAGCTATTTCTGATTCATCTCCCATTGCAACATCTTTAGACAATTTTTCGTAAAGATTATAGGAGTTTGACATTACCTTTTCAATAAAATCGATATTCATATTCATATAATAAATTTCACTTTCAAGCTCAGATGAAAAAATCAAAAGTCTCCTATATCTTTCTTCATGCTCTTTACGTTTTAAAAATAGATGATAGTAATTTATAGAAATAATAATCAGAAAAGCAATTCCTCCTCGTACTGCAGCTATCAAAAGAAGCATTATGAACTCACTGTGTATTACAAATCCTTCAGCAACTAATGCCCTCACAAAAATTTCTCCAGTATTTCCTAAAAAATCACATAGTACTATAGAAATAAACCAGTAAATATAATCTGAATGTTTAAACTTATAATAGAAATATTGATACAAAACTCCATAAATAAAGTAAAAGCCTAACTCTGGATAACTTCCTATAAAAGCCTCAAAAAAGGAATACCCAGAAAAAGTAGAAAACAAGCTTCTACCTAAAATACTTATAACTCCTACATACAAGACGGTTGGAAGTGGTTTTAGCTCTCTGTATATATACAAAAGCACGGGTAGGGTAACTACCGATAGAGTTATCCTGAATTCTTGAACCAAGTAACCAAAATAAAATAAAGAAGCTAGTATATCTACGACAGCTATTAAAGTCATTTTTTTGAGTTTGCTATAGTTAATCATAATTTCTCCAGTATTTCTTGTCTTATTCAAATATTTTGTCTATAATTCTCTCCATCTTTAATATTCTAGAGCCCTTTAACAAGATAATTGAATTTCTTTTAATATTTAGTCTAAGGTCATCTACCAACCTATCTAAGTCTTTAAATGAATGTATTTTATCCTTACTAAAGTTTTTCTCTGCACCTTTAGCAAAATATTCTCCTAATTTACCAAGAGTGAAGACCATGTCAACTTGATTAGGATCTATTTCTTCACCAATAGTAATATGGTTTTCCACTTCATTATCTCCTGTACCAAACATATCCCCTAGTACAATAATTTTTTGGTTGTATCCTTCTAAATCATATAAAGTCTGTAAAGCAAACCTTAAGCTTATAGGGTTTGATTTGTAGGCGTCGTTTAATATATGAAAATTTTCTCCTTTTATTAATTCATTTCTAAGACCAGTAGCATTCACCTCTAAAATAGCTTCTTGTATTTCA
>JAWOEG010000019.1:0-104552 GCA_046482875.1 Eubacteriales bacterium | reverse complement strand
TTCTATTGTCTATGTGCTTTGCCGCTTCTGTCTTTAGCGACTCTATTAGGTTATCATTTATCGCCCTTAGTGTCAAGTCTTTTTTATCTTTTTGTGTATGTTTTTTTCGGGCTTCTTCTGTTTTGTTGCCTTTGTTTTTTACAACTTGTATAAGATATCAAATTTGTTCCCTTATGTCAATGGTTATTTTTGGGTTTTATTATGTATTTTTAGCCAAAGTTCATCAGTACTATAGTCTAAAGCCCATATTGCAATTCCTTTAAGATTATATTTCCTCACCAAGTCTATTCTATATTCTAAAGATAAGTCATCTTCTATCCAAATTTTATATGTAGTATTTCCAATTTTCTTTTCTCCGTAGTTCTGTTTAACTTCATTATCAAATTTTATTGGTATCTTATTATCTTCAATAAAATTTTGAGCTGACTTAACTCTTAGTGCGGTTGAATCTCTATAAATACCATTATCTCCTTCTGTTATTTCCCAGAGTCTAGTATAAAAAGGAACCCCTAGTATAATGTTGTTTGATTTTGTTATTTCCTTCAATTCTATCACAGCATTTTCAACCCAAGGTAGCGATGCTATAGGTCCTATTCCTTGTTCCGGATTTGTAGTTGCATCATAAGCCATAAGAGCTATGTAGTCCGAGTATTTACCAATTTCTTCTCTGTCGTATATTAGCGACCAATTCTGGCTTTTAGAAACTGCTGTTATATCTACTGAAAAGACAAAATTATTTTTAATCGCTTCTATATAAAGCTCTTTTATAAAAGCTGTCAAATAGTCTCTGTCTTCATAGTGAAGATTTTCAAAATCCAAATTTATTCCATCATAGCTGTATTTCTTTGAAATTTCTATAATTTTTTCAACAGTTTGTTTTCTTCTAACTCTGTCTCTTAAGTAGTATGAAGTCAAGTCTCTATCAAAAGAGTTGCTGAATACTCCCCATACAAATACATTTCTATTTTTATAGTAGTTATAGTATTCTTCTAAATACCAGTCGGTAAAAAATTCTTCTTTATCTAAGCTATGCCAGGTTGGTGCTACAACATCCAATTCTTTATAGTAAACATAGTTGGCAATAGTTTCTGCTTTTCTATTGAATAAATCCCATGCTACTATTTTGTTCTCATTAGTTTTTATATTCTTTATATTTTTAACTATTTCATTAGATATGGATTCTAAATCTTCTAACATAACATATCCTACACTACTTCTAAATCTAACTAAGGCCCAGTTGTTGTATAACTTATATATTTTAACTTCTTGGTTTTTTTCTATTTTTTTTATAATTCCAGAATCTAAATATTTGTCTTTTCTTATTTTTGAACTATTTATAGTCTTTCCTGAATTATAAACTGAATCAGCAAATATATATTCTCCTTTTTCGAATATCTCTATATTATAATTGGTTTTTGATTTTATATAATTTAAATTTATATAAAGTTTTTCCCCTTGTCTTTTATATGTATTTGATTCTATATTATAATTTATTTCATATAATAAATTTTTATAAAATATTTGAATATATCTGCTGTCTGTATCATTAAAAGAATCTATTATATCTGTATCTACCAAAAGTTCATAATTTATAAAATAATTATCATTTTCTACAAGAACATAATCATCTTTTAGAAGCTTTTCTCCATCTAAATAAAATCCTCTATTCATATCCGAAGATTTATTTGTTATAAAAAATAATACTCCTATGAAGATGACAATAAAAATTACTGTTAAAATAATTATTCTCTTTATTTTCATTTTATTCCTTTATTTTAATTTTTGGATTTCTTCTTTCAATACTAAGGCTACTTCATTTTCTGGTTGAATACTAAGTGCCTTTTCTACATCTTTTTCTGCTGCTTCTATATCTTTTAAATAAATATTAGATGCAGCTCTATTAGTATAAAGCTCATAGCTATTTGGATTTGTTTTTATTCCTTCATCTAGGTATAGTTTTGCTTCTTGATAATTACCTGTAGTAATTTCGCATACTGCTAGTTCATTAACAGCTTCTACTTGAGCTTGATTAAGTTCTATTACATTTTTAAAGTATTTTTTTGCAATTTCATACTCTTGTTTTTGCCTAAAAGCTACTCCTATTATAAAAAATAGTTTCCACCAGTTTTGGAATACATCTAAAAGTGGTATCAATTTATCTAATCCTTTTTCTACATATCCCTTTAAAACTAACTTGTAGCCTTCTTCGAATTCCAAAAAATAATCTAATTCTTCTAATTGGTCTCTGATTTCTTGTTTTCTAACATCATTATTGTCATATTCTATAAACTTATCCCAATAAGCTTTTGCATTTAGATACTGATTAATCTGCCTGTAGTAGTATCCTAGTTTGTAATATGCTAAAGAAAATTCAGGGTTTTTATCTAATGCTTTGTTGTAATAAGATACTGCTTTTTCCATATAAGCTTCTGCAGTATGAGGTTCGTTGTTTTCAAAAAGTTTAGTTCCTTTCATCTCAAGTATATTCCCATAAATAAAATATTTCTTATGTTCTATTTCTCCGATGTTCATCAAAGCGTTGGAAAACACTATTTTTTTATCAAGGGATATTTCATCTCTGTTTATTAGTTTTATGAGATAAGCTTCAGGTTTAATTCCTGATTTTTTCAAAAGATTTAGGTACTTATCTTTGTATTTAAATTTTGAATCTACACCTAGTACAAAAAGCATACCTTGAATTATATTTTTATTTTTAAAACCTTTAAAGTCCTCTTCTTCTTTTATATTACTTATAACTTCATCTATAAATATGGGAAAAGATGTTGCCTCTTTTAGGATTATGTCCTTTTTATTGATATTAATTTTTGTGCCAGATTTTATTTCTATAAATGAAATTTCGTCTTTCATTTTATCTAGTATTTCATCTATTTTTTCGTCTATGTTCATATTAATCATCCTTTCTTATATTATTAATTCTTCTTTAATCTTGTACGTAGAAAAGTTTCCATCTTCATACGTGAATAGCGTAGGTTTGTTTTCTACATCAACTATCCTAAATTCATTTATTATTCTTTTATTGTACTTTGTATAAATATTTTTAAAGTATTTATTTATAAAAAACTCATCCCGACTTATTTTTCTTTTATACTTCTTGTATTTTTCTTCTCTATTTTTATCTAAATACGTTGGTAGTTCCAGATTTTTATTGTTTCCTACGTAATCTAATACCATTTTATCTTTTAGACTTTCATCTGTGTAGCCTTTGTTGTCTGCAAAATAAAATAATATATCGTAAAGTTTTTTTCTTTTATGATATTTACTAAAATAATCTTTTTTTTGCCAATAGTTAGACATATCTAGGTAAAAGTCGTAAGGTTCTTTGTAATATTTTTTCAGTATATAGTTTACTGTATTTGAAAAATACCCCTCACTATAGTATTTATTCAATATACTATCAATTTTTTTAAGCTTTTGTATTTCTTCAGCTTTTATATCTTTTGTTTTTATAATCTCGTAAGGTGCAAAAGACCTGTATACCAATCCGTTTATTTTTTTTCTTTTATGAACAGGTGTACCTTTTAGTACTTTTAAGAATCCCAATTGAACTTTTTCAGCCCCTAATGCGTATGCTTCGTTAAAGGAGTTTATGAAAGATATATAATCTTCTTTTGGTAAGCCTGCTATTAGGTCTACATGAAGATGAATATTCTTAATTCTACTTAACTCTTTAACTACAAATTTTATGTTTTCTAAATCCATTTTTCTTTGTATTTCATCTAACGTGTACTCATTGGTGGTTTGAAGACCTATTTCAAATTGAAACATGTTTTTAGGGACTGTTTTTAAAAACTCCAAAAATTCTAAGTTAATTATATCTGCTGTAATTTCATAGTGAACTTTAATTGAAATGTTTTTAGAAACTATATATTCAATTATTGATTTTGATCTTTTCCAATTGTAATTAAATGTTCTATCTACAAATTTTATAATTAAAGGTTTCAACTCATATATTTTATCTAAATCTTTTTTTATTCTTTCTATCGGCAGTGCTCTTACACCTTTATCTCTTGATGATAAACAAAATCCACAGCTAAAAGGACATCCTCTTGTAGTTTCATAATAAATGTACTTAGTCTTAAAAAAATCTTTATTATTCTCTATTGAGTATTCTGTTTTGTATGGAAATGGTAAATTCTCTAAATCTTGGATTTTATTTATCCCAGGATTTTCAATTATTTCACCATCTTTTCTGTACATTATACCTTTAATATTTTCTAATTTTTTATTATTTTCAAGAGTATTTATTAGTGAAGGTAGCGCCTCTTCACCTTCTCCTTTTATGGTATAATCCACGTAAGAATATTTCTTTAAATATTCTTTTTTATTATAAGTTACTTCAGGCCCTCCAAATATTGTTGTAATTTCTTTTTTAGACTTTTTTATAACTTCACATATCTCTTCCGTTTCATTTATGTTCCATATATATGTAGAAAAGCAAATATACTTATACTCACTGTAATTCATGTCTCCTATTATATAGTCGATTTCATTATTTATAGTATATTCTTTTAAATCTACGTTGAAGTTTTTTTCTATTAATGATTCTCTCATATATCTTAATGCTAAATTTGTGTGGGTATACCTACTATTTATTCCCACTAGTAGTATTTTCATATTTTCACCTTATTGTTTTTTAAATTTAAAAAACCCGTATTTTGTTTTTATATAAAAATGTAATTTATCATTTTTTACAATCAAACTTTTCCCAAGAAGATAGTGTTCAAAGGTATTACCTTCGAATATTTTGAACTTCTTGTTAGCTTTTTTAATATCTTTTTTTTCTAAATTTAAACTTCCTTTTTTTAAACTAGCTAAAAATTGCGAAAAATCATCCAATAGTTTAAAATACTTATCTTTTTTTATAGTGTTCTTTATATTACTATTAATGTCTAAACTTCCTATACTCATATCCACTGTATCATCTATTTCTCCTAAAAACCTTATTCTTTCTTTTTCAAAATTTAATATATAGGCTTTATCCATAAAATCGTATTTATCCAAGTAATTTTTTATAGAAAATCTTATTATATATTCTTTAACTAATCCTTTATCTATACTACCATTTTTTACGTATTCTGCAATAGCAAAGGCTGATATTAATCCAAATATTATTGATTTTTGATTTCTAGTAGTTTTAATTACATTTTCTATAACTTCTTCTTCTATTATTTTAATATCATGGTTTACCAAAGCAATGGGCAAAATCCTATATATTATGGTGTCGTCTTCTTCACGGCTTTTTTCACCTTTAAAAGCCATCTCTAGTGATTTATTAGTTCCATTTATGTAATATTTAAGCAAATTCATCTCTTCATCAAACCTTTTATAGTTTATACCTATACCCTTTTTCTTATACTCTAAGGATTTGCATGATATAATGAAAATCTGCATTTTATATGTGTAAATTAACTCCTCTTTTCCAATACCTTTGTAATCATTTAGTTTTTCATCTTTTAAAATATTTAATAATATGTTTTGTATTCTATCCATAATTTCTCCTAAAAAAATATAGCTGATTGACATCAGCTATATTATATAAACTTTATTTACTATTATCAAATTGATTTTTGTATTCAGCCGCATATTCTAATATTGTAGATGAATATACACTTACTTCTGGATTTGAGTGAGAGGATCTTGAAGCCATATATTTTTGCAGGCCGTACTGACCTCTATTATATGCCGTTAATGTCCTGTGTAAATCTCCATCATAGTAATCAAGCAAATACTTGAATTGTGTAGTAAAAAGCAGTATGTTATATTGAGGTTCAAATAATTTATCTGGATCATATTCAACACCTATGCTTTCAGCAACAGGCTTTGCCGTGTTTGCCATAAGCTGTCCAATTCCTCTTTCTCCAGATGTTCCTACTAAATTTGGATCAAAATAGCTTTCTACTCTTATTAGTGAAAGCATCAGCATAGTATCTACTCCAATATTTTCACTGGCTTGGATTAAATATTTTGAATCTTCTCTGTTAAGTCCACTGACATCTACAACAAAATCTTCTAACGCTGTGTATGTCTTTTTTCTTTCTTTTCCAATTCCTTCTTTTATTGTTTCAATCTTTCTTTGTTTTATTTCATTTAAAAATTCTTTTTGCACTTCATTGATTTCATCGTAACTATATTCATTATCATTATATTCCACTACATCATTAATTTTTCCTTTTAGTTTTTCACTCGCACTGCTTTGGAGAGAAGCTAATACTAAAACAGATAGTAATAAAATTGTAATGATTTTAATTTTCTTATTCATTAGTGCCTCCTTTTTATAATCAAAAGGCATTATATGAAATATACTTCTCTTTGTCAAGGTATAGTTTGTTTACATTTTTTCAGGTGCTTCAATTCCTAAAAGATTTAGTCCGGTTTTTAAAACTTTATTAACTCCATAAGTTATAAGCAATCTTGCCTTCTTTAAGTCTTCTTCTTCTTTTAAGATAGGACATTTATTATAAAATCTGTTGTATTTTTGTGCAAGGTCTACTATGTATCTTGTTATATAAAATGGTTCATATTTCTCCATTGCATCTTCTACCACATCGGAGAATTCATAGAGAGATTTGATTATTTCAAATTCTATATCTTTTTTTAATGCTTTATAATCTACTTCTTCATCTATTTTTATTTTTGCTTTATTTATAATGCTACAAGTTCGGGCATAGGTGTATTGAAGATATGGTCCAGTTTCCCCTTCAAAGCTTAGAGTTTTATTCCAAGAAAATGTATAGTCTTTTATACGATTATTATATAATTCTTGAAATACTACAGCTCCTATTCCTACTTGTTTTGCTACTTCCTCTTTATTCGCAAGATCCGGATTTCTTTCATCGATTATTTCTTTAGTTTTTTCTACTGCTTTATTCAAAACATCTTCTAAAAATACTACTCTACCTTTTCTCGTAGATAGAGTTCCTTCTTCTAAACTAACCATACCAAAAGGTACGTGAATGCAATCTTTAGCCCAGTCATATCCCATTAATTCTACTATTTTTATCCACTGTTGAAAGTGTAAGTTTTGCTGGGATGCTACAACATATATATTCTTATAAAAATCGTATTTTTCTTTTCTATTTATAGATGCTGCAATATCTCTTGTGATATAAAGTGTGGATCCATCACTCTTTCTAATTAAAGGCGACGGCATATCGAATTCTTCTAAGTCTACAATTTCAGCTCCTTCAGATTTTTTAAGGAGATTTTTATCTTCTAATTCATCTATAACTCTATGCATTTTATCTGAATAAAAACTTTCTCCAGTAAAGGAGTCAAATTTAATATTTAACATTTCATAAACTCTGTTAAACTCCTTTAAACTTACATCTTTAAACCATTGCCATAGAGATTTGGCTTCTTTATCTCCCTGTTCCAATTTTTTAAACCATTCTCTAGCCTCATCCTTTAATTCTGGTTTTTCTTCTGTTTCTTTATTGAATCTAATATAAAGTTTTAACAGTTCTTTAATTGGATTTTCTTCAATGGTTTCTTTGTTTCCCCATTTTTTGTAAGCGGATATCAGCATACCAAATTGAGTACCATAATCACCAAGGTGATTGATTGCTATTGTATTAAAACCCATAAAATTATAAATATTGTTAATAGCATTTCCAATGACAGTTGTTCTTATGTGTCCTATATGGAAAGGTTTTGCAATATTTGGTGACGAAAATTCTACTACTACATTTCTATCTTTTCCAATATTTTTTTTACCATAATTATCATTGTTAAATATTTCTTTAAGAATTTCTTTATTAAATTCAGTTCTATCTAAATAAAAATTTAAATATGGTCCATTATTAACTACCTTGTCAAATTTATTATCTAATTCAATACTTTGTGATAATTCTTTAGCTATTAATGCCGGATTTTTTTTGAATGTTTTTGCTAATATAAAACATGGAATAGCATAGTCTCCCATTTCCATATCTGGGGGTATTTCTATAATTTCATATATTTTTTCTTTTTCTAATTTTACGCTTTCTGATATAAGTTCCGCTAGGGCCCCTTTATAGTCTATCATTAACTAACCTCCATAGAATTTTACTATATATGATATTAGCATATAGTTGTTTTTATTTCAATTTTTCAAAGTAATTTATTTCATTATATATACTTATATTTTTAGATTTTAATAGAGCTGATGTAATACCATCACCTTTTATTAGTTTCCCTGAGAATGTTCCATCATATACGCTTCCACATCCACAAGATGGACTGTTTGATTTTAAAATAGCTTCTTTTATATTGAATATATTAACTATTTTCAAAGTTTCTTCTGCACCCTTTAAAAACTGTAATGTTACATCATTACCATTTTTATCAACTACAAACTTTTCACCATTTTTTATTATTATTTCCGATGGATTTCTTGGTGTTTCCAAGCCTCCAAGCTGTTCTGGACAAACAGGTATTAGCGTTTCATTTTTTAATAAGTCTTTTAGTTCTTTTATTTTATTGTTTCCACCGCTGTATTTACAATTAATTCCTAATAAACATGCACTGATTAATATCATTTCTTACCTCTGCTTTAATTTCACAATTGTATTTCCGTCTCCACCTTCTTCAAAGCTTCCTAACCTGAATTCCTTTACAAGATTATGTCCCTTTAGATACTGTCCTATACCTTTTCTGAGAATCCCCTTTCCTTTACCATGTATTATGCTTACTTCATTTAGACCAGCTAGGTATGCATCATCTAAGTATTTATCCACTTCTAAAAAGGCTTCTTCTAAATTAAATTCTCTAACATCTATGCTTGGTTTAACTTTTTTATTCATTAGATTTATATTTTTGGTTCCCGTTGTTGTTTTTAGGTTTTCTTTTTTTTCTAGTTTTTTTAAACTATTGTAGTCAACATTTAATTTCATGCTTCCTACTTGTACTGTAACCTTATCTTTTTTATTTTCTATTTCGGATAGTATGGTTCCTTTTTGATTTAGGTTTTTAATAAGAACATAATTTCCTTTTTCCAATTCTTCTTCTGATTTTTCATAGTTTTTATCTAGACCTACTTTTGTTTTGTAGTCACTTGTTTTATTATTTATATCATTTCTCAGTTGATTTATTTTAATGTTTTTATCTTTTTCTATTTCAATTTTAAGTTCTCTCAACTGTCTTATTATTTCCGCTGTTTCTTTTTTTGCTTTAGATACTATCTGTCTTGCTTCTTTTTTTGCGTCATATATCATTTTTTCTTCTTTATTTTTGAGCTCTTTTTCTTTTTCTTCAAGTTTGTTTTTTATTTCTGTTTGCTTTCTTTTAAGATTTTCTATTTCTATCCTATCTTTTTCGCTAGCTTTTCTATCCGTCTCTATTTTAGCTAATGCATCCTCAAATTCTATTTCATGAGCTTTAAGTTTGCTCTTAGCTCCTCTTATTACTTCATCTTCCAGTCCTAATTTTCGTGAAATTTCAAAAGCATTTGATTTTCCAGGTACTCCTATTAATACTCTATATGTAGGGCTTAATGTTTTAATATCAAATTCGACGCTTCCGTTTTGTACTCCTTTTTGGGTAAGAGCATATATTTTCAATTCACTATAGTGGGTAGTAGCAGCTGTCGTACATCTTATATTTAGTAATTTTTCTAATATGGTTATAGCCAAGGCTGCACCCTCTTCAGGATCTGTTCCAGCACCTATTTCATCTAATAGTACTAAAGATTTCGAATCTACTTTTTTCAATATATCTACAATGTTCGTCATATGAGAAGAAAATGTAGATAAACTTTGCTCTATACTTTGTTCGTCTCCTATGTCTGCGAAAATTTCCTCAAAAACTCCAATATTGCTTCCAAAACTTGCAGGTATATGCAGTCCGGCTTGAGTCATCAGTGTGAATAGACCAATGGTTTTTAAAGTTACAGTTTTACCTCCTGTATTAGGTCCTGTAATTACAAGAGTTTTATTTTCATCTCCTAGGTAAACATCTATTGGTACAACTTCTTTTTCTGGTATAAGAGGATGTCTTCCCTTTTTAATATTTACATAACCTTCTGTATTCAGTAATGGTTTTGCTCCAATATAGCTTATTGATAGTTTTCCTTTAGCAAATATAAAATCAAGTTCTTTAAAAATCCTTTCATTTTCTAATATTTCTTGACCAAAGTTGGATATATCTTGTGAAAGTTCTTTTAGTATTCTTTCTATTTCTTTTTTTTCATCTATTTTTAAACTGGATATATCTGTATTGAGCTCTACAATACTTGAGGGTTCTATAAAAAGGGTAGCGCCCGAAGAGGACTGTCCGTGTATTAGCCCTTTTATTTTATTTCTATATTCTTGTTTTACAAGTATTACAAATCTATCGTTTCTAATGGTAATAACAGTATCTTGTAAATATTTTTCATTACTAGTTGAATTTATTATACTATTTAATTTATTTCTAATACTCGAATTTTTTTCGTCAATTTTTCTTCTTATTTTTCTCAAATCCGAACTAGCATTATCGGATATCTCTTCCTCGCTTATTATTGCGTTTTCTATTTTCTCTTCAAGATGTTTGTTAGAGCTTAAACTTATGATTAAATTTTTAATAGTTTTGTAATTAAATTCGTCTTTATTTTTTTTATGAAAATTATTTAGATTTCTTGCAGCTCTTAAAGTGTCTCCTATTTCTAATATATTTCCCGGATTAAGCATTCTTCCTCTTTGGGCAAATTCTACTTCTTTAGACACTTTATGTATTCCACCTAAAGGAGGCTCTCCTATTTCTGCTAATATCTTGAAAGCTTCTTCAGTTTCTTCAAGTTTTGATTCTATTATATTTTTATCTTTTAAAATATCTATATTTTCTGCTTTTTCTTTACCTAATTTAGTCGCAGCCTTTGCTATGAGCTTTTCTTGCATTTTATCAAATTCAAGTAATTTTTTAATTCTATCTTTCATTAAATCTCCTTGTTGTTTTTTTTCGTTTTACTATATTTTTTAATTATATTATACAAGTTATAATTTCTCAAATTTATTAAAAAAAATAAACTGAAATTAATCAGTTTATCATTCATTCAGTTCTCTTTTTTCTCTCAAGAGAAAGAGTTCTTTTTTTAATTCTTTTACTCTCGATTCAGTTTCTTCTAATATATCTTTTGTTATTGCCAACTCGTCATCTTTTTCTTGCAACTGGTCTTTATAACTCTTAATTTTATTTTTCATATTATTATAGTCGTTATTTTTTTGTACTATTTCTTGGAGATTTTCTTCTTTTTCTTCTTCAAGTTTAACATTCTTATCTTTATATTTCTGCAGTTGACTTTTCATGTCTTTGATTTCTGATAGTTTAATTTTGTTGTCTTCCGCTTCTTCAAGTTTATCTACTAGTTTTAAATACTTGTCTGCAATTAAAAATGAAGTAAAAACCAAGGAAGAATAATTGTCAAATTTTTTATTACTTTCTTTGAAATGATTGATTTTTTTATTTATCATTTCCTCAATTTTTTTTATATATTCTTCGTTTTCGTCGGATTGCACATGAAATTTTTGTCCACTTATATTTACTTCTATATTATTAAAATCTGGCATATAAATCCCCTCTTTAGTTAATTACTTTTTTTTATTTTCTCATAATTAATAAAAAAGGTCAATACAAAAGAGCCTTTATGAAAAGACTCTTTCACTTATTGTATGCTTATTTTCTAGGAAAATCCTTTTTACCAGTCACTATGTAATTTACATGCTCACATATATTTGTTGAATGATCAGCAATTCTTTCTAAATATCTACCGATAAATAAAAGGTTTACAACCTGGGCCATTGTCCCTACATCTTTTGATAATACAAATAACAAGTCTGTATAAATATCTCTATATAAATCATCTACAACATCGTCCATTTTAAATACCTTATATGCAAGATTTATATCTTCTTTTACAAAACAATCTAAAGATAGTTTTATCATCTCTTTTGTTATATCAGCCATTTTAGGAGTATCTACTAAAGGTTTTATAAATTCTTCTTTACCGATTTTCATTACGATTTCAACAATATTTTCGCATAAATCTCCAATTCTTTCTAGATCATTTATCATTTTTATAATTGCTATTATCCTTCTTAAGTCTCCAGCTGTAGGCTGCTGTAATGCTATTAATTCTAGGCATTGTTCTTCAAGCTCTTTTTCTTTTAAGTCTATTTCGTCTTCTAAATCTATAACTTTCTGAGCCAGTTGGAAGTCCTGTTCTAACAATGATTTTACAGACATATCCAAAATTTTCTCCGCCATAGCACCCATTTCCAGTATGCTTTCGTTTAATTCTTCTATTTTTTTATCGTATTTAACTCTCATAATCTACCTCCAACTTTACTTTTATATTAATTTTACCATATTATATAATTTTTTATAAGATTACATTTATATATTATCAATTTTTATACAAGGGTATGTTTTAAGTTTGTTAAGCTTATGTTATTATTAGGTTAATTATGAAAAAAATACCATTGAATTAATTATACAATTAATATATAATGTTTTAGTGTTAAAGGAAGGATGATATTATGAAAATGGGAATTGTGGGCCTACCAAATGTAGGTAAAAGCACAATATTTAATGCGATAACATCAGCTGGAGCTGACTCGGCTAACTATCCCTTTTGTACTATAGAACCAAATGTGGGTGTAGTTACGGTTCCAGACTATAGATTAGATAGACTTACTGAAATAAGCAAGTCTGAAAAAACTATTCCTACAATAATTGAATTTTACGATATTGCAGGTTTAGTTAAAGGAGCAAGCAAAGGTGAAGGTCTCGGAAATAAATTTTTATCTCATATTAGAGAAGTTGAAGCCATAGTTCATGTAGTTAGGTGTTTTCACGATGAAAATATAACTCACGTAGAAGGAAGCATCGACCCTGTTAGAGATATTGAAATAATAAATCTAGAATTAATTTTAGCTGATTTAGAAGTTTTAACAAAACGACAAGATAAATTAATAAAGCAGGTAAAAGGTGATAAGAGTCTACAAAAAGAGCTAAACTTAACAAGTAAGGTTATTGAAACTTTGGAAAATGAGAAACCTGCGCGTTCTATTGATTACACTTTAGAGGAAAAAGCTTTATTGAAGGGTTTTAATTTATTAACTAATAAGCCTGTAATTTATGCTGCTAATGTTGATGAAGATAGTTTATTAGAAGATGGAAATGAATATGTTGACAAAGTAAAATATTACGCCCAAGGAGAAAAATCGGAAGTAGTTATCTTAAGCGGAAAAATAGAGTCTGAAATAGCTGAGCTGGAAGATGATGAGAAGGGTTTCTTTTTAGAAGAGTTAGGACTTAAAGAATCTGGATTAGATAAGCTTATAAAAAAGAGTTACAAAATTCTTGGATTAATTAGTTTTCTAACAACAGGACCAAAGGAAACAAGAGCTTGGACTATAAAAGAAGGCTCTACAGCCCCTCAGGCAGCTGGAAAAATTCATACTGATTTTGAGAGAGGTTTTATCAGAGCCGAAATAGTCACTTACGATGAGCTTGACAGACTCGGTTCTATGGTTAAAGTAAAAGAAGAGGGAAAATTAAGACTTGAGGGTAAAGAGTATATAGTTAAAGATGGAGATGTTATTCTCTTTAGGTTTAATGTATAAGCCTCATTATGTTCTTAGTATTTAAAGGGGCTATTTACCGACAGCCCCTTTTTAGTTTTATCTGTTTTAAAATAAATATTATTCGTTTTAATATTTAACTTATTATTTGATATTTACATATCTCTTAATTCTTTAAGTATTTTAGTCTTATCTATTGTTTTAGCATCTTTGGTTTTTATAACTTTTGCAGGTGAGCCTGCAGCCACCGAATTTTCTGGCACATCTTCTATTACCACTGAACCGGCTGCAATTACTGAACCTTTTCCAATTTTTACTCCTTCTAGGATTACTACATTTGCTCCTATCATTACATTATCTTCTACAATTACAGGACTTTTACTTGGCGGTTCTAGAACTCCTGCTATTACTGCCCCGGCTCCAAGGTGTACATTTTTACCTATTGTACCTCTTGCTCCTACTACAGCGTTCATATCTATCATTGAACCTTCGCCTATTTCAGCACCTATATTTATCACTGCTCCCATCATTATCACAGCGCCTTTACCGATACTTACCCTATCTCTTATTAATGCTCCAGGTTCTATTCTAGCCTGTATTTTATTGGTATCAAGAAGAGGAATGGCTGAATTTCTCCTGTCGTATTCTATTTCGTATTCTTGTATTTGCTCTTTATAATTGTTTAATATTTGTGCTATACTATTGTATTCTCCAAAAACTACTGCAGAGCCTTCACCTTTAAATACTTTACAATTTTCAAAGTCTATTTCATTGATATTCCCATTAATATAGAGTTTTATAGGCGTAGATTTATTTGCATCTTTAATAAATTTAGCTATTTCATAAGGATCTGTAAGATTATTTTTATTCATTATTACCTCCAATTTCATTAATTAAGTTATCCATATTATATATACCCTTTTCTTTAATAACTATGTATGAAGAAGCTTTTAGAGCTCCTTTGGCGAATAGTCGCTTTGAATGGGCTGTATGCTTGATTTCTAATACTTCCTCTTCTCCAGCAAACAATACTAGATGTTCGCCTGAAATTGTGCCTCCTCTAACTGCATGAATCCCTATTTCATTCTTTTTTCTTTTGGTATTATTTCCTACTCGTCCATAAACATACTCCTGTTTGTTCTCTAACTTACTAGATATAATATCTTTTAGCATATTTGCAGTTCCACTAGGGGAGTCAATTTTTTTGTTATGATGTTTTTCTATTATTTCAATATCATAGTCTTCTTCTAACAAAGGAGTAATTTCTTTTAATATTTTAGCAAATATATTTACTCCATAAGACATGTTTGCTGTCTTGAAAATTGGAATAAATTGAGATGCCTCTTCTATCATTTCTAATTCATCATCATTATAACCTGTTGTAGCTAAAACTAAGGGTATTTTATTTTTTTTACCATACTCAATTATCCCCGGCAAGGAGAGCGTAGAAGAAAAATCTATAACAACGTCGATATCTTCCTTAACATCAATTATATCTTTATATATTGGGAATTCAGCTTTTTTTAGTGAATTGTCTACTCCCGCTACTACAGAGAAGTTATTATCTTTTTTAGCAATTTCATTTACTACTTTTCCCATACTTCCAGAACATCCAAATAGTAATATTTTTAATGTCACTTCTCCATCACCAACCATCTTTTTTCAAGTTCTTTTTTAAGTATTTCTTTATTAGTATCTTCCATCTTATATAAAGGTCTTCTTAAATTACCTACATCTAATCCCATTAAGTTTAAAGCTGTTTTTACGGGAATAGGATTTACTTCTATAAATAATGCATTTATCAAACTCATCATATCAAGTTGTATTTTTTTTGCTTTTTCTATATTTCCTTTTAAAAATTCATCTACAAGTTCATGGGTTTCTCTAGGCATAATGTTAGCTATTACAGATATAACACCTATCCCGCCCAGTGAAAGTACCGGAAGTATAATATTATCATTTCCTGAATAAACATTGAAGTTCTCATCAGCTAAACTTAAAAGATTTGCCGTATAACTTATATCCCCCGTTGCATCTTTCATTGCTACAATATTTTCGTGTTTTGATAATTCTAAAGCTGTTTCAACTTCTATAGTCATTCCTGTTCTTGAAGGTACATTATAAAGAATTATAGGTTTGTCTACTCTATCGGCTATGTATGTAAAGTGGTTTATTAACCCTTTTTGAGTAGTTTTGTTATAGTAAGGTGTAACCATCATAAGTCCATCTACACCTATTTTACAAGCTGCTTGACTCAGTTGCAGTCCATATTCAGTATCATTACTACCAGTTCCTGCTATTACAGGCACTCTTCCAGCTACTTTTTTTACACAGTATTCCATAACCTGCTTGTGTTCTACGTCACTTAAAGCTGATCCTTCTCCTGTAGTTCCACAGGTTATAATGGCATCAATTCCATTTTCTATTTGTTTATCTATTAATTCACCATATTTTTTAAAATTAACCTCTCCATTTTCAAATGGTGTAACTAACGCTGTTCCTGCTCCTTTAAATATCATTTCTTTTAACCTCCTATTATTTTTTATTCTTCTAATTTATGAATTAAACTATTTTTTCATGGAGGCCAGAATATTAACTCCTAGCACCGATTATACCTCCTCTTTTTGCATTACATTACTGGTTAAAAAATAAAAAAAAGTCGCGAGTAAAAAACTCGCAACTTTAATAAAGCGCTATTTCTTACCCAATGTATTAAGCTCTCCAAGAAATAGACGGGTAATCTATTTTAGACAGTACTATACTTTTTCAGCATAGTCCCAACCCACATAAGTAGATTTCGGCGACTGCCCCTTTCCCCTAAGGTACTCTTGACTAATCGCGGCCTCTGTAATACATTTAATTTTTAGTTTTAATAATACTAACAAATTTATTTAGGTGTGTCAATTAATTTAGCTATATTTATTATTTTTTTTAAAATTTACTATCATCTATTCCACTTAACCAATCATCTATTGGTCCAGAAATTTTTTCTACCGTTTCTTTTTTGAAGGGACTTTCCAGGTTTCCATATTTTACAAGTTCCAAGAAAGGTTTACTTCCACCTGCATTGCAAAGTTTTAAATAATCCTTCCAGGTACTATTTCTATTCTCGTTAAATTTAATCCAATACTGATATGCACATATCTGAGCTAAGGTGTAATCTATATAGTAAAATGGATCCCTAAATATATGTCCTTGCCTAAACCAATATCCACCTCTTTCATAAAAGTCTTTACCATCATAATCCTTTAAAGGAAGATACTTTTTTTCTATTTTTCTCCAAGTCTTCTTCCTGTCTTCCGGACTTGCTTCTGGGTTTTCATATACCCAATGTTGAAATTCATCTACTAAGACTCCATATGGTATGAAAAGTATCCCTGATGACAGATGTGAATATTTGTATTTATCTGTTTCTTCTCTAAAAAACAAATTCATCCAGGGCCAAGTTATAAATTCCATTGACATAGAGTGGATTTCACATGCTTCTAAAGTAGGCCATATATATTCAGGTATTTTAAAGTCTCTACTACAATAGTTCTGGAATGCATGTCCTGCTTCATGAGTTAAAACATCAACATCTCCAGAGGTTCCATTAAAGTTTGCAAAAATAAAGGGTGATTTATATTCAGGTATATATGTACAATACCCTCCCATGTTTTTACCAGGTTTTGTTTCTAAGTCTAAAAGATTTCTTTCTTTCATAAATTGAAAGAATTCTTGTGTTTCTGGAGATAATTCAGAGTACATATTTTCAGCCTTATTAACCATCCAGTCTTTATCACCTTTTGGCTTTGCATTTCCAGTTAAATATTCTAATGGTTCATCATAATACTTTATTTTTTCTAAACCAAGTCTTTTTTCTTGCTTCCTTCTAATTTTATTTGCTATTGGCACGATATTTTTATATACCTGGTCTCTAAAAACAGCTACTTCATCAGGTCCGTATTCAGACCTTCCCATTCTTAGGTAACCCAACTCCGTAAAACTATCGTATCCTAATTTCTTTGCCATTCTATCCCTAACTTTTACAAGTTTATCATATATTTCATCAAATTTTAATTCGTTATCTTCAAAAAAATCCGTTGCTTTTTCTGCTGCTTCTTTTCTTATATTCCTATCTTTTGATTGCAAGTATGGACCCATTTGTGATAAATTCAATACTTTATCGTCGTATTTTATTTCAGCTGATGCTAAAAGTTTCGAATATTTTGTAGATAATTTGTTTTCTAATTTCAAATCTTCCACAATTTCATTAGAATAGGTCTTGATTTCCATTTCAGCTATTTTAAATATCCATTCTCCCCATTCTTTTACTAAATCACTCTTGAACTTTGATTCTATTAAAGATTTATAGTATTTTGTAACAAGTCCTTGATAAATTGGTCCTATCTCGTCATAGTAATTTTTTTCTTTATCATAAAACTCATCTTTTGTATCTATTGATTGTCTTATTTCTACTAAGGTAGCCATAGTTTCAAAATGATTTCTTAATTCTATTAACGATGTCATTTCTTTGTTTTGTTCTTCAAAGGTTCTACTTTGGCTAAATTTCTGTATGTGGTAGTTAAAGTTTTTACTAAAATTCTCAATATCTATTTTTTCATATTTATAATCTTCGAACTTCAATTTATTTCCTCCTATAAGCTGAGCACCTTGTATTTGTCATCCTTTAAATAATTTGTTAAATCCTGTCCTATGTAAAGAACATCTACTCCTAGTTCTTCGAGAGTTTTAACTGCATTTAAGTTTTCAGCGCAAGCTTTACAAGCTCTAACTTTTATACCCTTTTCTATCATTTTTTTAATTTTTTTCTGTATATCTTTGTTTTTAGCAACTAAGTCAGTTGAACTTCCCCATATTACAAGGGTAACTTCCTCCCACCATTTTTTCTTTTTAGCATTATATGTATACATGAAAATCATATTTTCTACAGTTGTAATGTTGTCATCAGTCCACAAAACTACTAATTCTCTTTCTTGAACACTCATAGTTTCCTCCTTTTCTTTAACACTTCTTTAATTTTATAACTAATATAACATATTTGCAACTAAAAAAGCGGCTGTTTCCAGCCGCCTAACATTTCTAGTAATTTTTTAAATAATTTTTAATTTCCCAATCATGTACTTCACTAGAGAATCTTCTCCATTCCTTAATTTTAGCATTATAGAATACTTCAAAAGCATGATCTCCCATAGTTTCTTTAATAAGGTCACTTTTTTTCATATATTTTAGTGCTTCATAAAGGTTACTTGGATATTTGTCAACCTTATATTCTTTTCTTTGAGATTTACTCATGTTGTAGATATCTTTGTTTACCATTTCCGGTGGTTCAATTTTATTTTTTATTCCTTCTAATCCAGCCTTTAACATAACTGCGTATACAAGATATGGGTTAGCTGTTGGGTCTGGAGTTCTAAGTTCCACCCTAGTCCTACTTCCTCTACTATTAGGAATTCTAATAAAAGCTGATCTATTTGATGCGGACCATGCTACATTTGTAGGTGCTTCATAAAAAGGAACGAGTCTTTTATATGAATTAATAATAGGATTACATATTGCTGCAATTTCTTTAGCATGTTTTATTAATCCACCAACATAATATTCTGCTGTTTTACTTAATTTATTATCTCCATCTTCATCATAAAATACATTTTCACCATCTTTTACTAGGGATTGGTTGCAGTGCATTGCATTACCACTGTCTCCTGAAAAAGGTTTTGGTAAAAATGATGCATATAACTCGTGATCATTAGCCATATTTTTTACAATTTGTTTAAAAGTCATCCATTTATCTGCTACATCTAATGCTTCACCGTATTTGAAGTTTATCTCATGCTGTCCTCGTGCAACTTCATGATGAGATGCTTCTATCGTGAATCCCATTTCTTTCATTTTTAAAATCATATCTCTTCTTGCATCTATTCCTTTGTCTACAGGTGAGTTATCGAAGTACCCGGCATTATCGTGTATATCAAATCTCGGTTCTCCATCTTTATCAGTATTAAACAAGAAGAATTCACCTTCTGGTCCAACATTTAAATCATATCCCATTTCTTTTGCTTCTTTTAATACTCTTTTAAGAATGTTTCTCGGATCCCCTTCAAAGGGTTTTCTATCTTTATCGTAAACATCACAAAAGATCTGCGCTATTCCATTTTCATTAGGTCTTAAAGGTACTGGCTTAAATGATTCTAAATCTGGAATTAGATACATATCAGATTCTTCTACTCTTCCGAATCCATCTACTGATGAACCATCAAACATCAAATCTCCTTCTAAGGTGTTTTCAAGTGCATCGGCTGTTATCTCTATGTTTTTACCAAATCCAAATATATCGGTAAAATTAAGCCTTATGAATTTAATATTCTTTTCTTTTACCTCTTTAATTATTTCTTCTTTTAATTTTTCGTCTCTCTCTGTTAAAATGCAATAGTCGTCGTCTTCTTTTGTTAACAATTTTATCAATCCTTTCAAATTTTTTCATAAAAAATACACCAGTGATTCTGGTATTTCTTTATCAATTTCGATTACTAATTATAGTTTATAGAGTTGATTTTATCAAACGTACTGAGTTAACCTGTGTATACATCTAAGATTCTCTAACATTCTGAAATACTCTCAGGTCTTTAAAACGCAGTTATATTAACCAATCCTAGTTTAAACAGCTTTATTTGGATAAAAAAACATGGAAGTCTATTTCCTAGTCTTCCATGTTTTGATAAGCTTGACTTTTTCTAGTCTACTTAATTTTTTTATTTCATGTTCTCGCTTTAGTGCTTGACCTTTTTCTTCAAATTCTTCATAATATTGAAGTTCTACCGGGAGTCTACCTCTTGTATATTTAGCACCTTTTCCACTATTATGTGTTTGGATTCTATTTTCTATATTATTGGTATACCCTGTATATAAGGTATTGTCTTCACACTTCAGAATATAAACGTAGTACATTTTTAGCTTATGATTTCTTTTGGATCCATTTCTACCTTGTATTTACCTTTAAGCTTTTGTACATTATCGTTATATAATTGGAATTGTTTTTGTTGAAGTATCTGTTGCTTTATTTCTTCTTCTACTTCATAATATGTTTTTTGTTTTGCAGGAATTTTTTCGTCCAACTGAATTATATGATAACCAAATTGAGTTTTAATAGGATCGCTAATTTCTCCTTTTTCCATATTAAAAGCTACTTCTTCAAATTCTGGCACCATTTGTCCTTTTCCAAATTCTCCTAATCTTCCACCTTTTTTGCTTGATGGGCAACTTGAGTATTTTGCAGCTGCATCAGAAAAGTCCATACCCTTATCTATTTCTTCTTTGATTTCTTTTGATTTTTCTTCTTCGTCTACTAGTATATGCTTAGCTGATATTTTTTCTTGATCCATATATTTCTCTTTGTTTTGATTGTATGTTTCTTTAATTTCTTCATCTTTAACATCAACATCTTCCATTACTTTTTGCACAGCATATCTTTGAAGAAGATTTTCTTTTGTTTCTTCTAAAATCTTTTGGAATTCTTCTTCTTTATCTAATTCATTTTCAACAGCATCAAGGTAAAACATTTCCCCTGCAATTAATTCGTTAAGAAGTCTTTTCTTTCCTTCTTCACCCTGCATTTGCATTGCCTGTTGCTGTGGTAAACTGCTTATTACTTTCTCTAAATCATTCTCTGTGATTTTTCTTCCGTTAACTTTTGCTAATACTTTATTTTCTTTCACTATATACTCTCCTTTATAAATTTCTTTTTAAAGTGTAATACATATATCATTAAATTGCAAATCATACAGGATATTATATTAAATATTTTAAAAAACTTAATATTATTTTTAATACCCAAAATAACTAATGTCTTTTTTCGTATGGTATAATGAAACTATTAAAGGAGGTTTTTAATATGAAAATTAGATTAAACAAAGTGTTAGTTTTAGTTTTAGTTTTAGCATTAATGTCCACAACAGTTTTCGCAATACCAAACAAAAGTAATGGTATCGGACGAGAAAATGCACCTGGACAAGATAAATTTAACGACACGGAGGGATGGGCGGAAAGGTACATAGAAAGAATGGCTAAAAAAGACGTAATAAAAGGTATGGGAAACGGAGCCTTTATGCCGGGAAATACAGCTAAAGAAATTGAGACTGTAATTATGCTTCTTAGATTAATAGAACCAGGATTTGATGATGAAGACTTTGGGAAAGGTTCTGAACTACCAGAGGACTATAATGTTAAGAAACCTGCAGATTGGATGGTACCATACATAGAAAAAGCTTATGATGAAGGTTTAATTACTGAAAAAAACTTTGACCCTAATTTCCCTACCAAAAGATCAAAGGCAGCAGTTTATTTTGTAAGAGCTGCAGCTATTTTAGGTGATGGTCTAGACCAAGATTTGAAAGAAGCGTTAGATGATGAGGATTTAATCCTTGAATTTAATGATTTTAATTCTATCCCTGAAGAGCATGTAGGATATGTGTATGTTGCATATGAATTAGGTTTAATAGAGGGATATCCAGGAAATACATTCCAGGCAAATAAAGCAATAAACAGAGCTGAACTTGCAGCAATGATGTATAGATTAGATGAAAATTATGAAAGTGATTATTCATACAGCTTAACTGGTAAAATTGAAGAAATAGATTCGAATCCAGACCAGATTACTTTAAAGGTTAAAGGTAAGGATGAGACATTTGATATCTCTACTAATGTAGCTGTATATATAGACGGCGAAGAAAAATCTTTAACAGATTTAGATGAAGGTATGGTTGTAGAAGTAACTATTTTTAATAATCAGATTATTGATATAACCGTCAAATCCAACGATGAATTTGATACAGAAGACTACGAAGGTGTAATAACTTCTTTAGTTAGTCCATTTGATGAAATTACAATTGAGGAAAAAAATAATAAAGAATATACTTTTTCAGTAACAAGTGAGACCGCTATTGAGGTCGATGGAGTTGTATTAGAAAATGAATTGATAGAAAAGTTTGTAGGATTAAATGCTAAAGTTGAAGCAGAAGATTTAACTGCAACTTCAATAGAAATAGAACTTGATAAAGAAGATTTATCAGAATTAGTTGAAGATGTAGATGATTTAGTTCAAGGTGATTATACTGATTCTACTTGGAGTAATTTTAAAACAGCATTAACAAATGCAAAAGATGTTTTAGACAAAGATTCTCCAACTCAAGAAGATATATATACAGAATACATTAGTTTAGCAGATGCTATTGCTAATCTTGAAGAAAAAGAATAAATATAACTCTAAAGTAAAATTGACTGAATTTAAAATTCCTGAAGAAAATCTTCAGGAATTTTTTTTAGTATTTGTTTTTCTTTATATATACATCTAAAGCTTCTGTTCCTTTTTTTATTAAATTAATTATTAGTATTAAAACATAAATAGAAATTCCTAAAAAAACTAAATATATTAAACCAAAAAAAGATGAAAAAACATTTAATCCAAACATACCCATAATACTTCTCCTTAATATAATTTTATTTTTAGTAAATAAACATAATCATTTGATAAAACTTCCCTCATATATTCCTCAGGTTGAGAAAAGAAACCATTGGGAATCCCATTTATAGTATTACCGTCATTGCCTACAAGAGCTGCTAGTATATATTCACCTTTATCAACCTCTATACTTTCAACCATATCCCAGGTACTTGATTTCCCCAAATCATTTCTTGAATCTATTTTACCTGTTGAAATATTTTTTCCTTCAATAAAGGATATGCTCCAAGTGTTTTTATCTTGGATATTTGATATGTTGAACATAATGTACTTCTCTAAATCATCCTTTACTTTATTTGATGTTTTTAATAAGGGTCCTATTTTTTCTCCTCCAAGATATCCTTCTATCCAAACATCAATATTTTTAACATCATTATTTTCTTGATATTCAAATATGAAACTATGATTAATACCGGTACCTTTTATAAAAGATTCTTCTCTATCTGTAAGTTCTGCTTTTTTTATTATACTTTTTTCAACTATTTCTTCATCCGGTGAACAGGAAACAGTTATTAATATAATAATTATTATTGAAAATAAAGTTGTAATTCTTTTTTTATTCATAATAAATCCTTCCTATAATATTATTTACATCAATAATATAATAGATTTCAAGTATTTAAATTAACTTTTTATTAAAATTTATATATTATAGAATATCTCCTCTTTAAACTAAATCTTCATAAAAGTCAATCCTTCTAGCATGCATTAAGGGTTTATATCTTATGGTATTTTGAGGGAATTTTCTGCTTTTTTCTTCAGTATTAATTTCCATAGATAGCATACCTTCATCAAATTTTGAATATACATAATCTGTTTCTTTAAAGAAAGAATTTGGCCCGTATATACCACTATATCCTATATTTTTCTTCTCTTCACAGTAGTTTGAATATACAGTATATATATTGTTTTCTCTAGATCTTGCCTTTGCCATAGTCCACAAAATCTTTTTGTCATAATCCAATTTATTATATTCTCTTCCATCTTCATCGGGAATAAATAGTAAATCGATGCCTTTCAATGTCAGTATTCGGGCAAATTCGAAATTAATAAGTTCTTCACCAAATACAACTCCTAGTCTACCGTAATCAGTGTCCAGATATTTTAAATCACCTTCTTTATAATTGTTTTTATTTGATTTACTATATATTTGATTATATTTATATACTATACCTGAATCATTTAGAATTAAAGATGTAGATTTTTCTTCTTCATTTAAATAACTCAAAATAACATATGTATCCTTATTTATAATACTACTAACCTCTCCAAGTAATTCTTTAATATTTTGTTTTTTACTATATGATTTATCTCCTTTTATATAGGGATTTAATATATCCTTAGGAAATAATATAAACTTACTTCCCTTTGATTGTTCATTTTCTATGAAGTTAATTAATATTTTTTTTATATCTTCAGTACTTTTTAGCTTATCTCTGTTTACCTGTAGGGTTGAAACCTTAAATTTTTTTCCTGATGGAAGTTTATCCTCATACTGATTATAAAACCATATGGGATTCCATGTATAGGGATTTCTTAAAAGTTCTTTGTAAAAATCATATTTAGGTAATTTCATTTTATTTTTACTTGTTATTATATCAGCATATACACTTCCATTATAAGTTTCTTTGAAACTAAGCAATTCCCCTTTTTCATCTATAATACAGCTTCCACCAGTGAAACTAACTCCCTTTTCTTCTCCCCATCTGTTTGATATGATAATTGGAGTTTCCGTTTCTAAAGCTCTTTGGTGCCAAAGGCTAGAAGGAACTTTTTCTCCAGTCCAATTACATGGTGAACATATTACATCACAATCCTTTCTATGCATAACCTTTGTGGTTTCCGGAAGATTCAAATCCATACATATACAGATTCCTATATTACCGATTTTAGTTTTAAAAACATTTATTCCTTCATCCCCATCTTTAGCCCACATAGGGTCTGATATAAAAGAATGTACTTTTCTATATCTTCCTATATATCCTTCCGGTCCAATTAAAGCTGCAGAATTATAATATACATCTTTATGGTTTTTTTCTGCCATACCTATAACAACGTAATTATTGTATTTTTTAGTTAAGCTAGCTACCGCATCTGTTGTTTTTCCAGGTATTGCTTCTACGTAAGGTTCTATTTCCTTTCTATTTTGCCATATGTACCCGGTAGTGCACATTTCTGGTAATACTATTAGTTTAGCACCTTTTTCTGACGCCTCTTTTATTAATACTATTATATTTTTTGTATTTTTTTCTACATTCCCTTTTACTGGTTCGTACTGTATGGATACTACCTTTAAGTTATTCATTTTACCTCCTGTTTTCTATTTTCTAGTTTATATTATAGTATTTAAAACTATATTTGCCAACATTTATAAATATTCATTTTTTCTTAATAAACTCTACACATATTAATATTGCAACGCTTTTAAGCAAACATAACTGTCGATTGCTTTGACTGTCAAAGTTTTTCATTGACAAAGGAAAAACACCTAGTTATACTTTAGTTTGAGTATCGAAATATTAGATATTCAGTTAATTTTAAAATCAATTAAATTTATGGAGGTAACAAATGACTTTTGAAAAAGTAAAAAATATTTTAGTAGAAGAATTAGGATTAGATGAAGACGAGGTAAAGTTAGAAAGTAATCTTAAGGATGATTTAGAAGCTGATTCATTGGATTTAGCAGAGGTAGTAATTAATCTTGAAGAAGAGTTTGATATAGAAATACCTGAAGAAGATTATCCGAAGTTTGTAACAGTAAAAGATATAGTGAATTTCTTAGAAAAATAATTAGGAGTTAATGGTATGCATCGAAATCAAATAACAGAATTATTAAATATAGAATATCCTATCTTTCAAGGTGGCATGGCTTGGGTTTCAGATGCAAATTTAGCTGGAGCTGTATCTAATGCCGGCGGTCTTGGAATAATAGCAGCCGGTAATGCACCAGCTGATTGGGTAGAATCAGAAATAAAAAAAATAAGACAAATAACAGCTAAACCCTTTGGTCTTAATATAATGATGATGAGTCCTTTTAAGGATGAAGTTTGTGACTTAGCTTTAAAACTTGAAGTCCCTGTAATAATAACAGGGGCAGGAAGCCCTGGAAATTATCTTGAAAAATGGAAGAAAAAAAACATTAAGGTAATTCCAGTTTGTCCTTCCACAAGTTTTGCCATTAGGATGGAAAGATACGGTGCTGATGCAGTAATATGTGAAGGTACTGAGGCAGGAGGACATGTAGGCCAATTGACTACGATGGCTTTAGTTCCCCAGGTGGTAGATGCAGTAAGTATTCCAGTAATTGCAGCAGGCGGTATAGCCGATAAACGTGGTGCAGCTGCAGCTTTTATGCTTGGAGCTTCAGGAATTCAAGTAGGAACTAGATTTTTAGTTTCAAAGGAATGCAATGCTCATCAGAATTTTAAAGATAAGGTTATATCATCAAAGGATATACATACCATAGTAAGTGGTTTAAATACAGGACATCCTGTAAGAAGTATAAAAAATAGTCTTACTAATAAATTTAAAAAATTAGAAAAAAGCGGTGCTCCTATGGACGAATTTGAAGATATAGGAAAAGGAGCATTGAGAAAAGCTGTAGTCGAAGGTGACGTTAAAAACGGATCTTTAATGGCCGGTCAAATAGCCGGATTAATTAAAGATGAACTTAGCTGCAGTGAAATTATAGATGAAATAATAAATGGAGCTTATGATTTAATCGAAAGCTTCAATAAATAGTATCAATGGAGGTAATTATGAATAAAACAGCATTTATTTTCCCTGGACAAGGAGCTCAATATGTAGGTATGGGAAAGGATTTTTATGATAATTTTGAAATTGCTAGAGAAACTTTTAATATTGCAAGTAATGCTTTAAATATGGATATGGAAAAATTATGCTTTGAAGGGCCTAAAGAGAAACTTATGTTAACTGAAAATACTCAACCAGCAATATTAACAGTAAGTACTGCTATTTTAAATGTTCTCAAAAAAGAATTTGACTTAAACTGCGACATTACAGCCGGATTAAGCTTAGGAGAATATACTGCTTTAGTAAATTCAGGTAGAATTGACTTTGAAGATGCAGTAAAAATTGTAAAAAATAGAGGTAGGTATATGCAGAATGCAGTTCCCGAAGGGAAAGGTAAGATGGCAGCTTTAATAGGTGGTAATAGAATTGATATAGAAAGGTTGTGTTATGATCACAAAAAATACGGTATTATACAACCTGCAAATTACAACTGCCCTGGACAAATTGTCATTGGTGGCGAGATTATTCCAGTAGAAAAAGCTATGGAAAATATAGCTAATTACAATATAAAGAGAGCTATAGAACTACCAGTCAGTGCCCCTTTCCACACTAAAATGCTAAAACCTGCAGCCCAAAATCTATCTAAGGATTTGGAAAGAGTAAATATCCGTACTGGTAAATTCCCTGTAGTTTCTAATGTTACTGGTGAAACATATGAAAAAGATGCTGAAATAAAGAATTATCTTCTTAAACAGGTATACTCTTCCGTATTATGGGAAGATTCAGTTGATACTATGATTAAAGAAGGTGTCGATACCTTTATAGAAATTGGTCCTGGAAAATCTTTAAGCGGATTTATTAAAAAAATAGACAGAAGTCTTAATATATTAAATGTTCAGGATATGAAATCTCTTAACAAATCATTTGTTAAGTTAGGAGTTGCTTCATAATGACAAATAAAACTGCTATTATTACTGGAGCTTCTGGTGGTTTAGGTTGTGGAATAGCTAAAAAATTGAACGAAAACAATTATAACTTAATATTAAACTACTATAAAAATAAGACTTCATTAGATAACTTAGTAAAAACTTTCAAAAATAAAGAGCCAAAAAATATAATAATACAGGGTGACATTTCTGACTATTCTGATGCTGAAACTCTTATCAAAAAATCTTATGAAAATTTCGATAAAATTGATTTATTGGTAAACAATGCAGGAATAACTAAAGACAAGATTTTAACCATGATGTCGGAAGATGACTTTCAAAGTGTTGTAAGGGTTAATTTAAATGGAACTTTCAACTGTATAAGGCATATAAGTAAAAAAATGATAAGACAAAAGGAAGGTAAGATTATTAATATATCTTCTGTTATAGGTCTTACAGGTAATATCGGACAGTCTAATTATGCTGCATCAAAAGCAGGAGTAATTGGTTTAACTAAATCCGTAGCAAAAGAACTTGCTCGCAAAAATATAACCTGCAATGTTATAACCCCTGGATTTATAGAAACAGAAATGACTGATGTACTAGAGGAAAAACAAATTTCAAATATAAAAAAACAAATTCCATTAAAAAGATTAGGTTCACCAGAAGATGTAGCAAATCTGATTTTGTTTTTAGCATCTAAAAATGCTAACTATATTACCGGACAAGTTATATCCGTAGATGGTGGACTTTACATGTAAGGAGTGTAAAATATATGAGTAAAAGAGTTGTTATTACAGGTATAGGTGCTGTAACGCCTATAGGTAGTGGACTAGATAGTTTTTGGGAAGGAATAAAGTCAGGAAAATGTGGTGTTGATGAAATATCATCTTTTGATACAAGTGATTTTTCTGTAAAATTAGCTGCTGAGATTAAGGATTTTAATCCTAAAGATTATATGGATAGAAAAGAAGCTAAAAGAATGGATAGGTATTGCCAGTTTGCAATGGCTTCATCTAAAATGGCAATAGAAGATTCTCAACTAGACATTGAAAACATAGATAATGAAAAATTTGGTGTTATTATCGGTAGCGGTGTTGGTGGAATTGAAACCATAGAAACTCAAATGGAAAGATTGCTAACAAAAGGACCGGGGAAAGTCTCTCCTTTTTTCATACCAATGCTTATATCCAATATGGCTTCCGGCCTTGTTGCCATAAAATATCAAGCTAAAGGTATAAATATGGCTGTTGTAACTGCATGTGCATCTGGGGCAAATGCTATAGGAGAATCTTATAGAAAGATACAAAGCGGTCAGTGCAACTTAATGCTTACAGGAGGTGCTGAAGCTTCGGTTACTCAAGCTACGGTTGCAGGCTTTTCTGCTATGACAGCCTTATGTTCTGCTACGGACAAAAATAGGGCTTCTATACCTTTTGATAAAGAAAGATCTGGATTCGTAATGGGTGAAGGTTCCGGTATGTTGTTACTAGAAGATTACGAACATGCTGTAAGTAGAGGAGCAAAGATATACGGTGAAATATCAGGATATGGCGCTACTTGTGATGCTTATCATATTACTTCTCCTGAACCAAATGGTTTAGGTGCTAAAGGATCTATGGATATGGCTATAAAAGAAGCCGGCATCAGTAACAGTGATGTTGATTATATAAACGCTCATGGAACCAGCACACCATACAACGATAAATTTGAAACACTTGCTATTAAAAATCTATTTGGTGATGAGGCTTACAATATCCCTGTAAGCTCAACAAAGTCCATGACAGGACATCTTATAGGTGGCGCAGGGGCAATTGAAGCTATAGTATCTATAATGGCTATAAGAGAAGGTTTTATCCCTCCTACAATCAATTATAAAATTCCTGATCCTGATTGTGATCTGAATTACGTTGCTAATAAGGGAATCCATAAAGAAATAAATTACGTACTATCAAATTCATTAGGATTTGGCGGTCATAACACTACATTACTATTTAAAAAGTTTAAAGGTTAGTTATATGTATGATATCAATGAAATTAAAAAAGTTATACCCCACAGAGAACCCTTTTTATTAATCGATAGAGTAATCGAGTTAGAAAAAGGAAAAAAGGCGGTAGCGATAAAAAGTGTAAGTTACAACGAATATTTTTTTAGAGGCCACTTCCCAGACAATCCTGTTATGCCTGGAGTACTTATCTTAGAAGCTTTAGCACAAACGGGAGCATTTGCACTTCTAAGCGAAGAAAAGTTTAAAGGCAAAATTGCTTACTTTGGAGGTATGAAAAGTGTTAAATTCAAAAAAATGGTTATTCCTGGAGATACTTTAAAGCTGGTAACAGAAATTGTAAAAATTAAAGGAAGCATAGGAATTGGTGAAGCAACAGCATATGTCGAAGGTAAAATAGCTGCAAAGGCAATAATGACCTTTGCAATAAAATAAAGATTCCGTAAAGGAATCTTTTTTTATGCTGCTTCTTCTATTCTACTATTTTTCTTTATAATTATTTTTTTGAAATTTAAATAATATTCATATACTGCTAAAAATTTATCTACAAAAGTCACAATCCAAGCTTCTCTATATCTTGGCAATCTAATAGGAAACATATGACTCAGTATAATATTACTCTCTTTATCGTTAACTTTAAAATATTTTTTTGAATTTACAAGAGCTATTTTAGGATGATTAACAGCATGAAGAAATGAATCAAATAATAATCTAATTCTAATTCTCTTATTGAACTTATATAGATAAAAATCATGCAAAAGTGCTCCCCTAACTGTAGCCTTAGTATCTAGATCTAATTTTGATGCAATTTTATAAGATCTATAAGCTACATCTACTACATGGTCAAAAACACTCTCATTATGGTGCTTAATCGCCTTCATCTTAATGAATTCTCTATGCTCGATGATAGGTTTACAAATTTCAGCAAATTTTTCGTCTTTATATTTCATTTAACCACCCTTTGAATCAAAACTAAACTCATTATAGCAGATAAAGAAAAAAAAGTAAATTAAATTTATGTTAACTTTATCAGTATTTTCGTTTTATTAAATTCTGAAGTACTTTTTGTGTAATATCTTCATACTTACCACTACCAATCCTATTAATTAAATCTGTTGATTTTTTTGTATATTTTTCTGCTAACTGAATAGCCTGTTCTACACCCTTATATTCATCAACATAGTGTAGTATCTTTTTGACATGGTCTTCATTAATGTTTTTCTTATTTAAAATATTTTTAATGTTGTTATCTGCATCATTTTTTACTGCATATATTATAGGTAATGTATATATACCATTAAAAAGATCAACCCTAGTATTTTTACCCATTTTATCAAGGGAATTAGTGTAATCCATGCAGTCATCTATGATTTGAAATGCCATACCAGCATAATATCCTGAATATCCAATGACTCTAGATTTATAGTTGCCTAATTTAGATTCGAATGACCCAGCATACATAGACAAACCAAACATGGCCGCAGTTTTTCCCGAAATAATTCTTAAGTATTTTCTAACTGTTATGTCTGTATTAAACTTGTTTTCGTTTTGAAATACTTCTCCAAGACATACCTTTTCCATCCCGTCGGTTATGCGATTTTCTTCTAAATCATAGTCTCCTGCTAATAGTCTATATGCTTTTGCAAAGATAAAGTCTCCAGTGTATACAGCAGAATCTTTTCCAAATTTACACTGTATACTATCAATTCCTCTTCTTGTATCAGCATCATCAATTATATCATCATGTACCAAGGTAGCCAGGTGAATCATTTCAATAGAAGCAGCTAATGGTAGTATCCTATCTCTATTATATTCTCCCATTTTTGCAGCTAAAATTAAAAGTCCAGCTCTTACTCTTTTGCCGTTAGCTTTTAGTAAATGATCTATAACTTTTTCAATTGATTTTGTATTTTTAGTTTTTAAATTTTTAATAATAATATCCTGTACATCTTCTAACTCATTTTTTATTTCAGGTATATCATCCCAAATTTTTGTCATATTATCACCATATCATATTCATAAAAATGCCTTACTGCCTTTAAGACAGTAAGGCATTAACCAATTAATTTAATCGAAATACAAGTAGGACTTCCGTGCAAACTTAGTATTCTTCCACCATTCTTTTAATTTTGGTAAGATGTAGTAATCTAAACCAAAAACGCTTCCTGATCCTGCTATGAGTGCTATACCAGCAAATAAGTACCAAAGTATAGTAGCATCCGACATACCTGTTAAAGATATTCCTATTACTAAACCAACACTTATTATAGAGCTTATAAAAGTAAATAAACCTACAATCAAAGCTAATCCTATAGCGATTTCCATTAGTACCATTCCTGTTTGGAAAGGAACTGCGTTTGGAGCTACTATATTATCGATAATCCACTGCATAAAGCCAGGTACTTCTTCAAATAATGCTTCACCATATCCTGAAGGTGTGTGATCCGTAACCCATTGAGCAAATTCGGGCATATTGCTTGCTGCGGCCTCGCCTCCACCTTCTACAGCTCCTGATGTTGCTGCTTCCCAAGCCGTTGCTCCTGCTGTTGTATCCGCTGCTGCTGCTGCTGTTGTATCTGCTGCTCCTGAAGCTGCTGCTGTTGCATCTGCTGCTGAAGCTCCTGCTCCTGCATCCGCAGCCGCCGGTGTGGACGCATACATCTTTTGTTCTGATAGCCATCCTTCATCTATCTTCTTAACACCCTCTACCAACCACATAAATCCTAACCAAACTCTTAAAGGGAGTAGCCAGAAATTAGGTGATCTTTTAGCAAAATGTCCACCAACAAAAGATCTCTTATTTTTAACATGGAAAAATTCGTGCATCCAGTAGTTCCATAACTGTCTAACACCAGATACTAAGAACTGGTAGTAAAAATTTACAAAATGCTTAATGAGCATTGCAAACCATCCGCTTGTTTTAAATCCCGTATCTGCTACTGCATATCTGGAACCTATAGAAACCATAAATCCGTGGTAATTTTGTTTATGTTTATGTTTTTCTGTATTATTGATCTCAGCTGCAATATTAAGTGCCGCCGTATGTCCAGATTGTTCTGCTGCCTCTACTATTTGAGGAAGAACTCCGTCTTCGTCTTCATAATATGTATTATCTCCTGCTGAATATACATTGTCGTAGGACTTTGTTTTCATATTTTCATCTACTAGAATTCTTCCACCTTTGCCAGTTTCCAAACCTAAACCAGAACAAAAATCGCAGTTTTTAATACCTGCAGTCCAGATTAATGTATAAGTAGGTATTACCCTACCATCTTTTAAAGTAATCGAATCTTTATCTACCTTTACTATAGGAGCATTTTTTAAAAGTTCTACTCCAAGTTTTTTATAGTACTTATCTTCTACCTTATTAACCTGCGCATCACTTTCTAGCATATTAAGTATTCTATCTAATGCTTCTATATTATATATCGTTATTTCCTTTTCATCAATACCGTATTTACTACATAAACTTTTTTTTGCGTCTCCTAATTCGCCAGCCATTTCAACACCTGTGAATCCTCCACCACATACAGCAAAGGTTAACATTCTTTTTCTTTCTTCTTCATCTTTTTCATATGAAGCTTTTAAGAACATTTCTTCAACATGCTTCCTTATTTTAACAGCATCTTCATATGCCCACAGTGTGAAGGCATTTTCTTCTGCTCCTTCTACTCCAAAAAAATTAGATTCATTGCCTGTTGCTAAAACTAAATAATCGTAATCATATTCAGTTTTATCCGAATATAGTTTCTGTTCTTTAAAATTAATATTATTAATTTTATCAACTACTACATTTACCTTTCTTTCTGCAAAAATTTTAAACAAATCTATTTTAATTGATTCCGGCTCAGTTCTAAAAGCCGCTACTTCATGTAGTTCCGTCATCAGAGTATGGAAATGGTTTTTGTCAATTAATGTTATTTCAACATCATCCTTATCCTTGAATTGTTTGTGCAGTGTCTTTCCTGCCTTAACACCTGCATAACTTCCACCAAGTATTACTATCTTCTTACCCAACTAAAATCACCTCTTTTATTTTTATTAATTTTATAATGTTTTTATTATTTATAATTATTATAACATAAATAAATATTTAACACAATTATAACCTTATTTAACCTTATTAAGGTTCTTTTAAAAGCAATTTCAAACAATTCATTACTTATATTAATATTTTATTTATATTATTAAGCTATTATATAAAATTATTGTTGATTCTTATTTCATATAATAAAACAATTTTATATAATAGTCAAATTAAATAATAATAAATATGAAATATCCAATTATTACAGTTATTTAATTAACGATATACTAAATATACCTTGAATTTTATTCAAATTTAGTTTATTATAATAACAAATATTATAAATGGAGGTTATTTTATGAAAAAAATACTAGTTTTTATTTTAGTAATGGTACTAGTTTTATCTGGTGTTGTAGCATGTTCTCCAGCTGAAGAATCTGAAGAACCAGCTGAAGAATCTGAAGAACCAGCTGAAGAATCAGAAGAACCAGCTAATAAAGTTAATTATGAAGATGGTATATACTACGCAGAACAGGATGAATTCGGCGGAACAGGTTGGAAGTATCATGTTATTTTAACTGTTGAAGATGGAGAATTTGTAGATGCACAGTGGAAAGGTACTAACATAGTTCCTCAAACTAATAAATACGATCAATCAGTAAATGGTGAATACGGTATGGTAGCATACGGCGATGCTAGTTCTTACTGGTATGAGCAGGCTGACGCTACTATTGATTATTTCTTAGAAAATCAATCTGTAGAAGTACCTGAAGATTTTTATACTGATGAAGACGGTCATACTGATGCTATAGCTGGTGTTAGTATTCACGTTGTTGAATTCTTTGACCTTGCTGAAAAAGCTGTAGCTAACGGACCAGTATCTGAAGGTGACTATACTGACGGTTTTCCAATGGCAGTTGCTGAAGTTACTGAAGATGACAATTGGCAATCAATGCTTCAACTTACAGTAGTTAACGGTACTATAGTTAGTGCTAATGTAAATGGTGTAGCTACTTCTGAAAATGATGAGGGTGAATTCGATGATAAGAAAACTCTTAAAGAAGAATACGGTATGAAGGAAAACGGCGGTGCAGAACTTGAATGGTACGAACAAGCTGCATTAGTTGAAGAATATATAGTTGAAAACCAAAACCTTGACGTTTCTATGGAAGATGGTTATACTGATGCTATAGCTGGTGTTTCTATTCATGTAGATGAAATGGTTGAACTTTTTAACGAAGCTGTAAAATAGATTAGTTAATTATAGAAACCGGGCTTTGCCCGGTTTTTATTTTGTTAAGGTGGTATAATGAAAAATATATTTAAGACTAAAATAATAATATTTCTATTGCTAATATCTTTAATTTTTACCTTTACAGGTTGTAAAGATGAAGATAGTGGAATTGTTAATAATTCCAAAATTAGTGAAAGTGAATTTTTACTGAATACTCATGTTAATATAACCCTCTACGGAACTGAAGACGAAAGCCTTTTTCCTAAAATATTTGAAGAAATCGAAAGATTAGAAAATATTTTAAGTGTCCATGTAGAAGGAAGCGACTTAGATTTATTAAAGGATAATGCTGGTATTAAGCCTGTACAGGTTTCTGAAGATACAATTAAAGTACTTGAAAAATCAATGAAGTATTCTCAATTAACCCATGGGCTTTTTGATATCACAGCTGGTCCCCTTATTGACTTATGGGGCATAGGTACAGAATCAGCTAAAATTCCTACAAAAAATGAAATCAATGACTCTATTAAATTAATAGATTATAAAAAAATTAAAATAAATAAAAATGAAGGAACAGTATTTTTAAAAGATGAAGGTATGATAGCTAACTTAGGAGCTATCGCAAAAGGATATATAGCCGATAAAGTAGAAGAAAAACTTTATGAGTTAGGTGTGAAAAGTGCTATAATTAACTTAGGTGGAAATGTTCAACTTATTGGCTCTAAGCCCGATGGTACATTATTTAGAATTGGAATTCAGGACCCCGATGAAACAAGGGGAGGAAATATTGGTGTGTATACTGGTAAAGATGTAACAATTGTTTCTTCCGGTGACTATGAACGTTTTTTTGTAGAAGACGGGGTTAGATATCATCACATATTAAATCCTAAAACCGGCTCCCCAGTGGAAACTGAGATTAAAAGTGTTAGCATAATAACTGAAGAATCCTTTGAAGCAGATGCTCTTTCAACATCAGTCCTATTATCAGGTTGGGATAAAGGAATAAACATTATTGAGAATTTAAACAATGTTGAAGCTATTTTTATTAATAAAAATCATGAAGTTTATGTAACTGAAGGTTTAAAAGAGAATTTTAATTTCGATAGCAGCAATTACGAACTTCTTGATTAATTAAAACTCCCCCTTAAGAGTTAGTATCATACCTAACTTTTAAGGGGGAGTTTTTAATTTACTTCGTTTTTCCTTTTTTCTTCATACTTAGAGAAATTCTTTCTCTTTCTTTATCAATAGATATTATTGTAACATTTACTGTATCTCCTACCTGAACTACATCAAGTGGATTTTTTATAAATTTATCGCTCATCTGAGAAATATGGACTAATCCATCCTGCTTCAATCCTATATCTACAAAGGCTCCAAAATCAACAACATTTCTAACTGTACCTTTAAGCATCATTCCCTGCTGTAAGTCATCTATTTTTAATATATCGTTTCTAAATATAGGTGCCGGCATATCTTCTCTTGGATCACGACCGGGTTTTCTTAATTCCTTAACTATGTCTTCTAGCGTTGGTATTCCTATATTTAATTTTTCCGATAAGAACTTTATTCTATCTTTATATTTTTCTTCAGATGATTTTTTCTTTGTATTTAAATTTAGCTTTTTTAAATCCTGTAGACTTTTGAAGCTTTTTCCAGAAGTAGCTAATTCTACCTTAGGTTCATCTATTTCTATTTCAATTATCTTCACCTTAATATTATCTAGTTTTTCCTTTTCCAACTCTTTTAGGGAATAGTTCAGCTTATCTAAAAGCTTAAGAGTATTATCGTAGGTTTCAGGATGAACACCGGTTTTATCTAAAGGATTATCTCCATTGTAAATTCTTAAGAATCCAGCTGCCTGTTCAAAGGCTTTCTCTCCCAATCTACTTACTTCCATCAACTGCTGTCTGTTTGTAAATTTACCATTTTTATCTCTATATTTTATAATATTTTTAGCAGTAGATTTTGTTAATCCTGATATGTGTTCTAACAGTGGTTTTGATGCCGTATTTAGGTCAACTCCTACGCTGTTTACACAGTCTTCAACTACTCCGTCCAAAGATTCACCTAATTTTTTTTGATTAACATCATGCTGATATTGACCTACTCCTATGCTTTTTGGGTCTATCTTTACAAGCTCTGCCAATGGGTCTTGAAGTCTCCTACCTATTGATATAGCTCCTCTTATAGAAACATCTATCTTAGGAAATTCTTCATTTGCAATCTTTGAAGCCGAATAAACAGAGGCTCCAGCTTCGCTTACAATAGTATATGCTACTTTTCTTTCTATTTCATTAAGGCTTTCTGAAACAAAATGCTCTGTTTCTCTTGCTGCAGTACCATTACCAATAGCTATAATATCTATATTATATTTATTTATCCACTCAATTACTAGTTTTCTAGATTTTTTTATTTCGTTTCTAGGTTCATTTGGATATATAGTTGTATAATCAAGCAAATTTCCTGATCCATCTAAAGCTGTAAGTTTACACCCTGTTCTAAAAGATGGGTCAACTGCTAATACAGATGCATCTTTGATTGGTGGTGCTAATAACAGGTTTTTTGTGTTCTTAGCAAAAACTTTTATAGCTTCATCTTCAGCTCTCTCAGTTAGTAGGTTTCTAATTTCTCTTTCTATGGAAGGATTTATAAGTCTCTTGTAACCATCTTCAATAGCATCTTTATAATATTGGGTTGTTATTGCTTCTTCATTTGTTATAGATTGATTAGATAATATACTTATAATTTTTTCTTCTGGTACTGATAATTTAACTTTTATAAATTCTTCTTTTTCACCTCTGTTAATCGCTAAAACTCTGTGATTTGCTATTTTATTTACAGCTTCTTCGAATTTATAATACATTTCGTAAACACTTTGCTTATCTGAGTCGGTTGCTTCACATATTAAAGTTCCTTCATTATAAAAAATATCTCTTATATCTTTTCTAAAATCCGGATTGTCTGAAATTATTTCAGCTATTATATCTTTTGCTCCATCTAAAGCTTTCTGAGCACTTTCTACTTCCATTTCTTCATTTACATATTCTTCAGCTATATCTTCTATATTTCCCGACTCTATTTCTTCCGATAATATAATATCCGCGAGGGGTTCTAAACCTTTTGCTTTAGCCTTTGTTGCTCTTGTTTTTCTTTTTTGTTTGTAAGGCCTGTAAAGATCTTCAACTCTTTGTAGTACTTCCGCCTTATTAATCTCTCCTCTTAATTCATCAGTTAGTTTGTCTTGTTCATCAATTAATCGAATTACTTCTTCTTTTCTATCTACTAAGTTTCTTAAATAAGAAAGTCTTTCATTTAAATCTCTTAGTTCTACATCATCTAAAGATCCAGTTTGCTCTTTTCTGTATCTAGCAATAAATGGAATAGTGTTTCCCTCATCGATTAATTTTACAGCATTTTTTACTTGGTTTTCTTTTAATTTTAATTCGTTACATATTTGTTTTATTATATTCATTGGCTATACTCCTCGCTTGTGTTATTTTTTCTTCTGTACTAAGTATTCATTTATAAATAAATCTATATTGCCGTCCATCACACTTTGTACATTTCCTGTTTCAGCATCTGTTCTATGATCCTTAACCATGTTATAAGGATGAAAAACATATGATCTAATCTGGCTACCCCAGGCTATTTGACTGTAATCGCCCTGAATATCATCTATTTTTTCCTTTTGTTCTATTATTTGAATTTCGATTAGTTTTGCTGAAAGCATTTTCATTGCAGTTTCTCTGTTTTTAATCTGAGATCTTTCGTTTTGACATGTAACTACTACTCCTGTTGGCAAATGAGTAATACGAACTGCAGAATCCGTTGTATTTACATGTTGACCTCCAGCACCACTTGCTCTATATGTATCTATTTTTAAATTTGAAGGATCAATTTCTAAATCCGGAATTTCTTCAAGTTCTGGAACTACATCCACTGAAGCAAAGGAAGTATGTCTTCTATTAGATGAGTCAAAAGGTGAAATTCTAACAAGCCGGTGAACACCTTTTTCAGCTTTTAAATATCCGTATGCATTTTCGCCCTTTATTATAAGGGTTACACTTTTTACTCCTGCATCACTTCCGGATAAATAATCTAAAAAATCAACTTTATAACCCTTACTCTCCGACCATCTTGTGTACATTCTAAGAAGCATTTCAACCCAATCCTGAGCTTCAGTTCCACCAGCTCCTGCATGGATTGAAAGAATACAGTTGTTTGAATCGTATTCCTCATTTAGTAGGATTTCTAATCTGAACTCTTCAAGTTTTTTATCAAGTTTTTTTATCATATTAGTTAATTCTTTTATCTGACTGTTATCCTCTTCTTCTTCTGACATCTCTACTAGTATTTCTATTTCTTCAATTTCATTTTTTATGTCATTATATTTCTTTATTATATTTTCTATTGAGTTTGCTTTAGTAGATATGTTTTTTGCTTTTTCAGGATTATCCCAGAATCCTTGAGACTGCATCTTTTTATGAAGTTTTTCTTTTTGTTCTTTTAGTTTAGAGGGGTCAAAGAGAAACACCTATTTCTTGTATTTTTTTATTGTACTCTGTTATTTTTCCTTTTATATCATTTATATCCAATTCAATCATCTCCCACAACATTTTTTATACTTTTTACCGCTTCCGCATGGACATGGGTCATTTCTTCCTACCTTATCCCCTTTGACAACAGTTTTTTGTTTGGTCCCTTTATCATCTTTGTTTGTTCCTGTTACTTTTGCAACCCTTTGTCTTTTTATATTTTCTTTTTCCTGTATCCTAAGAAGTATCTTAACGGTATCTTCTTTAATGCTTGCTATCAAAGCTTCAAACATCTCAAAGCCTTCTTTAGTATAGGCTCTAACTGGATCTTGGTTACCCATTGCCCTAAGGTTTATTCCCTGCTTAAGCTGGTCCATTGCATCGATATGATCCATCCACTTGCTATCTACAGTTTTCAAAAGAACTATTCTTTCCAATTCTCTGAATCTTTCTGGTTGAAATTCTTCTTCTTTTCTTTCATAAATTTTGTCTATTAGTTTAAATGTCATTTCTCTTAGTTTTTCTTTAGTTAATCCTTCTATATTATCTATCTCAAATTTAACTTGAGAATTTACTAAGCTACTTAAAAACCTTTGATATCCTTCAATATCCCAGTTTTCAGGATATTTGTCCGTAGTAAATAAAGACATATTTTCATCTACTATTTCTTCAACCATTGTAAATATATAATCTCTTAAATCTTCTCCCATGAGAACTTTGCGTCTTTCAGAGTAAATAACTTCTCTCTGCCTATTCATTACGTTATCATATTGTAAAACGTGCTTTCTTATGTTGAAGTTTCGTCCTTCTACTCTTCCTTGAGCTGTTTCAATTGATTTTGAAAGCATATTATGCTCAAGGGGCTCATTTTCAGGAAGTCCTAAAGTATCAACTATTGTTTTTACCTTATCCCCTGCAAATAATCTCATAAGATCATCTTCTAAAGAAATATAAAACCTTGAGGTTCCAGGATCTCCCTGTCTACCAGCTCTTCCTCTAAGTTGATTATCAATTCTTCTGGATTCGTGTCTTTCAGTTCCTATTATTGCCAATCCTCCAGCTTCTATTACTTTTCTATTTTCATCCTTTAAATCTTTTTTTGCTTGTTCTAATATTTTTCTATATATTTTCCTTGCATTTATTACATCTGGGTCATCTGTGTCGTCAAATCCATCAGCTTGGGCTACTATCTCTTCAGAAACATTATCTTTTAGTTTTGTTTTTGCAATATGTTCAGGATTTCCTCCCAAAACAATATCGGTACCTCTACCAGCCATATTAGTGGCAATAGTAACTGATTTATACCTACCTGCTTGAGCAACTATTTCTGCTTCCTTTTCATGATTTTTAGCATTAAGAACTTCATGCTTTACACCTTTTTTACTAAGTAGTTTACTTAAAAGTTCTGATCTTTCAATCGATACAGTACCAACAAGTACCGGCTGACCTTTTTTATTTCTTTCAATTATTTCTTCAATTACAGCATTATATTTACCTATTTCATTTTTATATATTACATCTGGAAAATCATCTCTTATTACAGGTTTATTTGTTGGTATTTCTACAACATCTGTTCCGTATATTTCCCTAAATTCTTCTTCCTCTGTTTTTGCCGTCCCAGTCATACCAGCTAATTTATTATACATTCTGAAAAAGTTTTGGTAAGTTATTGTAGCGAGGGTTTTTGATTCTCTTCTAATATCCAATCCTTCTTTTGCCTCTATAGCTTGATGAAGGCCATTAGAATATCTCCTACCGTGCATTAATCTACCGGTAAATTGATCTACTATAATTACTTCTCCATCTTTTACTATATAGTCGGAATCTCTTTTCATTATATGTTGTGATTTTAATGCTGAATTTATATGATGAGTTAACTCCATATTATCTTGTTCTGCTAAATTTTCTATATTGAAGTAAGTCTCTGCTTTAGTAACTCCTTTTTCTGTTAAAGTTACATTTTTGCCTTTTTCATCTATAATAAAGTCTACAGTCTCTTCTTCGTAGCCTTCCCCCATTATCATATCCATTTTACCTATTTTTTCATCGGGATCTTTTTTTCTACCTTTTAAGGTTTTAGCAAAGGAATTTGCCTGGAAGTAAAGCTTCGTATTTTCATCTCCTTGTCCTGAAATTATAAGAGGAGTTCTTGCTTCATCTATTAATATACTGTCTACTTCATCAATAATACAGTAGTTTAAATCTCTTTGAACCATATCTTCTTTTCTAATAATCATATTGTCTCTCAAATAGTCAAATCCAAATTCGTTATTTGTACCATATGTTATATCTGACTGATATGATTGTTTTCTTTCTTCTTTTGATATTCCATGTATTAAGCATCCAACAGATAATCCCAAGAAATTATAGATTTTACCCATCCAATCTCTGTCTCTTTTTGCCAAATAATCATTAACTGTTACAATATGTACTCCCTTTTCTTCTAATGCATTTAAGTAAACCGGCAATGTTGCAGCTAATGTTTTTCCTTCTCCTGTTTTCATCTCGGAAATTCTACCTTGATGTAGTATAATCCCCCCTACCAATTGGACTCTAAAGTGTTTCATACCTAAAACTCTAGTAGATGCTTCCCTCACTACAGCATATGCTTCGGGAAGTATATCATCTAAACTTTCGCCATTTTTTAATCTTTCTTTGAATTCTTCTGTTTTCCCTTTTAATTCTTGATCTTCTAGTTTAGAAATTTTCTTCTCTAAGTTTTCTATTTGGTCAACTATAGAATCTATTCTTTTAATTTCTCTTTTACTATAAGAACCAAAAATTTTTTCAAAAATATTTTTCATAAAACCACCTATCTATCTAAATTTTTATGTTTAATCAATTTTATCACAAACTATATTTTAACATTTTTAAGGGCTTTTTACAAGAAAACAGGAGCCTATAAGCTCCTTCCTGCTGTGTATCCTGTAGCCCATGCCCAATGAAGATTGTAGCCTCCACAATCTCCGTCTACATCCATTAATTCTCCTATTATATACAGGTTCTCAATTAATTTAGATTCCATAGTTTCAGAATTTATTTCACCAGTTTTTACTCCACCTGCAGTTATTTGAGCATGCTCCCAGTAGTATGGTCCTAGAACTTCAAATTCCCATTCTTTAAGAGTATTTACTATTTTATATATATCCTTAGTTTTAAATTTTGTTCCAGGAATGTTAGTTTTTTGTATGGCTGATTCTTTCAATACTACATCAATGAGACCCTTATTTATAAGTCCTATAAAGGATTCTCTAATAGTTTTATATTTCATATTAATAAATCTATTTTTTAAAAGTTGGAATAATTCATTCTTATCATATTTAGGAAAAACATCCAGTTTTATAACTACTTTTTTATTATTCTCTATCATGTTTACGCAATGCCTGCTAAGCTGTAAAACCGGTGGCCCTGATATTCCGTAATTAGTAAATAGTATTTCTCCAGAATCCTTTTTTATATCACTTCCATCAATTTGAATTGAAATTTCTCCATCCACTTTTATCCCTGATAACCTTTTTAAGTATTTGCTATCAAGGTTTAGCTGAACTAATCCAGGAAAAATTGGTATAATACTGTGTCCTAATTTTTCCATTATATCGTATCCAGTGCCTTCGGAGGATAATTGAGGACTGGCCTTTCCACCAAAGGCTGCCACCACTTTATCACAAGTATAAGTATCCTCAGCTGTTTTTATTTTGAATTTATCATCCCGTTTTGAAATATCAACTACTTCACTGTTACAAATTTCTTTAACACCTAAATATTTGCATTCCATTCTTAATACATCAAGGACACTTGAAGCCTGCAAAGAATTAGGATAGATTTTCCCTGTATTATCTACATATTCCTGAATTCCCAGTTCTTTGAAAAATCCTACTATTCTTTCAGGTGTAAATCTATCTATTATATTATCTACAATTCTTTTATTATTGCTGTAGTAATTATAACTTGAAATATTAGTGTTAGAATAGTTACATCTACCATTTCCTGTTGCAAGAATTTTTTTACCTACTCTGTCGTTTTTTTCTAAAATATCTACCTGGAATCCACGTCGTGATGCTGAAATTGCAGCTACTAACCCAGATGCTCCTCCGCCTATAATTATAACCTTTTTTTTATCCATTAAATCTCTCCATTAAAAAATCTGTTACCTTATAATGTAACAGATTTTAAAATTTGTCAAGTCTATGAATTTAATGTTTACTCATTCCATTACCTTGGTGCACATGCTCTCTGCAAGGACTGCTACCTGATATTAGTTCTCCTGAAATGTAATCATTTATAATCTTACTAAGTTCACCAGAAGCTCCTGTTATAACATCGATGTTGTTCTCATTAAATATAGCTATAGCATTTCCGCCCATTCCTCCTGAAATTACTAAATCTACACCTTTTTCTGATAAAAGTTTAGGTAGTAAACCAGGCTGATGTCCGGGATTTTTTAGGAAATCTTCATTAACCACTTTATTATCTTCTATTTCGGATATTTTAAAACCTTCACAGTAACCAAAATGTTGTGATACCTTTTGCCCTTCTGTTGCTATTGCAATTTTTTTCATAACTAATCCTCCTATTGATTTTCTAAATCTAATCTATTTTTTAATTTATTCCAGATGCCTATTATTTCTTTAGCTGCTTTAGTATCTGGATTATCTACTACCGGTTTCCCTTCATTTGTAATTTTTACAACACTTTTATCAAAGGGTATTTTACCAAGTATTTCTATATTCTTTTCTTTTGCTATTTTTTCAATTTCCTTTGTCTTTTCAAAGTTATTATCGTATTTATTAACTACTATAAAACATTTAGTATTAAAACTTCTTGATGTTTCAAGTATTCTAATCATATCATGAATTCCGGATATTGAGGGTTCTGCAACTAATATACAGTATTCAATTCCTGTCAAAGAAGCTATAACGGGACATCCTATACCTGGAGACCCATCTATTATTGCTAATTCTTCATTCGTTTTAAAACTATACATGTTTTTTCTAACTTCGGTTACCAGTTTACCAGATGCACCATTTCCTATTTTCAAATTTGCATTTGAAAAAAATTCATTATTCAATTTTTCAACTCTTGTTGTTCCTGAAGAATCATCTTCCATTCTAATAGCTTTTCTTCCCTTATCATCTGTAACAGGACAAAACCTTTCACACACTCCACAACCTTCGCAATAATTAATATTTACAACTCCATCTTTTATTGCATTAAATCTGCAAAGTTCTTCACATTTTCCACAATCTATGCATATATCATCATATTTAAAAGCTTTCTTAAGTCCAAAGTAGGGTTTTTCTTCTAAAATTTCGTTGTTTTCAAATATTAGCTTAACATTAGGAGCATCAACATCACAGTCGGCAAACATTTTATTTTTTGATAGTTTTATTAGAGATACTGCCAATGTTGTCTTGCCTGTACCGCCTTTTCCGCTTAAGATAACCAACTGCTTCATTGTTTTACCTCCTCTTCAATTTTATCTAAAACCTTTTTAGCTATTGCTTCAATTTTAATTTTATCAAAAATATCCTTAAATATTCTTTCAAACTTTTCCCTTTCTCTAGCTACAATATGGCCATCTGAAATTAATTTTCCCATTTCTTCGTCGTAGGGAATTTTACCTAATAACTTTATATTATTTTCCTCACAAAATTTTTCAGCAATTTCGGAATCCCCCATATCTTTATTTATAACTGCACCGTATGGAATATCAAATATTTTTACTAATTCATAAACAAGATTTATATTGTGAACTCCAAATTTTGTAGGCTCAATTACAAGTAAAGCGTAGTCGCTTCCCTTTATACTTTCCATAACCTGACAAGAACTACCTGGAGGGCAATCTACTATATTATTTTTACTGTAATCCATATCTTCAAGTAATTTTTCTATTATTGGAACTCCCGTTGCCTCTCCAATATTAAGTTCTCCAGTTTTCACTTTTATATTTCCAGATTTTCCAACTTCAACCTTGCCTATGTTTCTATCAACTTCCTTGATTGCCTTTTCTGGACATAATAGAGTACATCCTCCACAAGAATGGCATAGTTCCTTAAATATTTTGATTTTCCCTCCTACATAAGCAAGAGCATTAAATTCACAAAAATCTACACATTCTTTACATCCGGTACATTTTTCTTGATCAAAAACAGGTACTGGTACATCCACGTTTTCTATTTTAGAATCCTTTGCCTTCAGGAAAAGGTTGCCGTTAGGCTCTTCTACATCACAATCGATATAAACACTATTTGATGCTACTTGTGCTAGATTGACTGATAAAAAAGTTTTACCTGTTCCCCCTTTTCCACTTAATACTGATATTTTCATTATTTACCTCCGTGTCTGTGAAATCCTGAATGGACTTCTTGGAGTACTTCTAATTCTCCTTTGTTGTATTTGTCTATAATTTTTTCAACTGTAATATCTTCAGCTTTTAAAATTTTAATATTTGCTGAACCTAATACGTCTGCTGCATTTTTACCACATTGGTATGTAACTACTGCATCCGCTCCACTATCAGCAACACACTGTGCCGCAGTTATACCTGCTCCTCCAGCTGCTGAAGCTCCATCATTTTCTATGACATCAAATTCCTTTGTTTCTACATCAACTACAAGAAATATTTGTGTCCTTCCAAAAACATCCTCTACTTTACTATTTAAATTTCTACCTTTTGCTGGTACTGCTATTCTCATTATCAAATTCTCCTTTTTATTATTTATTTTTGCTTTATGCCACCTTAAACATTTTCCTCCTTGATACTTATCGCACTTTTTATCACAGGCACTACTTCCACAATTGAAAACATAGTTACCACCACTTATTTTGATTTTTTTTCCATTAATTAAAGCATTTGAAATTTTTTTTCTTCCAGAAGATATAATCCTTTGGTAAGTACCTCTTGATACTTTCATCTCTTCAGCCGCTTTTATCTGATCCATTTCTTCCATGTCCGATAATCTCATGGCTTCTAATTCTACTATACTTAAATAAACCACTACATTTGTATCAATTTTAGGCTTGAATTCTAAGTTTTCAGGTATGTACGCTACTTTTCTAAACTTTTTTGGCCTAGACATATAACCACCTCTTTATTATGTGCATATGCTCATTATTATAGTATTCTATTTTATGAGTTTTGTCAAATTCTACTGTTTGATTTTTCTTTGACTAAAAATTATTTTTTGTTATTATAAAGACATACATAATCCTATGCCTGTCATAAAAAAAGAATCCAACAAAAAAGAATGGCTATCCCAAAATCTAAAAAACTTTAATAATTTAGACATGTTTGAGCCATTCTCAAATAATTCTTTCCATAAATATAAAGTATCTACATATGTTAACAGTACATCTAATAATTCTTCTAAATGCTTAGAACCCTATAGGGAAGATCAGTTAAATTTTCTCAATTAGCTTTATCTGATCCGCATTGACTGTTAAATGCACAACTACTGCATCCTCCTCCTGAAGAACAAGCATTGTCGCCGTTCTTTATATCTTTAAGTTTTTTATAAACAATATAAGCTGCTGGTATTAAAACCAAAGCTCCTATTATGTAATTTATCATATCTATTCTCCTCAAAAGTATTAAATGATAATCAGTATCAATTACCATTTAGCTTAGTATACTTCATTATTACACTTGTGTCAAGCGATTTTCTTTATTCTCCTGCTACATCAAGATTTTTAATCTTCAATGAAGGCGAACCTATATAAGAACTTGATGGTAAACCAAATCTCAAATCTTTACCTATTTCTTCTACGTTACTTAGCATTTGAAGAAAATTGCCTGAAATAGTTATTTGATTTACAGGCTCTTTGATTTCTCCCTTTTTTATTAAAAATCCTTGAGCCGATAATGAAAAATCACCGGATATAGGATTTAAACCTGCATGAAGGCCCTGGACATCTGTAATCATTAAACCTTCTTCTACCCCACTTATTAAGGCGTCTAACTTTTTCTCTCCGGGCTCTATATACATATTTGTAGGAGATATACCAATTGAAGACTTATATGAGCTTCTACTGGCATTTCCTGTACTATCCACACCATCCTTTAAGGCAGTTTTTAAATTGTGTAGGTATGTATTTAGGACTCCCTTTTCAATTATATTTTTTTCCTTTGTAGGAACTCCTTCACTATCAAAAGCTGAAGATGCATATCCTTTTTCCATAAAAGGATCATCTATTAGGGTGATTTTCTCTGACGCTATTTTTTTCTTCAGTTTACCTTTTAATAAAGAAAGGTTCTTTTGTACTCTTTCCGCTGAAAAAACCGAGGTAAAAGCTTGAAGAATATCTGCCGATGCATTATTCCTTAATATAATAGGATATCTCCCGGATTTAATGCTTTTGGCACCTAACATTGATATAGCCTCTTCTACAGCTTCTTTAGCTATATCTTTGTAGTTTAACTCGCTAAAATTATTTGTTACCTTATAGGCAAATCCACTTTGTATGTCTTTTCCTTCTTTTGCTACTAATGCAACATATGCATATGCTAAATTTGATCTATCTTTAATATCTAATCCTTTAGTATTTGATATTATGGTTTCGCTGAATCCGTCTCCATAAACACAATCCTGTATAGATTTAATTCTATCATCTATTTCTAAGGATGCTTTTTCCAAGTTTTTAACAAAATTTATTTTTTCCATTTCTTCTATTTTTTCTAAACTAGTGTTAAAATTATTTACTTCCTTGTATTCTTTTGCTCCTTCAAATATTTCTTCTTTATCTTCTCTATCAATATTTTTTGCATTTTCTATAAGATTTTCAACTAGGAAATCAACAGAAGTTTCATCTACTTTTTCTGTATAAGAATAACCCATCTCGCCATTATACTTTCCTCTCAAGGCTAGTCCTTCCGCTTCAGCCAGTTTATATCCGTCTATTTCTTTTTCAAAAACTTTGATGCTAAGATCTCTCCCTTGAGAATAGTAAATTTCTACATCTTCTATACCAGATTCTTTTGCTTGATTAAATATTTTAGTTTTCAACTCATTAAAATCTCTCATCTATTCCCTACCTCCTACTGTGATTTCAGATACTCTTATAGTAGGTTGACCTACATTTGCAGGCACAGAACCACTTGAAGAGCCGCACATTCCCTGTCCAAAGGATAAATTATCTCCAACCATATCAATTTTTTTAAGTATTTCTATACCTTTACCTATTAAAGTTGCTCCTCTAACAGGTTTTTTTATTACTCCATTTTCAACTAAATATCCTTCCATTACTGCAAAGTTAAACTCTCCTGTAGCCGGATTTACAGAACCTCCACCCATATATTTTGCAAATAATCCCTTTTCTGTATTTGATATAATATCATCAAATTTTGAGCTTCCATTAGCTATATAGGTGTTTGTCATTCTTGAAGTAGGTGAATGTTTGTAGGACTGTCTTCTTGAAGACCCAGTTGCCTCCATTTCCATTCTTCTTCCATTAAGCTTATCTATCATATATCCTTTTAATATACCCTTTTCTATCAAGACATTCTTTTGAGTTGGGTTTCCTTCATCGTCTATATTTGAAGACCCCCACTCGTTTTGTAAGGTTCCATCATCTACAGCTGTTACTATTTCCGATGCCACTTGTTGATCTATTTTATCAGCAAACACAGAATTCCCTTTTGCAACAGAAGTAGCTTCTAATCCATGTCCACAAGCTTCATGAAAAATTACTCCCCCAAATCCATTGTGAATAATTACAGGCATTTTCCCTGAAGGACTATAATCAGCATTCACCATAGTTTTTGCTATCCTAGCTGCTTCTCTACCGTGCCATTCTATATCTAAATCTTCAATTAATTCAAAACCCTTATGTGCTCCGGGGGCTGATGACCCAGACTGCATTTCTCCTTCCTTAGTTGCTACAGCGCCAATTGCAATTCTTCCTCTTGTTCTTTCATCCTTAATATAAAGTCCTTCTGAATTTGCAATTGCAATTTTTTGATTATAATCTTGGTAATTAACAGTAACTTGAGATATGATTTCATCAAATTCTTTAGCACTAAGATATGCTTTTTTCATAGCCTCAATTTTTTTCTTAGTTGATATTTCATTAGGATTTATTTTTATAATATGCTTATTTTCATATTTTGTATTATTTATTACTATATTTTTTATATCTTTACTACCTATAAGTGCTTTCGATGCTTTTTTAGCTGTTTGTATAAGAGTTGATTCATCACTTTTGTTAGTGTAAGCATATACACTGTTAAAATTTTTGAATATCCTTATACCTATGCCATAGTCTCTTCCTGACATTATATTTTCTGTTTTACCAGAAATCATATTAATTCCAATACCTTTTTTATCTTCTATAAATACTTCTGCAAAATCTCCTCCTGAGCTCAGAGCTGCTTCTATTACATTTTCAATAATTTTTTTATTTAACATTCCTTCCTCCTAATCCTTTATATAATATTTTTGGTTAAGTGCTTCTAGTTTTCTATTTAAATTTCTTAAATCCTCTATAGAGCCATTTTCTCTATATACATAAAATTCTTCTTGTAATTTTTTTAATTTTTCTTTTTCCATATTTCCACTAAAATATAAAAACTGTATCTTTTTTAAAATTTTCGCGACTAAGGATGACCTTATCATAAATATTTCTTGTGCATCTACTATTTCATGTTTTATTTTTGACATTTCTTCGTCTAGTCTATTAGCTGCTTCAGCTGCTTCTTTTAATCTTTTTGCTAAATTTTTCGGTATTTTTTTATCAAATTTATAGTTGATAGAATGTTCTATTGTAGCCCAAAAATTCATAGCTAAAGTTCTTATTTGTACCTCAGCTAGTATTTCTTTTTCTCCAAAAGCAGTATGAACAGTATATTTTATAATTATATGATAACTTCTGTAACCACTTTCTTTTTGATTTTTTATGTAGTCACGTTCTTCAAGAATTTCTAAGTCTTTGCCATCTCTATTTCTAATGATTTTAACAACTTTGGGAATATCCGCTACTAATTGGCAAATTATTCTAATACCTGCAATATCTTCTATTTCTTCTATTTCAACTTTTTTCATTCTTGATTTTTCTATAATATTAGAAATTTCTTTCACCCTACCAGTAACAAATTCTATTGGTGAATATTCATTAACATCTCTAAATTCTTTTCTTATACTTTTAAATTTTACTTTTAACTCTTCAACTGCCTGTTCATAGGGAATTAAATATTCATCCCAATTTTTTATCATAATATCCCTCTTTCTATTTATTTATTAGCATACAATAGATATTTACCCATCCTTAACTATTATATTAAATATATTAGATTATTTAAAGAATTAATTTATTATGTTATAATTAATCAATCAAAGGAGGGATAAAATGTACATATTAAATTACAGTTATAGAAATTTAGAAGAAATCGGTTTTTTGACTAACAATGGAGAAAAAATAATACCAGCCGATGAAATTTTCAAAAAAATCGGAATGACAACTCCATTAAATATAAATGATTTTATTGATATTTCAAATGATAAAATCATCAAAAGAATTAATAAAATTATTAATACAGAGAGTCTTAATAAAATACCTATAAGTGAGATAAGAATACTATCCCCTATTCCCTATACTCGGAGAAATTTAATTTGTGTAGGCAAAAACTATTCAGAGCATGTTAATGAACTTGATACTGTTAAAGAGTTAAGGGGTAATATTCCTTCAAAACCTATATATTTTAGTAAAACTTCTCATCCTACCATTGGACCTAATTCTGATGTTAATGTTCCATGGGACGCTACTAATGAAGTAGATTATGAAGTGGAGTTAGCTGTAATAATAGGCAAAAAATGTAAGGATGTTGATAAAAAAAATGTTGAGAATTATATATTCGGTTATACTATAGCCAATGATTTATCTGCTAGAGATTTACAAAAAGGACATATACAATGGTTCAAGGGTAAGTCGTTAGATAACTTTAGCCCTATTGGTCCATATATTTTACATAAGTCTGCTTTGAAAATGCCATTTGATTTAAAATTGGAATGCCTTGTAAATAAAGAAGTAAGACAGTCATCATATACGTCTAAAATGATTTTTGATATTCCTTATTTAATAAGTGATTTATCCAAGGGAATGACTTTATATCCTGGAGATATAATACTTACAGGGACTCCGTCGGGAGTAGGTATGGGATTTAATCCTCCTAGAATGCTTAAACCTGGAGATATAGTAGAGTGTAAAATCGAAAAATTAGGTTCTTTAAAAAACAAGATCATATAGTAGGAAGGATAATAATTGCAATTATTATCCTCTTTTTTTAACTTCTTTGGCTTTAACTCCCACTACAGTTGTATAAGGTTTGGTATCTTCTAAAACTACAGCATTTGCTCCTACTTTAGTTCCTTCGCCTATTTTTATATTACCTAATAATATAGCTCCAGCTCCAATAATAACATTATCTCCTATAGTAGGATGCCTTTTCCCTCTTTCTTTCCCTGTACCTCCTAAAGTAACTCCGTGATACATATGAACGTTTTTGCCTATCACAGCTGTTTCTCCAATCACAACCCCTATTCCATGATCTATAAATAGGCCTTCTCTTATTTGAGCACCAGGATGTATTTCTATTCCTGTAAGAAATCTAGCAAAATTAGAAATCAACCTTGATAAAAAAAACAATTTCTTTTTGTATAGAAAGTGGGTTAATATATGAATTATTAATGCTTTTATATGAGGATACAATAACAATATTTCCAAAGAATTTCTTGCTGCTGGATCAACTTCTAAGGCTCTTTTTATATCTAATTTTATTTTACTTATAAAATTCATTTTTTTCTCCTTTTTTAATAAAAATACAAAAACTCCGCCTCTTACAAGAGACGGAGATTATCCGCGGTTCCACTCTAATTGATTTAAACCCTACTTTAAGTACTATCATACTATATCCTTTTAACGGAGGACTCCGGCCTAGCCTACTAATTTCAACCTGCATCTCTTAAGGGCACTTCGTATATAAATTCAATAAGTATTTTTTCACCAAACAAATACTCTCTCTAAATTTTCATTATACACTACTTTCCTTATTCAACGATATTAAGTATTATTATAGCTTGTGATTTTATAAAAGTCAAATACTTTTTAATTTTTATAAGCTTCTTTTTCGATTACTTCCTGAAGTATTTGTACTGCATTTGTCGCTGCTCCTTTTCTAACTTGATCTCCGCAACACCAGAGTGTCAAGGATTTATTATCTTCTTTACTTATATCTTTTCTTATTCTACCAACATATATTAAATCCTGGTTTGAAGTATCCAAAGGCATTGGGTATATATTTTTTTCTAAATTATCTACCAATTTAACTCCTGGACTTTCAGAAATTATTTCTTTTGCTTTGTCAACAGTAATTTCCTTGTTCGTTTCTATAGTTATTGATTCGGAATGACTTCTAAATACTGGTACTCTTACACAGGTACAGTTCACCTTAAGATTTGAATTATGAAAAATCTTTCTTCCTTCATTTTGCATTTTCATTTCTTCTTCAGAGTATCCATCTTCATTGAAAGGTCCTATATGCGGAATAAGATTATAAGCTATTTGATGCTGAAAAGCTTCACTTTTCGATTCTTTATTATTCTCTAAATTTGATATCTGTTCTTTTAATTCATTGAGCCCCTTAGCACCAGCTCCAGATACTGCTTGGTATGTAGAAACTATCATCCTATTTATACCTGCATATTGGTTTAATTTGTTTAAGGCAGTTAATGCTATAATAGTAGAACAATTTGGATTTGCTATAATTCCTTTATGTTTAACTACATCATCTCCATTAACCTCTGGTACTATTAATGGAACCTGTGAAGCTAACCTAAAAGCACTACTATTGTCAATTACTGTTACCCCTTTATCTACTGCTATTGGACTGAATTTTCTACTTAAGCCGCTGCTTACGGCAACAAGTAGTATATCCAAGTCATCAAAAGAATTTTCATTTACTTCTTCTATAATTAATTGCTCATTGTTAAATTCAACTACATTACCTGCACTTTTTTTGCTTGCTAATAGTTTTAAACTTTTATATTTGACATTTCTTTCCTCGATTACTTTCATCATTTCTTCACCAACTACTCCTGTAGCCCCTAGAATCCCTAATCTTATATCTGACATATTTTCCTCCTAAATTTAATTATTATTTTGCAATTATAACACAAAACTTTAATAAATCAAGGCTTATGTATTTTAATTATGCACGTTTGTATTCCTATCGTATACATATTTAGCCATAAGTTCTTTTTTTGTTAACAAAAGAAAAAATACTGCAGTTATTCAACTGCAGTATTTTTAAATGTTTCTATTTCACTTTCTATTTCAGATTTAACCTTCCATACACCTTTTTCTTTAATAGTTTGCCACGATGTATCTGTCGCTTCTATGAATTTTTCTTCTTCAACTTCTTCACCTAGTATTTTATATTGATAGGATAAGTTAACATTAGCTTTATTTTCATCGTATATATCATATTCCATCACTTCGTAATCACTCAACTCAAAGCCTAAAGATTTATAATTTTTATAAAATTCTTTAAAGTTTTGAACTCTATCGTCAATTGGAGTAAGTAGGTAAACCATACTAATGGTGTCGTTTCTTTCAGCACTTAAGTACTCATAAACAGCATCTGCCGGTGTTCGACCAACCAGGTCTTTATCTCCTGTTTCAAGAGGATAGGTTGTAGCTTTTTCCTCTTCCGACGGGAAAAATATTCTCGGATCGTATGTATTACCGGGAGCCCAAATTAGGTATTCATCGATTCCTAGTTCTTTTGATGCTAGTATTTGATCCCTTATCTTACTTGGACTATAGTATATATGTCCTTCTACCCAGCCAGCAGTAAAGCCCTGTATCCACGGTCTAATTAAAGAGTCGTTTTCAATTGCTGCATTTTTCTCTAATGCTTCTTCCATGGATCCCTTTAAAACTCCATAAGGATGGGCATCCGGCGCCTCATATCCGTACCACCATTCTCCATAATGACTTGGATATACCATTGGACACATATAATCAACATATGGTGCCATTTCTATCCAGCTTTGTCCAATATCTTCAGGAAAATCATCCCATCCCTTAGTTATTAAACCAAAAACATCCGCTGCAGTAAAAACATTGTAATCAACTAATTCCTTTTCAGCATACTTCAGAAAATCTCCAATTGCTTCGTCCTTTTCCCTGTCGTTTCTTCCTGGAAAATGTGTTATGGGATTGTATACTATAGCATTATCGGGAAACCTTACATAGTCAAACTGTATTTCATCAAATCCCTTTAATGCTGCTTCTCTTGCAATAGCTATATTGTAATCCCATACGTATTCATCAAAGGGATTAACCCATGATGTCCCGCTGTAGTCTTTCCAAACGCCACCGTTTTTAAGCTGTATAGAGTGGTCTGGTTTTTGAACAGCAAAGTTTTCGTCCTTAAATGTTACAATCCTTGCTATTGTATATATATCGTATTTTTTTAAGGTTTGAAGCATTCCTTCAACATCCTTAATCCTTACTCCTCTGTTTCCATTAACTTCTTCTACTATTTCTAAACTACTTTCGTAAGTCATAAAACCGCTGTCATCTTTTACGTCTATAACAAAGGCATTAACCTCTGTCTCTATTGCTAAAGCAACGGCTCTTTCAAATCTATTTACTCCATCTATTAAAGGCAGTAACTCGTTGATTTTTCCCTGGTCACCTTCTCCTAGTGCTTTCACATAGGCTGCATAATTTTGTATGTCTTCATCATCTAGACCCATTCCAGCTGAACTCCCCGTAAAAAATAGTCCCTTTGCTTCAACTTTTTCCTTAGGTTCATCTTTATTTTTAAATTCTTCAAAGGACAATTCAGGTAATTTAATATAGAATTTTCCCAAGGTTTCTGTTCTATCATTTTCTAAAGTTTCTAATTCTTCTAGATATTCATCATAAGCCATCTGTGCTAATTCTTCTTCTGTCGGTTGTTCTTCTTCCGGTTCTTCCGGTTCCTCTTCACCGTTTTCTAGGGCTGGTGGAGTAGTATTTTCTTCTCCTGGATTAGGCTCTTCATCATTATTTGAGCATCCTGTAGAGATTATAAGTATCATAGATATTAATATCAAAATTGTTTTTTTTATCATATAGCTCTCCTTTAGCATTAGTATGAAGATTATATCATATAATCATGTGGTTTTTGAATGTTTTTTTAATTAAAAAATTATAACTTATCTATATCCTCTAGTGTAATTTCGATTTTTTTATCATCTTCATTGTTTTGATATTCTACTATACCTTCTTTGGCTCTTCGCCCTACTATTATCTTTTCATTTATATTTAGTAATTCTCCTTCTTTAAATTTATGTCCTACTTTCATATTTCTATCATCCAAAAGAGGTTTTCTACCATTATTCTTTAAAATATTGTATATCTTATCTCCTAATATGATGCTGTCTTCATCATCAGTTTTTAATAATAAAATATGTATATCCCAAGGAATCAATTTTAATAAATTATCTTCTTTTTCTTCTAAAGAAACTGATATTGTTTTGTATAAATCTAATAAATTTTCTATTTTGTATATTGAATTTTCTTTTCCTGTTCTATCAATATATTTTATATCCGTTACTCCATCACAGATTTCAGTATCACCCTTTAATTCACCTATTTTATAGTAGTTATGAATTTCTATGTTTGAACTACATTCAACACATAAATCCTTTTCATTAGCTACAACAATATCGCCACATACACTACCTTTAAAATCTCTATCGTAGTTAATGTTTTCCATATGGTAATCTTCTTCATTAGCTCCGGCAATTCCATTTTTTATATATCTTACTTCTTCATCTACTAAGATTTGGCAATTTTTTAGCCCAATTGGTCCTACAAATCCTCCTGTAGTTCCCATATCTTCTAAATCTTCTTCTGATGCTTGTCTGATTAGGTTTTCGTCACTTTTAATCAGTTTTGCAAGCTTTACCTTGCTTAATTCCCTATCACCTCTTATAAAAATTACGTAGTTTTTGTCAACTACCTTTAACAAAACAGCTTTTATAAGTTTTTTAATATCAGCATTTGTAAACTCTTGTAAATCTTCTATAGTTTTTATACTAGGTGTTTTTATCTTCTTTAACTCTTTAAGCTCTTCATATTCTCTTGTATAACTACCTATTCCCATGTATTCAATATCGTAATATTTTTTACACTGAGGACAATAGGCTGCCTTTTCCCTACCTTTTTTGCTAAGCCAACCGTAGATTATCCCTTGAGAATCTTTGTGTTTTCTAATGATAGTAGGTTTTATACCAAAACATTTTAAAAAATTCAAACTTTGTTCTTTGTATTTATTTATCTTTTCTTCGTAGTTTTCATTTGATAAAGCAGAAAAAGATTTATATATTTCAGTTGCCATTGGATTTAGTAATTCTTCATTAGCTTTATTGTCGTTGTTAGCTTTTTTATTAAAATAGTAATACTCTACTGGTAAATCTTTATATGATTTAATTATGTTTTTTAAATAATCATCATATAAATATAAATCCGGACCTCTAGTTAGGTAGGATTTCCCATCTATATCCTTTGATTCAAAATATCCTTTTTCATTAAAATTATTCTTCAAATTAATGATAGGTGTATCGATTTCTGCAAAGTTCTCTTTAACAAGTTTTTCTTTGAATTTTTCTTTTACATTATTAAGCAAATTCAACCCAAAGGGTGTAAAAAAATATATTCCTTTACCATGTTTTTTTATAATTCCTAATTTAACAAGAAGCTGCCCGCTTCTTGATTCTATAGACTTAGGCAGCTCTTTTAACATATTTAAATAATTATTCTTTAATTTCAATTAAATCACCTTTTCTTTAATAAGCTTTAGCTATGTAAATCATATGCTTTGCTTCTTTACCGCATAAATGACATGTGTCGCTGGTTTTTTCCTGTTCAAAAGGTATGCACCTAATAGTAGCTCCAGTTTCTTCTTTCAATTTAGCTTCACATTCTTTACTTCCACACCACATTGCTTTTCCAAAACCTTTTTTATCTTTTACATGAGCTTTGTATTCTTCATAAGATTTTACTTCAAATGTATTATCTTCTCTAAATTTCTTAGCTTTATTGAATAAATCCTGCTGCATTGTATCTAATGTATCTAGGACAGTTTCTGAAAAATTATCCAGAGAAATCTTCTCTTTATCAAAAGTGTCTCTTCTTGCCATAATAGCACTATTATTTTTAATGTCTCTAGGTCCTATTTCTATTCTAATAGGATATCCCTTCATTTCATATTGATTAAATTTCCAACCAGGAGATTCTTTAGGATCATCATCTAGCTCTACTCTTATTCCTCTTGCCTTTAAACTTTCATAAAGTTCTTCTGCTTTTTCAAGTACTCCTTCTTTCTTCATAGCTATAGGTATAATAACAACTTGAGTTGGTGCTACTCTTGGAGGTAATACAAGTCCTCTGTTATCGCTGTGGACCATTATTAATCCACCTATCAATCTTGTGGATATTCCCCAGGATGTATGGTAAGGATAATGCTCTTTTCCATCTCTTCCTAAATATTTTATGTCAAATGCCTTAGTAAAATGCTGTGATAAATTATGAGATGTACCGGACTGAAGAGCCTGTCCATCGTGCATCATAGCTTCCATTGTATAAGTAGACTCTGCTCCTGCAAATTTTTCACTTTCACTCTTTTTACCGGTAATAACAGGTATAGCCAGTAAATCCTCAGCTACTTCTCTATATATATCAAGCATTTGTAGGGTTTCTTCTTGAGCTTCTTCATTAGTTTCGTGAAGGGTATGCCCTTCCTGCCATAAGAATTCTGAAGTTCTCAAAAAGGGTCTAGTAGATTTTTCCCATCTAACTACTGAACACCACTGATTATATAGGTAAGGCAAGTCTCTGTATGAATTTAACCATTTACTGTACATGTTACATATGATTGTTTCAGAGGTCGGTCTTACGCATAATCTTTCTCCAAGCTTTTCACTTCCTCCGTGAGTTACCCATGCCACTTCTGGAGCAAATCCTTCTACATGATCTTTTTCTTTATTTAATAAACTTTCAGGTATAAGCAGTGGAAAATAACAATTTTTATGACCTGTCTCTTTAAATCTTCTATCTGCAAATCCCTGTATCTTCTCCCATAAAGCATACCCATATGGTCTAATAACCATAAACCCTTTAACTGGAGAATAATCTACTAATTCATTTTTAATAATAATGTCCGTATACCATCTAGCAAAGTCTTCTTCCATTGGTGTTATTTCTTTTACAAAACTTTTCTTTTTACCCATATCCTACTCCTTTATTTTTAGTATTAAAAAACCGCCTCCATCAAGAGGCGGATATCCGCGGTACCACTCTAGTTACTCTTTTACAAGTCACTCTTAGTTATATCGGTACTACCGTTCAGGTTTGCCTGAAAGCTCAAAGTTAGGTTCAATAATACAGAGGTCGGAAAATTTCCAGCATCATTTCCTCTCTTTAGACATGTACTATCTACTATTCTTCTCATAGCTATTATATTCATTTATAAAAGTTTACTAAAATTTCTACTTATTGTCAAGAAGTAGGACGCATTGTGCAGCTATTCCTTCTTCTCTACCTGTAAATCCTAATCCTTCTGTAGTGGTTGCTTTTATATTAATGTTTTTTTCTGATGTTTTTAATATTTTGGATATGATTGACTTCATTTTGCTTATATGCTCACTCATTTTAGGTCTTTCAGCTATTATAATACAATCTAAATTACCTACTTTAAATTTAGATTCTTTCATTAATTTATTAGCTTCCTCTAGAAGTATTTTACTGTCAATATCCTTGTACTTTGTATCATTATCCGGAAATAAAGTACCTATATCCTCTTTTCCTAAGGCTCCTAATAAAGCATCTATTACAGCATGTAAAAGTACGTCACCATCTGAATGACCTTTTAATCCTTTTGGATGTTCTATTTTAATCCCACCAATCATCAAATCTCTATCTGGGACTAATTCATGAACATCGTATCCTATACCAATTTTCATAATCTCTCCCTATTAAATAAAAATTCAGCAAATTGTAAATCGAACTCAGTAGTAATCTTTATATTTGTCTCACTACCTTCTACTATATATACATCAAATCCTGCAGACTCTACTATGTATGACTCATCGGTTATTCTGTTATCCTGCCATTTAACCGCTGAATATCCCCTCTCTAAAACTTCATACCTAAATGTTTGAGGTGTTTGAATTCTTCTAAGATTCTTTCTATCTAAGGTTTTTTCTACTTTTGTATTATTAACAATCTTTATAGTATCACTGCTCTTAATAGCTACAACTGCACCATCCTTTTCTTCAGCAACCTCAATTGATCTCAAAATAGTCTTTTCATCTATGAAGGGACGTACTCCATCATGAATAATAATTATACTTTCTTTATCTTGAATTCTATTGAAGCCATTACGTACAGAATCTTTTCTCGTAATTCCACCTTCCACTACATCTATTACTTTAGAAAAATTATATCTATCTATTATTTCATTTTTTACGTACTGGAGATTATCTCTATCAGCCACTATTACAATAGCATCTATAAAATCAGCATCATTAAAAACTTTAATAGTATGATATATAATGGGTTTTTCATTAATTTTTATATACTGCTTTTTAATATCTTTTCTTAACCTAATGCCTTTTCCAGCAGCCGTTATTACTGCTATTTTTTTTCTATCCATAATACCTCTCTATAAAAAAAGATTTTGGATATCCAAAATCTTTATTTTTTCTTAGCGAATATCATTCTTCCAGCTGCTGTTTGTAGTACGCTTGTAACTACAACTTGAATAGTTTCACCTATGTATTTTTTACCACCTTCTACTACAATCATAGTTCCATCATCTAAATATGCCAATCCCTGGCCCGATTCTTTCCCTTCTCTTATTAACTGGAGTGTCATTACTTCACCTGGAAGTACAACAGGCTTTACTGCATTTGCTAGTTCGTTTATGTTCAAAACCTCAACTCCCTGAAATTCTGCTACTTTATTTAAATTAAAGTCGTTTGTTAATACTTTTCCTTTAACCATTTCAGCAAGTTTAAGTAGTTTTATATCTACTTCTGATACTTCTGGAAAGTCACTAGAGTCAATTTTCACATTAATTATTTCTTCATTCTGAAGTTTGTTTAGTATATCCAGTCCTCTTCTTCCTCTATTTCTCTTTAACCCATCAGCAGAATCAGCAATATGTCTTAATTCTTTTAGTACAAACTCTGGAATAATCAAAGTTCCTTCTATAAACCCAGTTCTACATATGTCAGCAATTCTACCATCAATTATAACGCTTGTATCTAGTATTTTAGGCGTTGCTTTGTTTGTTGATTTTTTAGATTTACTTGAAGAACCTATGCTAAACTTTGATCCTACAGTCAAACTAATTTCATCTTTTTTTCTTGTTGCTATATTAATTCCTAAATATCCGAAAAATAGGTATACAAGAACTGAAGCTGCTGTTCCTAAAAACTTAATGTCTAAATTATATAATGGTTGACTTATCAAAAAAGCTATTATCAATCCAATAATTAGACCTACAGCTCCTAATATTATATCATTTGTCTGAAATTTCAATAATTCAGTTTCAAAATTATCACTAATTTTTTCTCCTAGTTTTTTCAAGTTAGGTGTTAGTATAAATAGTAAAATTCCAAATATAATTCCAAATATAATATAAATATAAACATGATCCACACTAATGAAATCTAGAAGTCCAAAACTATCAATAAGAACTGAAATTCCTACTCCAAAGAGTATTCCTATTAATGTCATTATTAATCTTATAATTTTACTTAGCAATTAGTCACCTCCTAAAGTAATTAATTTAATAACCTTAATTCATTATACCAGTTATTACTTTATTTTTCCTTAAAATTTTATGATTTTTCTTTAATTTTTTTATTAAAAAAGAAAGAAAATTAGGAATAATCCTAATTTTCAGAAATAATCTTATTTATCCTTGTTTCTACTTCTTCACTTGAAGAATCTTCTGCTAGAATTAATTCACTTATGAGAATTTGTTTTGCATTACTCAGCATTTTTTTTTCTCCTGTAGATAGGCCCTTCTCTTGGTCTCTAAATGTAAGACTTCTTACAATCCTAGCTACTTCAAAAATATCCCCGCTTTTCATTCTATCCATATTTGCTCTATATCTTTTATTCCAATTCATTTTATTTAAATTTGAATCTTCTTTTAAAATATCAAATACTTCTTTTACTTCAGAGTTTGAAATAATCTTTCTTACGCCTATATTTTCAACGTTATCAACGGGAATCATAAGCTTCATTTCATTTACAGGCATTTTGATTATAAAATACTTTTTCTTTTCTCCAAGAACTTCTTTCTCTTCCACAGATTCTATTACCCCTGCTCCATGCATAGGGTACACAATCTTATCTCCTAGTCTATACATAAAATACCTCCAAAATACATTATACATCATAATTGTTTAGTTGTCAAGTTGTCAAAATCTAATTCTATCATCATTGATGAAGTATGTCAATTAATTTATGAAAACTTTTTCCCGCATTTTATCAAGGCTACAAAATTGCTTTTAATGCCTCTTCTATGTTTTTGACTTTTATTATTTCAAGTTCTAATTCTTTACATATATTTTTTAAATTCTTTTTATTAGCATATGGAACCAAAGCTCTTTTAAATCCCATTTTATGTGCTTCTCCTATACGTTTTTCAACATCTTTAACTCCTCTTACTTCCCCCGAGAGACCGACCTCGCCTATTATTATGGTGTTAGAGTCTATTCTTATTTCTCTAAAGCTTGATGCTATAGAACAAATAATAGCTAGGTCCACAGCTGTCTCTTTTACCTGCATACCTCCTATTACATTTATGTAGGCATCTGTATTTTGAAGCTGTATACCAGCTTTTTTTTCTAACACCGCCATGAGCATTGCCGCTCTACTATGGTCGACTCCTGTAGTAACTCTTCTTGGAACTCCAAAAGAAGAATATGAAATTAGTGCTTGAATTTCTAAAAGAAGAGGCCTTGTACCTTCCATGCTCGCTGTAATGACACTTCCGTAGGAATTTTCTGTCCTACTTTCCAAAAAAAAGCTTGAAGGATTAATTACCTCTTCCAACCCAGAATCCCTCATTTCAAATACTCCTACTTCATTAGTTGAACCGTATCTGTTTTTTACAGCTCTAAGAATTCTATAAGAGTGCTGGGTATCTCCTTCAAAGTATAAAACTGTATCCACCATATGTTCAAGAACCCTTGGTCCTGCTATAGATCCTTGCTTTGTAACATGCCCTACTATAAATGTTGACATATTAGAACTTTTAGTAGTTCTCATTATAGTCGATGTTATTTCCTTAACCTGACTTACACTTCCAGGAGCTGAAGTAATATCAGGATTATATATAGTTTGGATTGAATCCAAAATAAGAAGGTCTGGTTTTAAATTTTCGATATTTTTTAAAATATGGTCAACATTGGTTTCCGCCAGTATATAAATATTATCGCTATTCATTTCCAGACGTTGGGCTCTAATTTTTATCTGTCTTGCAGATTCTTCTCCTGTAACATATAGTACTTTTAGTCCCTGCCGGGCTACTTTATCTCCTGTTTGCATTAATAGGGTAGACTTTCCTATCCCAGGATCTCCTCCTACTAAAACAAGTGAGCTATTTACGATGCCTCCACCTAAAACTCTATCAAGTTCAAGATATTTAGTAGATATTCTTTTTTCATCCTTTATTTCAATATCTTTTAGCTTTAGTACTTTATTTGAACTTATTCCTCGTGTATTTTTTTTAGTTTTTTTATCAACTACTTCTTCAACGAATGTATTCCAGCTATTACACCCGGGACATTTTCCCATCCACTTTGGTGATTCATAACCACATTCTTGACATATAAATGTTGTTTTTAATTTAGCCAATATCTATCTCTCCTATTTATGACATGAAACTATCTCTCCGTATATCATAGCATGATAATCATGATCCTTGTATTTGGATTTTATATCTTTATTTTTTATAAGTTCGGCTTCTAATGTCTGTCTGTAAATTATCTTACATTCATAATGCAAATCACAATCTTTAATAAGTGGTGTTTTTAATTTTAAAGATTCTTCAGTCTCTATATTAAATTCTTTGAATTTATCATAATCTCGACCTGATTTAGTACCGCATTTTAAAAGTTCATCTTTCATTTGACCTTTTTTAGGAATACTCACTGTAAATTCGTCAGTATCCTCTAAGATTTCATAAGTATGTCTTGAATACCTAACTGCAGCAATAAAAACAGGCTTGTTCCACATAATTCCTACAAATCCCCATCCAATAGTCATGGTATTTACTTTTTCCTTATTTTTTGCAGTTAGAAAGATGCCTTCTCCTGACAATTCTTCCATTACTTGGTCTAAATATTCATTATATTTTACTTCCATTTTCTCTCCTCCAAAACTATTTATTTGTAATTATATCATTTTTATTAACTTTTTTTAATAGATTACTGTATTTTTTTCTTGTTTTTTGATATTATATTTATAACAATGCTGGGAGGGTCACGTGAATATAAAATCTAGAAAATTCTACTTTAGTTCAATTTATTTAATCATATTCATAAATTTACTATTAAACTTAATCTCTTATATTAAGGGTTGGTTTGATTCTTACTATTTTCTTTTATTTATTATTATCAATATAATAATCCTAATTGGACTCAATTTTATTTATAAGAAACATATTATTAAAAACGAGTTATATATTGTTAAAGATTTTTTTGATAAGTCTTCAAATCCTATGATATTTTCTCAAGGGTTAAAAATTCACTTTATGAATAAATCCTGTAGTAATTTATTTAATATCAACAATTTTAAAAATTTATTATTAAGTGATTTATTTAAAGATTTAGATTGTTCTATTATTACAGAACTTTCAGCAAAACAAAAGCCTTCAATTTTTATATCAGACTTTAATAATATTCACTCAACATATTTAATTATGCCTTCTGAGATCGAAATACAGAATGAAAATTACTGTAAGTTAAACATATATCCATTTGAAGATTTATTTTCTATATTTGATATGAAAAAAAACCCATTGATATTTAATGTTATTGACAATTTAGATTCAAGCATTCTAATTTTAAATGGAAATAGAACTATAACATATTTCAATAAATCCTCTTCTCAATTACTAAACCTTGATATGGATCAAGGTTTGAATTTTAACGATATTATACAAAATTACAGCAACAATATAAAACTTCTTGAAGGATTGTCTAATGCATATCAGGATGAACACATTCAGTCAGCTGATTATGAAAACATAAGAATAAAAGATGTTTTATTAACATTAAAATACAAGATATTTCCTATAAAAGTTGACTCAAATATAATTGGTGTTTCTGTTGTTTTTAATCTAAAATCAAACTATACTAAATCTTTAGAAAAAAGTTCGATTTCTAATGTTCTTCAGGAACATTCAGATTTTGGAATATATGAATATGATGAGGAAAATAATTTAGTGGAATTATCTAAAGGTGCATCTTATCTTCTTTTCAGTGAATTTGAAAACAAAACAGTATCTTCCGAAGATTTTTTTAGTGTTTTAGACAAAAAAAACTTTATAGAAAATTATGAATCAACAACCATATCTAAGGATCCTTATATAGAAAAATTTAATACTCTAACTAAAGCTAGAGGATTCCATAATGATAATTATTTTAAAATCTTAGGAATTATTCAAGATAGGTCAAATTCAGGTTTCATTGGTGATTACGGCTATATTTTGGATATCACCGATTATTATATTCCTAAAGTTAGTGATATAGCATCTGCTTCTATGGAGAAATTAAGCGACGAAGTTATATTAACTGATTTAAGCGGAAGTCTCATTTATGCAAATAATAAAGCAAAAGAAACATTTAATATTAATGATAATTTTACCTGTTGCTATTATAATCAGCATCCAGATATAAATAAAGATTGGTGGTTTCACAAACTAATCCCTAATTTATCTAATTATAATTCTTTCAGCACAATACTTAGTTTTAACAATCACAAAAAATATATTCAATTTAAGCATTATATGGTAAAAGTTAATAAAAAACAGTATATTTACATAATTGGTAGAGATGTTACAGAAAATAGGATCTTCCAAAAAGAACTTAAGCTTATATCCAACTATGATCAACTAACTCAAATTTTCAATAGGAGAGGTATTTATGATAATATGTCTATTATGTTTTCTCAGTCTAAATTTGCAGTAGCCATTCTGGACTTAGACAATTTTAAACCTGTTAATGACACTTACGGACATTTAGCAGGAGATATTGTAATAGCAACCTTTGCTAAGCGTTTAAAAAATTCAGCGCCAGATAACTCATTAGTGGGAAGATTATCCGGAGACGAATTTATAGTAATTATACCTGAATATGGAAACCTAAAAGATTTGGAAGCAATTATGGAAAAAATCCATGAATCCGTAACAAATAAATATATAATTTCTCAAGGCGTATGTACTATTGGGGCTTCTATTGGAATCTCAATATATCCTGAAAATGGTAAAAGTAGAAATGAACTTTTCAAAAAAGCTGATGAAGCCATGTATTCAGTTAAAAAATCAGGTAAAAACGGTTATTTAATCTACAGTAATTTACTTTAAATATCTTTATTTTTTAATACTTATGTGTTATTATAAGCTATAAAAAATGGAGGGTATAATGACAAAATTAAACTTATGTATTGATATAGATAGTACAGTAACTAGTCCTGATTACTGGGTTGAATACGCAAATAATCATTTTAATACAAATTATAAGTATGATGATGATACAGTCGAGAATTATTTTAAGGATAATAATTTTGATTATAAAAAATTCGATAATTTTTATCATGAATATGCTGAAAAAATGCACGAAACAGCTACCATACGCCCAAAAGCTAAAAAAAATATAGAAAAACTAGAAAAATTCTGCAACATTAACTATGTTACTGCAAGAGAATCTCACATAGAACCTATAACTATTGAATGGCTTAAGAAAAACAAGGTATATTATGATACACATCATCTTGGTTCTTTTAAGAAAACAAATAAAGCAAAAGAATTAAAGTGCGACATTTTTATTGAAGATAACTTAGAAACATCAAAAGAATTAGCAGCTGAAGGTATTAAGGTTGTTCTAATAGATACAGGCTTTAATAGATATGATGATCCGGAAAATATAATCAGAGTATACAACTGGGATGATATTTATGAAGAAATAATATCCTATTACAAATCATTTAAAAAGTATTGACATTTTAATCAAAGAATTATAATATTAAATAGAATTAAATATTCCTTTAATTTAGTCCAGTGAGACTTACAAGGAGATAAATAATGAAGCAATTATCGACTTCTTGTGTCTACAAGAAGTCTTTTTTATCTCCAAAATTTAATTAGGAGGTTTTTTTATGTCATCATTAAAAGAAAACACATCAAAAAGTATAGCACAAAATCTTGATAATGTTCAAAAAACAATTTTAGGTTTACAACATTTGCTAGCAATGTTTGGGGCTACAGTTTTGGTTCCGATTTTGACAGGACTTGATCCATCCATGGCCCTTTTGTGTGCAGGTATAGGTACTTTAATTTTTCACTTTATAACTGGAAAAAAAGTGCCTGTTTTTTTAGGTTCGAGTTTTGCCTTCATAGGAGCCATAGCACTTACTCTTAACAATCACGGCATCGCAGCTGTTAAATCAGGAATTATCGGCGCAGGAATAATTTATGTTTTAATGTCTTTCATTATTAAAATTTTTGGTGTAGAAAAAGTTAGATCTTTTTTCCCACCTATCGTAACAGGCCCGGTTATAATGGTTATAGGTTTAAGGTTAGCTCCTGTTGCATTAGGTATGGCAGGCTATGTATACGATGGTAGTTCATCCTTAGGCTACTTCGATCCTAAATCAGCTATTGCAGCTGGCGTAGTTATAACAACTATGATTGTAGTTTCAATATTTTCGAAAGGCTTTTTCAAATTAGTACCTATATTAATATCTGTAACAGTTGGCTATATTGTATCAATCCCTCTAGGCCTGGTAAACTTTTCTACAGTTTTAGATGCTAAATGGATTGGACTTTCAGAAAAGGCTGTAGATCATATTACTACAATGCCTAGCTTTTCAGGACCAGGATTAGCTGCTATTGCTCCCATAGCACTAGTAATATTTATTGAACACTTTGGAGATATTACAACAAATGGAGCAGTTGTAGGAAAAGATTTTTTCAAAGATCCCGGTGTAGATAAAACAATGATGGGAGACGGAATTGCTACTATATTAGCAGGATTTCTTGGTGGACCAGCAAATACTACCTACAGTGAAAATACGGGAGTTTTAGCAGTGACAAAAGTATACGATCCTTCTGTTCTTAGATTTGCAGCAGTATTTGCAATAATATTAAGTTTCGTAGGTAAATTTGGAGCACTTATAAGTTCTATACCTCTCCCTGTAATGGGTGGAGTTTCAATTATTCTTTTCGGAATGATTGCAAGTGTAGGCGTAAGAACAATGGTGGACGCAAATTTAGATTTTGCTCACAGTAGAAACCTTCTAATTTCATCTTTAATTCTAGTCTTAGGAATAACCGTTGATAACATATTCATTAGTGGTACTCTTTCTCTATCAGGCCTTGCATTAGCAGCGTTAATAGGGGTAGTACTCAATAAAGTTTTACCTCAAGAAATATAATAATATAATAATAAAAACCTGCAGATATAATATCATTTTTATATCTGCAGGTTCTTTTAGTTTCTCTTTATTTATTTTTGTTTCTTATATAATTGTGTTTTACATAAGGATTGTTGGTATCTCTTTCATCTATTTCAAATTCTTTTAAATATTTAACCAGTGGAGTTAATTTTTTAAACCCATAGTTTCTTGGATCAAAATCCGGTCTTTTCTTAGAAAGCAAGCTTCCTACTTCTCCTAAAAATGCCCATCCGTTATCATCTGCTAAATTATCTATTGTTACAGATATCAATTTTATAACGTCCTTTGGCACCTTACTGTAAGATTTTCCATTTTTTGCAGTATAATTGTTAGCTTTTTTAATTTTTGCTTTCTCTTCTTTTTTATTGTCCGATGGTCCTAATATTTCAAAATATATAAATTTATCGCAGGCTACTATAAAAGGATTTGGAGTTTTCTTTTCTCCGATACCAAAAACTTTCATACCTGCTTCCCTTAATCTTATAGCTAATCTAGTAAAATCACTGTCGCTTGATACTATGCAAAAACCATCAACTTTTCCTGTATATAAAATATCCATTGCGTCTATAATCATTGCAGAATCTGTTGAGTTTTTACCAAATGTATAGCTATACTGCTGTATAGGAGTTATTGCATTTTCAAGTAAATTCTTTTTCCATCCTGAAAGATTAGGTCTGGTCCAATCGCCATATATTCTCTTGAATGTTGGTGTTCCATATAGTGCTATTTCTTCCATCATAGCTCCAACATCTGAATAGGGCACATTATCAGCATCAATTAATACTGCTAGCCTCAAATCTTGTAATTCACTCATTATTTATCCTTTCGATTTTATTTAATTATAAGTATCTTTTCACCTAAAAATTTAGGCTGCTTGTTAACAACAATATCTAATAACATTTTAACCCTAGCAAAGTATTCTCTTATCTGAGTTTTAAATCCATATTTAAAACTTACAGACTTAGCATTGTAGGCTATAGCATCTATATCTCTAGACATAGCTATGAATATTGCTCTTTCGTTATGAAATTTTTGTGAAATTACTGTAATTTCTTCTTGACCAAATACCTCTTTGCTTCTAACGATGGAATCGAAAGTTCTAAATCCTGCATAATCAAGAAAAATATTCTCTTCTGACACCCCTTTCTTTAATAAATCATTTTTCATATTAGCAGGTTCGTTATATTCTTCACTACTGTTATCTCCACTAACAATTATATAATCTATCTTATCATTTTCATATAATTCGGCAGCAGCTTCAATCCTATTTCTATAAAACAAATTTTCTCCACCATAGATTGAGTATTTGGAAGTCCCTAACAATAATCCAACCTCATTTTTAGGAATATTTTCTAAATTATCATAAATATAAGGTTCTGTACTAATTTCAATATAAGAATTCAAAGCAAATATACCTAATATAAATACTAAGGGTAAAAACAATGCTATTTTTCTTATAAGTTTTTTTGTCTTTTTTTTCATTATATCCTCGATGCTAAAACATTATAGCGAAACTCTAGAGTTTCGCTATATCTTTTCTATACTGTACGTTATCAAACTTAACACTTACAATATTATTATAAACTTTTTCCCTTGCTTTTTCAAGTGATTCACATAGTGCCGTTAGTGCTAATACTCTTCCACCATTAGTTATAAACTTATCATTATTTTTTTTTGTACCACTGTGAAAAACTATAATATCATCATCTAATTTATTTAAGCCTTTAATTAACTTTCCTTTTTGGTATTTCTTGGGATATCCTCCTGATGCTAATACTACGGTAACTGCTTTTTTGTCCGACCATAATAAATCTTCTTCTTTTATATTTCCATCCAGAGTTTTTAGTATGATTTCAGTTAAATCATTTTCCAATCTAGGTATAACTACTTGAGTTTCTGGATCTCCAAACCTAACATTAAATTCTAAAACCTTTGCTTTATTATCTTTTATCATTAGTCCTATAAAAAGAATCCCTGTAAAATTAATATTTTCTTTATCCAATCCATTTTCTATTTTAGTAACTACCCTGCTTTTTAGATAGTCTTTTAAGTTCTCATTAAAAAGTGGATTAGGAGAAAAACAGCCCATTCCTCCAGTATTTAATCCTCTATCATTATCCATTGCTTTTTTATAATCTCTTGCACTTTCTAAAGGAATGATTTTATTTTTGCTTACTAAACATAATAGCGAGGCTTCAATTCCATCTAAAAACTCTTCTATCAATATATTTTCTCCAGCTGCCCCAAAATCTTTATTTTCCATCAGCTGTTCAACTGCTCTTTCGCCTTCTTCCAGATTTTTGCATATTAATACTCCTTTTCCAGCTGCTAAACCATCAGCTTTTAAAACATATGGAGGGTCAAATTCTTTAAGACCTAATTTAGCTTTTTGAGGATTATTAAACTTTTTAAATTTTGCAGTGGGTATTTTGTGTTTTTCCATAAACTCTTTAGAGTATATCTTACTTCCTTCTAACTTAGCTCCTGCTTTTTCAGGCCCAAAAACCTTTATATTATTTTCTTTTAATAAGTCAGCAATTCCTGCTACTAAAGGTGCTTCTGGTCCTATAACTGCTAGGTCTATTTTGTTTTTTAAGGAAAATTCTAATATTTGATCTATATCATCCACTTTTATATCAACACATTCAGCTACTGATTCAATACCTCCATTGCCAGGCAAACAAAAAAGTTTAGATACTTTAGTGCTTTGGGCTAACTTCCAGCATAAAACATGCTCTCGTCCACCAGATCCTACTACCAATACTTTCATTTTATCATCCTTTCATTAATGCTTAAAATGCCTCATTCCAGTAAAAATCATAGTAATACCTGCTTCATTACAAGCTTCTATAACTTTTTCATCTCTAATTGATCCACCTGGTTGAATTATTGCTTTTATACCTGATTTTTTTGCAGCTTCTATACTATCTGCAAATGGAAAAAAAGCATCTGATGCCATTACTGAATCAACTAGTATTTCTCTTCCTAAGTGTTCTTCAGCATGTTCTATTGCTTGTTTACATGCCCAAATTCTGCTAACCTGTCCTGGTCCTATACCCAATGATTGTTTGTTTTTGGCTATTGCTATACCATTTGATTTAGCATATTTTACTATCTTCCACGCGAATACCATATCTTCTATTTCTTTTTCTGTTGGTTTTCTATCAGTAACTACTTGGTATTGATTGTTTTCAAATAATTTATTGTCTTTGTCTTGAATTAATAATCCACCCGAAACTTTTTTCAAATCATAAGAGTTTTCACTTGCTTTATTCAAATCTTTCAGCTTAAGAAGTCTTATGTTTTTCTTCTTTTTAAGAATTTCTAAAGCTTCAGATGTATAATCAGGGGCAAGAACTATTTCTATAAATATTTTACTTATTTCCTCTGAAACTTTTTCATCTATTTTTCTATTTGCAACTACTATCCCTCCAAATATAGAGACCGGGTCAGCTTTATAAGCTTTTTTGTATGCTTCAAATATATTTTCTCCACTTCCCACTCCGCAAGGATTTGAATGTTTACAACCGACTACAGTAGGCTCATCAAATTCTTTTATTAACTCCAATGCACCGTTTGTATCATTTATATTATTGAAAGATAATGCTTTACCATGGAGCTGTTGAGCTTTAGTTAAATTTCCCTCATTGTTAGATACTTCTTTGTAAAAACTTCCATTTTGATGAGGATTTTCCCCATACCTCATATCTTGAACTTTTTCATATGTAAGTGTTAGGTATTTTGGAAATATATCATCATTATTTTCTTTTTTTATGTAATCAAATATTAAAGTATCGTAATGAGCTGTATGTTGGAATACTTTAGAGGCTAAGTATAAGTTGGTTTTCTCACTTAATTTACCCTTTTCCTCTAGTTCTTTTAGCAGAGTTTCATAATCATTGGGATCAACTACTACAGAAACACTTTGATAATTCTTTGCAGCAGACCTAAGCATAGTAGGTCCGCCTATATCTATGTTTTCTATTGCTTCTTCTCTAGTTACATTTTCTTTTAAGATCGTTTCCTTAAATGGATATAGGTTTACAATTACTATATCTATAGGTTCAATGTTTAATTTTGAAATTTCATCCATATGATTTTTATTGTTTCTTGATGCCAATAAACCCCCGTGAACTTTAGGATGTAGAGTTTTAACTCTTCCATCTAAGCATTCTGGAAAACCAGTAATCTCTGATACGTCTTTAACTTTAATTCCATTTTCTCTTAATTTTTTTGCAGTTCCTCCAGTAGAAATTATTTCTACTTTTAGATCGTCTAACTTTTTTGCTAACTCTACAATTCCTTTTTTATCTGACACACTTATTAATGCTCTCATATAACCTCCTGGTCTTTTATTTTAACTTTTCTTCCTATAACTTCTAGTCTACCTTCGCAAAATAGTTTAATACTTTCAGAAAGTATTTTATGTTCCACTTTTAAAACTTTTTTTTGAAGTGATTCTGCCCTATCCTCGTAATCCACTCTAACAGTGTCTTGAATAATTATTGGTCCTCCATCAGGTTCTTCATCTACAAAATGAGTAGTGGCACCAGATACCTTGACACCGTATTTTATTGCTTCTTCATGTACTTTGATACCGTAGAATTTTTTTCCTGAAAATGAAGGTATAAGGGAGGGATGAATATTAATTATTCTATTACTATATTCCTTTAGTATTGGCTTTGTTAAAATTCTAAGATACCCTGCTAGTACTATAAGCTGGATATTTTCTCTTTTAAATTCCGACACTAATTTTTTATCATAGTCATCACGATATTCTTTAGGGTTAATAAAAATATTTTTTATTCCTTCTTTTTCAGCTCTTTTTAATCCAAAAGCATCTTGTCTATTAGATATAACTAACTTAATCTCACCATTTATTTTATTGTTATTAACGTTTTTTATTATCGCTTGAAGATTAGTTCCAGATCCAGAGATTAAAACTCCTATATTTATTTTTTCCATAACTTCACCTTATAGCTAGCTTTTGAAACTTTTCCTAAAATTATAGGATTATATCCTTTTTCTTTTATTATCTTCATTATTCCATCTTTATCTTCTTCCTTTACTGCCAATACCATTCCAATACCCATATTAAATGTAGAGTACATTTCTTTTTCTTCTATGTTGCCTTCTGATTCTATAAGTTTGAATATTGGTTGTTTTTTTATGTTATCAACATAAATATCTGCTGATAAATTTTCAGGCAGCATTCTAGGTATATTCTCATAAAATCCTCCTCCAGTTATGTGGGATATACCTTTTATATTGTATTTTTCTAAAACTTTCAAAATAACTTCTACATATATTTCTGTAGGTTTAAGAAGTTCTTCCCCTAAGGTACATTTTAGTTGTGGTATATATTTATCTGTGTCCCATTCTTTTATTTCAAAAAAAAACTTTCTTACTAAAGAATATCCATTGCTATGTAATCCGCTGGAAGGTATACCGATTAAAGTATCACCTTTTTTAATATTTTCTCCTGTTATAATATTTTTTTTATCAATTATACCGACACAAAAACCTGCTATATCGTACTCTCCATCGGAGTATAATCCGGGCATCTCAGCTGTTTCTCCTCCTATTAGAGCAGCTTTCGACTTTCTGCAACCCTCTGCTATGCCTGCCACTATACTGCTTATTTTATTGGGTTTTACCCTTCCTGTTGCTATGTAATCTAAGAAAAATAAAGGTTTAGCTCCTTGACATACCACGTCATTAACACACATAGCTACAGCATCTTGTCCTATTGAATCATGTTTGTCTGCTTTAAATGCAACCATGAGTTTTGTTCCAACTCCATCTGTTCCGGAAACTAATACAGGTTCTTCCATTTTTTCTTTTCCTAAAGAAAACATACCTCCAAATCCACCTATATCTGATAAAACTCCGTCTGTAAAAGTACTTTTTACATGTTTTTTAATCATATCTACTGATTTGTAGCCTGCTTCAATATCTACTCCAGAATCTTTATATGTTAATTTTTCATTTTTATTCAAAATTCGGCACCTCCATAGGATACTTACCATCTAAACAGGCAAGACAAAATCCATCTTCTTGACCAAGAGCTTTGAGAAGTCCTTTTTGCGAAATATATCTCACACTATCTGCACCAATATATTCTGTTATTTCATCTATACTTTTATACGATCCTATTAAATATCTTCTGTATGGTGTATCAATCCCAAAATAGCATGGATAGCTTACAGGGGGAGAGGATACTCTTATATGAACTTCCTTGGCTCCAGCTTCTCTTACCATCTTTACAATTCTTTTACTTGTAGTTCCCCTTACTATTGAATCATCAACTATTACTACTCTCTTACCCTTAACTATATTCTCCAGTACACTAAGTTTTATTTTAACTCCTTCATCTCTTAAATCCTGCTTGGGTTGAATGAAAGTTCTTTTTGCATATCTGTTTTTTATCAATCCTAATCCATACTGAATTCCTAAAGCCTGAGCATAACCAATAGCAGCAGGTGTCCCAGAATCAGGAACAGAAAATACTAAATCAGCTTCTACTGGATATTCAGCCGCCAATTGCTCTCCTGCTTTAAATCTTGATTCATAAATATTAATACCGTCTATTGTGCTATCTGGTCTTGCAAAATAAATATATTCAAAAACACAAGACTTTCTATTAGCGTACTTATCGCTTTTAACGCTTTTTAGTCCTTCCTCGTTTATTACTACTATTTCTCCTGGTTCTACATCTCTTATAAATTTTCCACCCATTGCTGTGATTGCGCAACTTTCTGATGCCAACAGATATCCATCTTCTCTTTTTCCTATGCATAGTGGTCTTAATCCAAACTGATCTCTTATACCTATTAACTCTTTCTCTGTCATAATAACAAAGGCAAAAGCTCCTTTTATTATTTCCACAACATTTTTTACGGATTTAATCATATTTCCATTTGCATGTCTCGATAGTAAATTCGCTACTACTTCTGTGTCTGTTGAAGTCTGAAAAATTACTCCTGTGTTTTCTAGCATATCTCTTAGAGCATCCGCATTAGTAAGGTTTCCATTGTGAGATATAGCAATGCTACCCTTTTTATATTTTACTACTAAAGGTTGGGCATTTTCAGCAAGACTTTCTCCTGTAGTCGAATATCTAACATGAGCTGTTGCCATGCCACCCTTGAGTTCATTGATTATTTTATCGTCAAATACTTCTGATACTAACCCCATATTTTTATGAAATTTTATCTTACCACCTGATTTAACTGCAATTCCAGCACTTTCTTGCCCTCTATGTTGAAGAGCAAATAATCCATAGTAAGCAAGTTGAGAAACTATTTCATCCTTAGATGAATATACTCCAACTACACCGCATTCATCTTTTAGTTTATCTTCATTAAAACACTTCATCAAAGCTAAATCCTCCATCATTGAATTCTTTTCAATACTTCTTGATAGGTTTCTTCTACATTTCCTAAATCTCTTCTAAATCTATCTTTATCTAATTTTTTGTCAGATTTAGCATCCCACAATCTACAAGTATCAGGAGATATTTCATCTGCTAGTATAACTTTCCCTTTGTATAGTCCAAATTCTAGTTTAAAATCTATTAATCGAATATTTTTGTCTTTAAAATACTTTACTAATACCTTGTTTATTTTAAATGCATATTTTCTTACTTCACTTAACTGGTCTTCGGATGCTAAATTCAAAGCAGCTATATGGTAATCATTTATCATAGGATCACCTAAATCATCGTTTTTGTAACAAAATTCTAATACAGTTTTATCCATTACTGTACCTTCTTCCAACCCAAGTCTTTTTGCCAATGAGCCAGCTGCTACATTTCTTACAATAACTTCTATTGGCAATATTTTAACGGCTTTTACCAAAGATTCTCTATCATTAATAAGTTCTATCATATGAGTTGGTACACCTTCTTCTTCTAGAAGCATAAACATAGCTGCAGACATCTTGTTGTTTACAACTCCTTTGCCTACTATAGTTCCCTTTTTCTTTCCATCAAAAGCTGTAGCATCATCTTTGTACTCTACTATATATTTGTCATTATCCTCTGTTTTATAAACTTTCTTTGCTTTTCCTTCATAAATCATTTCTTTTTTCATAGTATATACCTCCTTATTTTAAATATTCTTTATATCCAATTTTTTCTATATTATCCGCTTTTTTTATTACTTCTTTTTTCATATTTTCTTTGTATTTTAACACTTTTTCTTGAATACCACTTTCTTTTAAGCCAAGAATTTCTGCAGCTAATATTCCTGCGTTTTTAGCTCCATTTATTGCTACGGTTGCTACTGGAACACCCCTAGGCATTTGAACTATGGACAGTAATGAATCTAGTCCATTTAAGGTAGATGTTTTGATAGGCACACCTATAACAGGTAGCTCACTTATTGATGCTATCATCCCAGGAAGATGAGCTGCCCCGCCTGCTCCTGCTATGATAACCTGAATCCCTTTTGATTTTCCTTTTTTTGCGTAATCAACAAGTCTTTCTGGAGTTCTATGGGCTGAAACTATAGTTAATTCATACTCAATTTCAAAATAATCTAGTATTTTAGCTGATTCCTGCATAATAGGTAAATCAGAATCACTCCCCATTATAATCCCTACTGATATATTATTTTTCATACTTATCTTCCTCCTTTGCTATAGCTTTTAAAATTTTCTTTACCTTTCCTGCTTTATATATAGCTTTTTCTATATCCCTATCACTGATGGTTACATGGCCCATTTTTCTATAGGGTTTTACTAGGTCTTTACCGTATATGTGTATGTTTACACCAGATATTTCTAAAGCTTCTTTAAAACCTTTATAGTATGGACTTCCTTTTTCATCTTCTTCTCCTAGAATGTTTACAACCACTGATGGAATTAAGGAATCTGTTTCTCCTAAAGGAATTCCACAAATAGCTCTAATATGCTGTTGAAATTGGGAGGTCATACAGGCTTCTATAGTGAAATGTCCTGAATTATGAACTCTAGGAGCTATTTCATTCACAAGAATTTCATTTTCATCTGTCAGAAACATTTCTACTGCAAAAACACCTACTCCCTCAAGTACTTCTATACACTTTATCGCAATATCTCTTGCCTTATCTGCTATAATACCATCTACTCTAGCAGGAGCAATTACGGTATCACAAATATTTGCATCTTGATCAAAGACCATTTCAACAATAGGAAAGCTCTTTATTTTGCCATCTATATCTCTTGAAACAAGAACGGCTAATTCTTTTTTAAAGTCTATATATTCTTCTCCAAAGCTTTCTACTTTAAGTGCATTTTCAAAATCTTTTTCTCCTCCAATAAGGAAAACTCCTCTGCCATCATATCCTCCCATACAGGATTTTTGTATAAAGGGAAAGCCCAAGCTTTTTCCGGTTTCTCCCAGGTCAGATATTATCTCCCATCTTGATGTAGGTATATTATTTTCCATCAACATTTCTTTTTGTAAAGACTTATCCTTAATAATTTCTAAAACCTTTGGAGAAGGGTATATTTTATGTCCTTCTTTTTCAAGTTCAGCTAAAACTTCTGTATCAATATGTTCTATTTCAAAGGTGGTTACATCACACTTCTTAACTAGTTCTATTATCTTATCTTTATCATAAAAATTTCCTATTATTTGTTCGTCAGCCATACTACCACCTGGTGATCCAGGAGTTGGATCTAAAGCTATGACACTAAAATCCATTTGTTTAGCTTCTCTGGTTAACATTTTACCCAGTTGTCCTCCACCTATTATTCCAATTGTGAATTTTTTTGGATTCATAATTACACATCCTTTTTTTGTATTAATTTCTAATTATAATATTTGTTTTACCTAAAGTAGTTCACTCCTGATTCAAATATTCTTTGATTCTTATCTCCGTATATATTTTTGTATAAATTTGAACCTACTCTTTCAGAATGACCCATTTTTCCTAATATCCTTCCATCAGGACTGGTGATAGATTCAACAGCATATAGAGAACCGTTTGGATTAAATTCACCATCGTAGGATGGGTTGTTTTTATCATCTACGTATTGAGTTGATATCTGTCCATTTCTTTCAAGTCTTTTTATCCAATCTTCATTAGCTACAAATCTTCCTTCTCCATGGGATACAGGTATATGATGAATATCACCTAGGCTACATCCACTGTACCATGGTGATAGATCTGAAGTAATTTTTGTCTTTACAAAGGTTGATATATGTCTTCCTATTTTATTAAAAGTTAGGGTAGGGAAGTCTTCTTTTATATTTGTTATTTCACCGTATTGAACTAATCCTAGTTTTATCAGAGCTTGAAATCCATTGCAAATGCCTATTATCAATCCATCTTTATTTTTTATTAAATCCATAACAGAATCTGCTACATATGAGTTTCTAAAAACAGAAGTTATAAACTTACCGGAACCATCAGGTTCATCCCCTGCACTAAAACCCCCTGGTATGGCTATAATATTTGAACTTGAAATATTCTTTGACATCACTTTTATAGATTCTTCTATATCTTTTGAAGATTGATTTTTAAATACTTGATAACTCACTTTCCCACCTGCTTTTTCAAATACTTTGCCTGTATCGTATTCACAATTTGTTCCAGGAAATATAGGAATAAAAACTTTTGGTTTCTTTCCTTTTAAAGTATTTATACTTTTAAGTTTCGAGTTATCTTGACTCTCGTATTTAAATTTCTTGATTTTTCCTACATGATTCTCTTTTATTTTAAATACATTTCCCAATGGCTTTTCCCAAGACTTTTTAACTTTTTCTAGGCTTATATTCTTACCATTTATATTTATAAATGGTTTTTTAGTAGTTTTACCTAAAATTTCATATTCTAACTTATCTAAATTCTTTAAATCTTTTACTTCCAAAATTATATCTCCATAAGAGGGAATAAAAATATTTTCCAAGTTGTAATTTTCATTAAAGTCAAGTCCTATTTTATTTCCTAAACACATCTTGCTAATAGTGCTTGCTGAACCTCCATAACCAACTGCTGAAGCTGATAAAATATTTTTGTTTTTAATCAATTTATGTATTCTATCATATTTAGTTTTCATATCTTCATAATCAGGTGTAAGGTCTTTATTTTTATTAATTGACACCTGCACTATTTTGGAATCTGTTTTTTTGAATTCCGGTGATATAATATTATGAACTTTACTAATACATACAGCAAAACTAATTAGGGTAGGCGGAACATTTAAATCTTTGAATGTTCCAGACATACTATCTTTTCCCCCTATTGCAGGTATGCTTAAATTTTTCTGTACATCATAGGCGCCTAGTAAAGCACTAAAAGGTTTACCCCATTTTTTAGAATCAAAATTCAATCTTTCAAAATATTCTTGTAGAGATAGTCTGATTTTTTTATAGTCTCCTCCTAAAGCTACAACTTTTGCTACAGAACTAAGGACGGCAAACATAGCTCCGTGATAAGGACTCCAGATAGCCAAATTAGGGTCATAACCGTGGGTCATTATAGTACAGGTGCTTGTATCTGCATTTTCAACAGGTATCTTAGATACCATTCCATCAATAGGAGTAAGTTTATACTTTCCACCAAAAGGCATCAGTAAATTTGTAGACCCCACTGTAGAGTCAAACATTTCAACTAACCCTTTTTGACTAGATACATTTAAATCTTCTAAATTCTTCAAAAATTTAGTTTCTAAATCCTCTATATTTGTATTTTTTTCAAAATAAGTTTTTTTATTAGGCTCTGTTAAATGTACATCTGTATTTTGACTTACACCGTTTGTATCTAAAAATTTTCTTGAAATATTTAATATTTTTTTTCCTCGCCAAGTCATTATAAGTCTTTTCTCTTCTGTTACTTCTGCAACTTTTGTACATTCTAAGTTTTCCTCTACTGCTAATTGAATAAATTTTTCTTTATCCAAATTATTTATTAATACAGCCATACGTTCCTGAGATTCTGAAATTGCTAACTCAGTCCCATCTAAACCTTCATATTTTTTTGGTACTAAATCTAAGTTTATTCTCAAACCTTCTGCTAATTCTCCAATAGCAACTGATACTCCTCCAGCACCGAAATCATTACACTTTTTAATCAATTTACTTGCTTCTGGATTTCTAAAAAGCCTTTGAATTTTTCTTTCTTCTGGTGGATTACCTTTCTGTACTTCAGAACTACATTCCTCTATGGATTCTTCGGTATGAACTTTAGATGAGCCAGTAGCTCCTCCACATCCATCTCTTCCAGTTTTCCCTCCCACAAGTAGAATACTATCTCCAGGCTTTGGTTTTTCTCTTTTAACATTTTTTTTAGGCGCTGCTGCGATTACAGCCCCAACTTCCATTCGTTTTGCTAAAAATCCTTCGTTGTAATATTCTTTTATTTGTCCAGAAGCCAAACCTATTTGATTACCATATGAACTAAATCCTCTAGCTGCTTCTTTTGTTATTTTTATTTGCGGTAATTTTCCTTCTATGGTATCTTCTATTTTTCTTCTTGGATCACCACTTCCAGTTACTCTCATGCCTTGATAAACATAAGATCTACCAGAAAGAGGATCTCTTATAGCTCCACCTAAACATGTTGCAGCACCACCGTAAGGCTCTATTTCTGTAGGATGATTGTGAGTTTCATTTTTAAACATTATAAGCCAATCTTCATCTTTACCATCTACGTCAACTTTTGCTTCTATGCTACAAGCATTTATTTCATCTGATATCTCTAAATCCTTGAGTAGTCCTTCTTTTCGGATTTCTTTTGAATTAATAGTAGCTAAATCCATTAAATTAATATCTTTTTTTCTTTTATCGTAGACAAATTTTCTTGAATTCAAATAACTTTTATATGATTCTTTTATTCTTTCTGTAAATATGCCTTTTTCAAAAGTAATATTATTAATTTTAGTTGAAAATGTAGTATGTCTGCAGTGATCTGACCAGTAAGTGTCTATTACCTTTAATTCTGTAATAGAAGGATCTCTTTTTTCTTTTTCCTTAAAATAATTTTGGCAAAATTTTATATCATCAATATTCATAGCTAGAGAATTATCTTCAATAAATTTTTCGAGTTCTTCAGATGAATAATTTAAAAACCCTCTGCAAATAGAAACATCCGGTGGTTCTGGATATACCATCTCTAAGGTAAGTGGTTTAAGAAGAGATGCTTCTCTAGAATCTACCGGATTAATATAGTATTTTTTTATCTTTTTTATTTCTTTCTGAGTTAAATCTCCTTGTAAAACAATAATTTCTGCATATTTTACTAAAGGTTTTTCTTTGCCAGTAATAATTTGAAGACATTGTGAAGCAGAATCTGAACGTTGATCAAATTGTCCAGGCAAATATTCAACTCCAAAAGTATTTCCTGAATAATTTATTTTTTCAAAAAAAACATTATCTTGGTTTTTTTCTGCAAAAACTTTAAAAATAGATTTTTCAAATTCCTCTTTAGAAATATTAGAAATATCATATCTATTTATCAACCTTATGCTTACCAAATTCCTTATATTCAAATTTTTCTTAAAATCTTTAAGAAGATTTTTGTTTTCTGTATTAAATATAGTTTTCTTCTCTACAAATATTCTATAAACTTCGGAATTCATTCAACTCTCCTTTTTTCTTTTTGTACTAATATAATACAAAATATAGTTTTGAATGTCAACAGAATTCCGGTTGCTTATTTAAATATAAAAAAATAAAGTTCGCTTTATAACGAACTTTATTTCCTTAATTTTTATTTATTTTTCGTAAACTACTTCTCCATCAATTATTGTCTTTTCTACTTCTATATCCTTTATTTTAGCTGGTATAATGTTATATATCTCTTCACTAATTACAACCATATCTGCTAGCTTACCTATTTCTAAAGTACCTTTTATATCTTCTTCATATGACATATACGCTGAATTATATGTGTATCCTACTATAGATTGATCTACAGTAAGTTTTTGTTCTGGAAGCCATCCCTTTTCTGGATTGCCATAAAAATCCTGTCTAGTTACTGCTGAGTAAATATTTTCAATAGGACTTGGACTTTCAACAGGACTGTCTGTTCCAAAAGAAGCAATAATATCCATATCGTAATATCTTTTCCAGTTATAGGTATATTTTGCTCTTTCATTTCCTACTCTTTTCGGTGCAACTTCCCAATCTGATGACGCAAATATAGGTTGTATATAAGCAGATACATTATTTTTTTGGAATCTTTCAAATAAACTTTTTGTAGTTATTTGACAGTGAACTATCCCATGTCTTAATTCTTTTCCTGTATTTTTTGTGGCTTTTTCTATACTGTCAAAAGCCATATGCATCATCTTATCTCCAATAGAATGAATAGCAACTGCTTTTCCATTTTTACATGCTGTTAATACAAACTCGTCTAATTGTTCTGGAGTATAAGCTGTCATGCCGGTTTTACTTTTATCATCATGGTAAGGTTGACTTAAGTAAGCAGTTCTAGCTCCCAAAGAACCATCTCCTAATAATTTTAGAGGACCTACTTTAAATTTATTATCAATTTTAAGTTTATGTACCTTTTTATCTATGAAATCTAAATATTCTTTAATATCAAAAAATAAACTTTGCTGATTTATTCTTATATTTATTTTTCCTTCTTTATATAATTCCTTATAAGCTTGTATTACAGTTTCCCAGGATTTACCTCCATGCTGAATGTCATCACTTTGTATGCTCGTCAACCCATACTTTTCAAGGCTTTTAGTAGCTTTTTCTAATATGACTTTTATATCATCCAACGTTAATACCGGTTTAGCTTTGTTTATGAAACTGTTGGCATTTTCTTTAAACATTCCGGTTAAATTACCCTCTTCATCCTTCTCTATTTCTCCACCTTCAACCTTTGTTTCCTTATTTACTCCCATAATCTCAATCGCCTTTGAGTTACAAACTGTAATATGTGTACATATTCTAGATAGGGCAATAGGAATTTCTGTGGAGATTTTATCTAAATCATTTTTGTTAGGAAACTCATTCTTTGAAAATAAATCTTGATTCCATCCAGTTCCTACCAACCATTGTTCTTCTCTTAATTTGTTTTTATTAAGAAAATCTTTACATCTTTCAATAATTTCATTTACAGATCTTACTCCTTTTAGGTCTACACTTTCTAAGCTTTCACCATATTTTAAAATATGCATATGAGAATCGTTAAATCCAGGCAAAGTTGTTTTACCTTCTAAATCTACAATATTTTTATCTGTTATATCATACTTTTTCTTCAAATAATTGAACTCACCAAAATCTTTTACTTTACCTTCTTCTATATAAATAGAATCAACAATTTTTCTTTTTTCATCCATTATGTGGATTTTTCCATTTTTATAAATTCTTTTTTTCTTACTCATTTTTTTCTCCTTTCAATATAAAATCCTAATGCACATACTATTAAACTTGTTATCATTATAATAGAAATAAAAGGTTGGTTTCTCAAGCCTTCTATAAAATAAGATAGTAAAATTAAAATTATAAATATTGTTCCGCCAATCATTTTTAATCTTAATGCCATATTTCCTCCCTTGTTATATCTTTAATTCACACCATTTTTTTCCGTTAAAATAGTGTATGCTATTGAATCCAATTTTTTTTAGCAGCTCAATGGATTCTTCATATTCATAATCCAAACTTTCAATATCGTGAGCATCTCTACTTATTGTAACAGGTATGTTTTTGTCATTTATTTCTTTTAATATCCAATTGCTGGGATAATAACTGTCTGAATATCCTCTATATTTGCCACCTGTATTTAACTCAACAACGGTTTTCGAGATTTTAATTTTATCTAGTAAGGACAATACAGATTTTCTATACCATCTATGGCTTTCGTTGAATAAAATTCCACCTTCATTGTTTTTCTTTATTAAGTCAAGATGTCCAAGTATAGGAGGGTTATAATTTTCTATCATATCTCCCATGTAATTGTAATACTGACAGACTGCCTTCTCAACATCTCCATCAAAGGATTCTTTTATACCCTGTTTTAACTCTTCTAAATTATAATCAACCGTCCAATATCCATTATTCTGGTTTTTCCCAAGAAAATGTACTGAACCTATCCAATAATCTAAGCTATCAAAAGTCTTTTTGTCTATATACTTCATCTTATAATCAACTATATAATCAAGCTCTAATCCAAGTAATACTTTGATCTTGTCTTTATATTTATTTTTTAAATCCTGAACTTCTTTTATATAACTATTTAATTTTTCTTTTTTCATAGTCCAATCGCTTGGAAAAGGCAATGGTCCGTGGGATGATATTCCAATAATATTGTATTTATATTTTATGGCTCCTAGTATCATATCTTCCACTTCTTTACTACCATCGCAATATGTGCTGTGGGTATGTAGGTTAAATTTCACTTATATCACTCCTGATTTCCTTTTGTAAATTCATTATATAATTTTTTTACCTGTTCTTTATATTTGTTTTCTATTTCTAAGTATCCCCATCCAAATTGATTTTCAAAGATACCATCATAAACAACACTGTGATTTTTTATTAATGCATAGGGTATATCATAATCTTCTAACACCTCTGTAAGTATATCGCTTTCGTATTGATTTTTTAATTCTATTCTAAAAGTATCCATTTTTTCTCCTTTTCTGTTTTATTTTACATCATAAATATAATTATATCAATTTCTACAGTTGTTTTAGATTTTTATTTTTGTTATTATTAAGTATATCTAGAAAAGCGAGGTCAAAATAATGAATAAAATCGATAAATCTAAAGAGTACGGAATTGTATTTACAGGTGGAGGTACCAAAGGATGTTATGAGATTGGTGCGTGGAAAGCTTTTAATGAAATAGGTATTAGAGTGAAAGCTGTTGCTGGAACATCTATTGGAGCTATTAATGGTGCTCTATTTGCACAGGGAGATTACGACTTAGCTTACGAAAAATGGGTAAATGCAAATATACAAGATTATCTAAATTCTTCCGACGATAACCCTGTGACTCTTTTTTTAAGCGCTGTAAAAGAAAAGGGTATTGATACAACTTTATTAAAAAAAATGATTAAAAACACAATTGATGAGGAAAAAATCAGAAAGTCTCATATAGATTATGGTTTAGTGACTTTTTCTTTAAGTGATATGAAGCCTTTTATGGTAATGAAAAAAGATATACCTCAAGGAGCTTTAGTTGATTATATTATGGCATCTTCTGCTTTTCCCTTGTTTAAAACACCTGAAATAAACGGTAAAAAATACATAGATGGAGCTGTTTATGACAACACTCCTGCCCCTTTACTTGCAGAAAGTGGTTGTAAAAATATTATAATTGTAGATATTTCAGGAATAGGAGTAAATAGAAACTATACTGCTGAAGGATTAAATATTGATAATCTTTATAGAATTAAAAATTCCCAGGATATATGTGGTGTTCTAGAGTTTGACTTAGATAAAATTAAAAGAGGAATAAAAATGGGTTATTTAGATACTATGAAGGCCTTTGGAGAATTTTCAGGTCGTAAATACTACATATCTAAAAAAACCTCAGATTATTCAGATTCGAAATATTTCTACCCTATTGACAACACAGAGCTTTTAGATATATTTGATATTATAGCATCAGATGCTGAAGGAAATACTAAGAGTGCAAGGTATTCATTAATTAAAAGAATCCACGAATACTCAGATGATTCTCTTACGATGAAAAATATACTTCCTTCTTGTTTGGAAATAGCCGCAGAAATCTTTGCAGTTGATCCTATTGAATCATATACTGTAGATGAACTTTATGAATTGGTTATAGAAAAGTACACTAAGGGCAAAAATATATTAAAAAATACAAGTAAAGTAGATTTAATAAAAGGAAAGTATAAGTCTTTTGATTGGACAAATATAAATAGACAAAATTTAGTAGTTTATTTAATGAATTTAAGCGAAAAAGAAACTTTAAGCAAAAAACATTTGATTAATTTTATGCCTAAAGTTTATATAACATATCTTCTTATTAAATTTATAGAATCAAGAAAGAGCTGATAATATTTTTTATCTTTCTTCCCTAAAATAAGGAAGACTCAATGATTTAGGAGGACTTCCTTCTTTTGATTTATTTAAAGAACTAAAGGTGAGCATAATTATAGTTACAATGTAAGGAAGCATATTTAATAAATTTTGAGAAATATTTAAATACTGAATTCTAAAACCTATAATACTCAATCCACCAAAAAGGTATGCACCATATATTGATTTTAAAGGATTCCATTTTGAAAAAATAACTAAAGCGATAGCAATCCACCCTCTTCCAGCAGTTATATTGTCCTGCCAAGTAGGTACTTCTACAATAGAAAGATATGCTCCTCCTAATCCGCATAAAGCCCCTCCAACGAGAATATGTATGTATTTATACAGATCTATATTTATCCCTGCTGCATCAGCTGCTGAAGGATTTTCTCCAATTGCTGTTAAATTTAACCCTTTTCTTGTTTTGTATAGGTATATTCCTAAAAATACTACAAGTATATAACTTAAATATATGTAAATATCCTGATAGAAAAATACTTCTCCTATTATTGGAATTTTAGACAATAAAGGTATCTCTACCGGCTTAAAAAAATTTATAACTTCTGATGCCATCTTCTTGCCTATAAAGTTAGTACCTATAAAACTAGAAACTCCTGTTCCAAAAATAGTTAAAGACAAACCGGATACAACTTGATTTGACCTTAGTGTGATTGTTAAGAATCCGTATATTAATGCAGATAAACTTCCTGCTACAGCAGCTCCTAGTAATGCAATGTATGGATCTTGAAAATGAAATCCTAGTGCAAATCCTGATATAGCTCCTATTAACATCATACCTTCTACACCTAAGTTTAGGTTCCCTGCTTTTTCTGTTATAAGTTCTCCTAGGGTGGCTAACAATAAAGGAGTACCTGCAATAACGGATGCTTTCAATATATTAACTAACATTTATATTTCCTCCCTTATCATTTCTCTTATCTGGTACCAGTTTATATTGAATAAAAAATTCGCTACCTATAACAAAAAATAATATCATACTTTGTATAATATCTGCTGCAGATTGGGGTATCTGATAAGCCGTTTGAATAAATCCTCCACCTTTAATTAATCCAGCGAAAAGTGCGGAAACAGGAATGATAAAAGCTGGTTTTAACCCTGAAAGCCAAGCAGTAATTATTGCTGTATATCCATATCCTGCTGATACATGATTAGTTAAGGTTCCATTAACTCCTGAAACTTCCATCATACCAACTATTCCACATATTCCACCGCTTATAATTAATCCTCTTAGAACAACCCTATTTACCCTTATTCCGGAGTAATTAGCTGTATCCTTACTCTCTCCTACAACTTTTATTTCGTATCCAAATTTTGTTTTGTTCATAAATACTGTAACTAAAACAACTGTCAAAACCGTAACTATCCATCCCATATGTATTCCTAAAACATCTGGCAGTAAAGCACTCTCAGCAAAACTAGATATTTTTGGAAATCCTAGGGATTGAGGGTCTCTCCAGGGTCCATATTGTAAATATGTTATTATATTTAATGCTATATAGTTCATCATTAAAGTAATTATAGTTTCGTTGGTTTGAAATTTAACTTTTAACAATGCAGGTATAAAAGCCCAAAATCCGCCTCCCATAAATCCTGCTAGAAACATTATAGGTAAAAGTACCGGCTTCGGTAAATTTGAAAAGTTTAATGCAATATAGCTGGCAAACAGAGCTCCAATTAAAATCTGTCCTTCTCCACCTATGTTCCAAAATTTCATTTTAAAAGCTATCATTATACCTAAAGATGTCATAATCAATGGTATTATAATATTAATAGTATCTTTAATCCTATATAAAGAACCAAAAGCTCCTTTTGCCATTGAAATATATACGTCTACTGGGTTGTGTCCCAGTAAAAATATAAATAGTCCGGATAAAATTAAAGATCCTAAGATTGCTACAGTTCTTATTTTAACAGCTTCTCTTTTTGAAATTTTTTCTCTTTTTATCATTCTCATACTGTCAGCACCTCTGTATCTATTTCATCAGACATTAAAAGCCCAATTTTTTCTTTAGTAGTTCCTTCTGCAGATAAAATTCCTGTTACTTTTCCACTTGAAAGGACCATTATTCTATCGCAAAGTTTTAGTAGCACATCTAAATCTTCACCTATAAATAATATACCCACGCCTTTTTTCTTCTGTTCGTTAATCAAATCATAAATTGTATGGGATGATGCTATATCTAAACCTCTTACTGCATAGGCAGTTATTAAAACCTGAGGATTTGTATCTATTTCTCTTCCAATCAAGACTTTTTGAATATTACCTCCTGATAGTTGTTTTACAGGATGAGAAGTTCCTGGTGTTTGTATCTCTAGTTTATCAATCATATTTTTGCACTTCTCTTTTACAGGCTTTCTCTTTATAAATAAACCCTTTTGCTTATGCTGTTCTTTAAGTAAATAATTATCAACCATGTCCATTGAAGCTACCAAACCCATTCCTAGTCTATCCTCAGGAATAAAGCTCATACTTATGCCTTTATATATTATATCTCTTGGTGATAATCCTACCATGTTTTCACTATCGTATAATATTCTACCTTTTTTTATTTTATGAAGACCGGCTATAGCTTCGCATAGTTCCTTTTGTCCACTTCCAGCTACTCCAGCTACTCCTAATATTTCTCCTTTATGCAAAGTAAAAGAAATATCTTTTAAAACTTCTACCTTTTCTATATCTTCCACTGTTAAATCTTGTATCTTAAGTATCTCTTCTCCTATTTCAACTTTGGGTCTATCTATGGATAAATCCACAGCTCTTCCCACCATTAAATCCGTAAGTTCCTTAGAATTAGTCTTAGAGGTTTCTAATGTTTTAACTGTATTTCCTTTTCTTAATACTGTAACCTTATTGGATATTTCCATAACTTCATGAAGTTTATGAGTTATTATTATAATTGAGCACCCTTCTTTTGCCATGTTTTTAAGAATTTGAAACAATTTTTTTGTTTCTTGCGGTGTTAATACAGCAGTAGGTTCATCCATTATAAGTATATCCGCTCCTTGATAGAGCACTTTTAGTATTTCAGTTGCCTGCTTTTCTCCTATTGACATTTCATATATTTTTTTATTATAGTTTATGCTGAGTCCATAGCTTTCTGCTACTTTTTTAATTTTATCTTTGCTTTTCTTTTGGCTTAAAAAGAAACTACCTTTTTGACCTAATGTTATGTTTTGAACAGCAGTCATTGCTTCTACTAACTTGTAATGCTGATGTATCATTCCTATACCTTTTTTTATTGAATCCTCCGGAGAATCGAATTTTACAGGTTCTCCATGTATATAAATAGAACCGCTATCAGGCTTATAAAAACCTGATAGCATGTTCATAAGGGTACTTTTCCCAGCTCCGTTTTCTCCTAAAAGAGCATGGATTTCTCCTTTTTTTACTTTTAAATTAATATTATCATTTGCCTTAACTGTACCAAAACTTTTACTTATGTTTTCCATTTTTACATAAATATTTTGATCCATAAAACCCTCTATTCTATATTTCCTTCTACACCTTCTACAAACCACATCATATCAAGCATTTCTCCATCTGTTAATTCTTGTCCTTCTTCCACTTTCAAGCTTCCTTCTTGGTCGTAAATAGGACCACCAAATACTTTTACTTGCTCATTTAGTATTTTCTCTTTAGCTTCATCCACGAATTCCTCTGCTTCATCTGGTGCTAAATCTGTAACAGGAGCTAGCTCTACTATATTATCATCCATTCCACCCCAGTATTGATGTGATTCAAATGTTCCATCAATTACTGTTTGAACTTGCTCAACATAATAAGGTCCCCAGTTCCATATTGGTGCTGTCATATATGCTTCCGGCGCCATTTCAGACATATCAGTATTATACCCTATAGAATAAGCTTCTCTTTCTTCAGCAGCTTGTTGTGGTCCTGTAGTATCCTGATGCTGAGCTATTACGTCTGCTCCTTCATCTAACAGGGCTATTGCTGCTTCTTTTTCTATTGCAGGGTCATACCAAGTAGATGTCCATTTTACTCTTACTGTTGCATCAGGATTTACTGATTGCACTCCTAATGTAAAAGCATTTATACCTCTTATTACTTCTGGTATTGGGTATGCAGCTACGTATCCAATATTATCTGTTTCTGTTTTTAGTCCTGCAACTATTCCACTTAGATATCTTGGCTGATAGATTCTACCAAAATAAGTAGTTAAGTTTTCTGTAGTTTTGTATCCTGAACAGTGGAAAAAAGCTACCTCAGGATAATCTTTTGAAACTTCTACAACGTAATCCATATATCCAAAGCTTGTAGCAAAAATTGCCTCTGCACCCTGGTCGATCATATTTCTAATTTCCTGTTCAACTTCTTGAGTTTCAGGAACTGATTCTTTATAAATAGTTTTAACATTTAAGTTTTCTTCTAAATATAGTCTGCCTTCATTATGGGCATATGTCCAACCGCCATCACCGATAGGTCCTACAAATATAAACCCTACAGTTAATTCTTCTTCTTTTGGTGTCTCAACATCTTCTTCGCTTCCGCAACCTACCAGTGAAAGCATTAATGTTAATGATAAAATTACTAATAAAAATTTTTTCATTTTTTCCTCCTGTTTTTTAGAAAATTATTTTTCCTTTTTGGATTTTTTTAACTATTGCTAATGATTCTAATCTTATTTCTTTTTCCAGTAGTAGCTTCCTACCATCTTGGAATCCTTTTTCTACAACTATACCGATTCCTTTTACATTTCCTTTGCTCTGTTTTACAATATTATAAAGTCCTAATGCCGCTTGTCCTCTTGCTAAAAAATCATCAATTATCAAAATGTTATCTTCTTCATTTAGGTATTTTTTTGAAACTTTAATGTCATAATACTTTTCTTTAGTGTAGGAATATACTCTATTAGTATATACGTCTTCATCTAAATTCAAAGATTGAGTTTTTTTAGCAAAAACCACGGGAACATTAAAGTACAAAGCTGTAATACTTGCTATTGCTATTCCTGATGCTTCAATTGTTAAAATCTTTGTTATGTTATCTTCTTCAAACCTTTTGTGAAACTCTTTTCCAATACTTTTCAAAAGATTGATATCTATCTGATGATTTAGAAAAGAATCAACTTTAACAATATTATTTCCTAATGCTTTCCCTTCTTTTAAAATCTTCTGCTCCAATAATTCCATACATTCTCCTTTATAAAAAAGTAAAACTCTGCAAAAGCAGAGTTCATAACAAAATTAACACAAAAATTAATTTTTGTTCAGAACTCGTAGCCTGTAACTATTTACGGTAGTTTGTAGAAACATTTGACCCTTATTGCCAAATTTATACGAGAAATATTTAATTACAACAATCAAAAGTTTATTACACTTTTAATAAAAAATCAACTATTTATTTGTTTTATCCTGCTTAATACCTTATCATACATATCTTTATATTTTTTTAACTTCTCTCTTTCTTCTTCTACAATCTTTACAGGAGCCTTTTCTACAAAACTTTTATTCTTTAATTTTCCTTCGGCTCTTTTTATCTCAGATTCTAGTTTTTCTTTTTCTTTTTCCAGTCTTTCTTTTTCTTTTTCAAAATCTATAAGTTCGGATAATGGAAGATAAATTTCTAAACCATCGATTACCGCTGATGCTGTATCTTCATCTATTATATCTTTATTTTCCAATATAGTCATTTCTTCTAGATTAATCAAATTATTAAGGTGCCTTTCTATACTTTTTAGATACTCTTTATATTTTTTATTTTTAGGAATAAAGTATCCATTTATTGTTTTAGATGGTTTAACATCCATTTCCGCCTTAATATTTCTTATGCTTTTTATTATCTCCATAGCAAAGTTTATCTCTTCTACTGATTTTTGGTATTTATTTTCTATTTTTACTTTTGGCCATTGGCTTATGATAAGTGGTTCATCATTCCCCGGTAAATTCTGCCATATCTCTTCAGTAATAAATGGCATAAATGGATGAAGTAGTTTAAGCATATCTTTCATTATGTTCACCAGTACATAAAGAGAATTTTGTTTGTCTTCTTTATTGTCTCCGTACAATCTCGGCTTAACTAATTCTATGTACCAATCGCAGTATTCATTCCAGATAAAATCATATATCTTATGTAGAGCCAATCCTAAATCAAAATTTTCTAAATTTTTATTTATTTCTTCTGTCACCTTACTCATTCTTGAAAGCATCCATTTATCTTCGTTTTTTAAGGTTTTAATATTTGGAGTTAATTCTTCGTCTTCCTTTAAGTTCATTAGTACAAATCTAGATGCATTCCACAGTTTGTTTGCGAAATTTCTACTAGCTTCAAGTTTGTCTACTTGATATCTTGTATCATTCCCCGGTGTTAAGCCTGTTATCAACATAAATCTAAGGGCATCAGCTCCATATTCATCAATTACTTCTAATGGGTCTACTCCATTTCCTAGGGATTTACTCATTTTATTTCCCTGTGCATCTCTTACCAATCCGTGTATTAAAACATGTTTGAAGGGTACTTCATTCATATGCTCTAAACCAGAAAACATCATCCTTACAACCCAAAAGAAAATAATATCGTATCCTGTTACCAATACATTAGTAGGATAAAAATATTCTAAATCTTTTGTTTCTTCTGGCCATCCTAATGTTGAAAAAGGCCATAATGCCGAACTAAACCAAGTATCTAAAACGTCTTCGTCTTGATTTAAGTTTTCACTTCCACATTTCGTGCATTTTTCCGGTGGTTTTTTAGCAACTATTGTTTCTCCACAATCCTGACAATAGTATGCAGGTATCCTATGTCCCCACCATAGCTGTCTTGAAATACACCAATCTCTTATATTTTCAAGCCAGTGGAAGTATATCTTATCAAACCTTTCCGGGATAAATTTGGTTTTACTATCTTTTACTGCTTTTATAGCTGGTCCAGCTAATGGTTCCATTTTTACAAACCACTGATCAGATATCCTAGGTTCTATTACCGTATTGCATCTGTAGCAAGTACCTACAGAATGATTATTTTTTTCAATTTTTACTATTAAATCATTTGATTTTAAGTCTTCTACAAAAGCCTTTCTACACTGATACCTATCCATTCCTTTGTATTTGCCGGCATAAGAATTCATTACACCTTTTTCATCTATACAGGAAATTTCTTCTAAGTCGTGTCTTTTGCCAATAGCAAAATCATTAGGGTCGTGGGATGGTGTTATTTTTAAGGCTCCAGTACCTTTTTCCATATCTGGATATTCATCAGCTATAATTTCTATTTCTCTTCCTACCAGGGGTACAATAACTTTCTTTCCGATGTATTTTTGATATCTTTCATCGTCAGGATGTACAGCTATAGCTGTATCTCCAAATATAGTTTCCGGTCTTGTGGTAGCTATTGTAAAGTATTCATCTTTATTATCTACGAAATGATACTTAACATAATAGTAATTACCATCTTTATCTTCATGTTCAACTTCTATATCTGATAAAGAAGTAAGACAGTCAGGACACCAATTTATAATTCTATTTCCTCTATAAATTAATCCTTCTTCATAAAGTTTTACAAAAACATCATTTACCGCTTTGCTGCATCCTTCATCCATTGTAAATCTCTCTCTTGACCAATCGCAAGAATTCCCCAGCTTTTTCATCTGATCTGTTATTCTACCACCGTATTCATCTTTCCATTCCCATGCTTTTTCAAGAAATTTTTCTCTGCCTATTTGATCTTTTTCTATTCCTTCTCTTCTTAATTTTTTTACTACCTTCACTTCTGTAGCAATGCTTGCATGATCAGTTCCAGGAAGCCATAATGCTTCATATCCGTCCATTCTTTTCCACCTGATTAAGATATCTTGAAGTATATGGTCTAATGCATGTCCCATATGAAGCTGTCCTGTAATATTAGGTGGTGGTAAAACAATAGTAAAAGGTTCCTTATCTTTATTAGCTTCTGCCTTAAAGTAACCATTTTCTTCCCACATCTTGTATATTCTATCCTCGAAATCTTTTGGGTTGTATTTTTTAGCTAAATTTTCCATATTACCCTCCTATTAAAATTTTATCATTATTATCATTCCTAATAATGTTACAGCTAAACCTATCCCTTTAACTGTAAGTAGCTTTTTCATTGTTTTTATTTTACCTTTTCTAAATAATTTATCTGACCCAAACACTATTAGTGATCCTACTAATAATAAGCCTAGTCCAAAATTGTACATGATCATCATCCTTTTAATGTATTTATTCTGCTGAAATGTTAGGTCATGAAAAAACGGGTAATCTCATCCTTTTTAAGGACGAGATTACCCGCGGTACCACCTTAGTTCCAATTTGGCTCTTAATTTGTAACGGAAATATCCGTATAATCCTACTTTATTTCAGATTACATGCTCTAAAGCTACCTTCATTGTACATTTACTTATGGATTTTTTCAGCTATTTAATCCAATCTCTTAAAGTTTATACAACTACTCCTCTTTGTCATAGCATAATATTTAATTATCTAAAATAATATCAAAATATAATTTTATTGTCAATATAGTTATTTTGAAGATACATATTCTGCTAATTGCACGAGCCTATTAGAATAACCCCATTCGTTATCATACCAGGATATTATTTTAACGGTTTTTTCTATAGCATCTGTTGATAATCCGTCAATGATTGAAGATCGTGAATCTTTAATATAATCTACTGATACCAAAGGTTCATCCGAAAAGCCTAATACTCCTTTTAATTTTCCTTCTGCTTTTTCTTTAAAAAGGTTATTAATCTCCTCTTTAGTAACTTCTTTACTCAAGTTGACTACTAAGTCCACTAAAGATACTGCTGATGTTGGAACTCTTACAGACATACCGTCAATTTTACCATCAAGTTCCGGAATTACTTCTTTAATAGCTTTTGCAGCTCCAGTTGTAGTTGGAATCAATGACATTGCTGCTGCTCTTGATCTTCTTAAATCAGGTTTGTTTACAGCATCCAGTAAGTTTTGATTACTTGTATAGGAATGAATTGTCGTCATCTCTCCGGTAAAAACACCGTATTCATCTAATAATACTTTTGCTAGTGGTGCCAAGCAATTCGTAGTACAGGATGCATTAGATATTATATTGTGTTTTTTATCGTTGTATTTATCTTCATTTACTCCCATTACTACCGTAAGATCGGCATCTTTACTAGGGGCTGATATTACGACTTTTTTAGCTCCGGCTTCAATATGCTTTGATGCACTTCTTTTATCTGTAAATTTTCCTGTGGATTCAATTACTATGTCTATACCTAATTCATCCCAGGGTAGTTTGTTAAGGTCTCTTTCATTTATTATTTTTACTTTCTGATCTTTAAATATATAGAAATCTTCTTCTAATTTTATATCTCCTTCAAATTTCCCATATATTGAATCATGAATAAAGTTAAATAATCCATCTTTTGGATTTTTAATACCATTTACAGCTACTATATCTATGTGCTCAGAACTCTTTTCTAAAAATATTCTTAATGCACAACGTCCAATTCTACCAAAACCATTAATTGCTACTTTCTTTTTCATGTATTCCTCCTATAATTAAGACATAATATGTCCCGATTTTTTCATTAATTATATAATAACATAAATAATGTATTAATCAAGCATTAATTAATATTATTAAGTTTTATGGTTTAAAATCTTAATTATAGACCCTTAAGGACTTTAAACGTCCCTTTATTTTTTTAAAAAAACTCCCAGTTAATGAGAGTTTTTTTTATCTAGGTATAAAACCTACTTTTTTATGAACTTTTCTTAAAGTTTTCATTGCTTTATATTGCGCTTTTTCTGCTCCGTCTTTATATACCTTTTCTAAATAAGTTTTATCCTTTACCAGTTTTTCTGATTCTTCTCTTATTGGTTTTAATTTTTCAATAACTACTTCAGCTGTATCTTTTTTTAATTCTGAATAACCTTTACCGCTATATTTATTTAAAACATCTTCTACTGATTCGTCTGTTAATTTTGAGTAAATAGTTATTAAGTTTTTTATACCCGGCTGATTGTCTTTATAATTTATTTCTCCAAGTGAATCGGTAACAGCTCTTTTAAATTTTCTTATTATTTTATCTGGATTATCGTTTAGTAGTATATATCCATTTTCATTGTCATCGGACTTAGACATTTTGTTTTCTGGTTCCTGCAAACTCATAATCTTTGCACCTACTTTAGCAATGTATGGTTCGGGAACTTTAAATGTTGGACTATATCTGTTGTTAAATCTCTGGGCTATATCCCTGCTTAACTCAAGATGTTGTCTTTGATCTTCTCCTACAGGCACAAGGTCCGTTTGATAAAGCAAAATATCTGATGCCATTAATACTGGATAATCAAATAAACCTGCATTAATATTAGAAGAATTTTTCTGAGATTTATCCTTAAATTGAGTCATTCTACTAAGCTCTCCAAAATATGTATAACAGTTTAAAACCCAACTTAATTCAGCGTGGGCTGGTACATGAGACTGAATAAATAGTGTATTTTTTTTTGGATCTAATCCTGAAGCTATATAGTTTGCAAGTACTTCCAATGTATTTTTTCTAAGATCCTTCGGTTCTTTATCCACAGTTATTGCATGCATATCTACTATGCAGTAGTAGCTTTCATATTTTTCTTGTAAAGAAACCCAGTTTTTCAAAGCTCCTATATAATTACCTAATGTAAGGGAACCAGATGGTTGTATTCCGCTGAAAATAACTTTTTTATCCGTCATTTTAACCTCCAATTTATTTTTTAAATTTTTTATTTATATAATCGTAAAGCAGAACTATCCCACTTATAAATATATTTAGATAATAGACTATTAATCGCCATGTAAAAATGGCAAAGGGAAGTAATCCTCCTGTAAAGTAATATCTGTAAAGCAGATAAAATCCTCCTTCTGCAGCTCCAGCTGTACCAGGGGTTGGAATAAAAACTACAGACATATTTAGTATGGCTTGCATAGACATAATTTGCAGTGGAGTAGCTTTATTTAATCCTAGGCTTCTATAAATACAGTAAGTAATGAAGTAATAAGCAGTCATTTGGATAAAAGAAAAAAAAGCTGTTTCAAAAAATAAAGCTTTGTCCTTCCACATAACTCTCAAAGACTCATAATAACCTTGAAAATAGTCTAATGCTTTTTTATTTACCCTTTCTAAGTCTTTTACTACCTTTAATCTATGTGCTACTCTAATACCCCAAAATATCATTTTTTCAAAAATATTTTTATTTAGAAATAGTACTGATATGAGTATTATCAGTCCTAAGTTTAAAATTAATCCTATTGTAACTAATGGTATCGCTGTTTTTAACTTTCCGAGAATTAATTTTATATTTATTGTTATCATAAATAGAGAATATCCAGTTAAAACAACTTGATAAACTATAAACTTATAAAAAAGTATTGAAGTTGTCTTACTTATCTCATATCCTTCACTTGTCATCAAATAAGCTTGTGCAGGTTGACCTCCTGAGTAAAATGGAGTAATTAAATTGTAGTATCGCCCTATTAGACAGTATTTCATTGATTTTAAAAAACTCATCTTCATATCTACTGAGTTAGCGAAAAGTATAATTATAATACCTTCACTAATCCAATTTAAAGTCATAGTCATTAATGCAAGTGCAATAAAATACTTATCTAAGTTATCCTTTAGTTTATTGAAATCTTCTGGAGTATAGGCTCCAAGTAATATATTTATTGTAATTATGCTAAGTATTATTATTATTATTATATTAATTATTTTTTTCTTCATTTTGATCATTCCAAACTTAGAAAATTATATCAAAAAAACATTCTTATATCAACTTTATGATTTTGGTATTTTTATTATAAATTCAGTTTCTTCTTTGTTATCAGTATTTAGAAGTATTTCCCCATTATGTGCCTCAACTATTCCCTTCACTATAGAAAGACCTAGCCCAGCTCCTCCAGTTCCTCTGTTTCTAGATTTTTCTTCTCTATAAAACCTTTCGAAAATAAAATCTTTAGATGTTTCAGATATTCCCATTCCTTTATCTATAACTTTTATTAATGCATTTTCCTTAAGTTCTTCTACTTCTACTCTAATGTGCAGTTTATCTTTACTATATTTCTCAGCATTTGAAAACAAGTTTAGTAAAACTTGCTTAAACTTATTTTTATCTATCATTAATATGATTTTACTATCTGATTTATTGATAAAATCTACTTCCACTACATCTTTATTTAAAGAATTTTTAAAGTTTATGAGTTCTCCTTTAATAAATTCTGAAAGATCAGTTTCTGTAAGATTTAATTGTAAATTATAATTAGAAATATCTGTTAAATTTTCTAAATCTTTTGCTAAATTTGAAAGTCTAAGAACTTCCTGCCTAACTTCTTCTAATTTCTCTTTGTTTATTTCTATAATACCATCTTGCATAGCTTCAATTTGGTTTTGCATAACATTTAGTGGTGTTCTCAATTCATGGGATACATCTGAAGTTAATCTAACTCTTAAATTCTCTTGAGCTTCTAAAGTCTTTCCTAAGGAGTTAATAGTTTTTAGAAGTTCATCTAGTTCATAGGTTTTAGTCTTTTCTTTTATTTCCCAATTTTGTTTTTTATCTCTAATTCTTTGGGTTGATTCTTTTATTTTTAAAATTGGCTTTGATATTTGTCTAGAAAATACAGTGCTGATTATTATAGTTATTAATACTGCGGTTAAACTAATAAAAAGTATACCGTTATTCAAATCATCTTGAAAGTTTATATCCTCTTCTGAAAGATTATATCTTCCCAGCCTTCCTATTTTAAGATTACCGTAATTTTGACTATCATTAGTTATTCCATAAGTATCATAAGATATATTATCTGCTTGTCCTCTCCCTTGGCCTATGCCCATATTCCCTCCAGGCATTTTCATAGTAATTTCCCATATAAGTTTGTCTTGGTTATCTAAAAATTTTAATTCTACTCTATCTTTAATAGAACTTTTTATTAGACTTAAGTCTTCATTACTTATGATACCATTATTTTCTTTGTATATTTCTTCTACTAGATTTATATATTCTTTATTCTCATTTTCTACTGTATTTAACTTGTAATTTTCAAAGGAAGCATTAAAAATATATTTGGAAGTGGTGAAAAAGAGTATAATTAGAATTAATGCCAAAGCTGAAAAATATAGAAACATTTTTTTACTTAATCTCATGTTTTTCAAATTCTCCTTCAAATTTATATCCTAGACCAAAAACAGTAATTATGTATTTCGGATTTTTAGGGTTATCTTCTATTTTTTTTCTAATGTTTTTTATATGAGTATCAATTGTTCTGTCATATCCATCAAACTCAATTCCAAAAACTTTCTGAATTATTATTTCTCTAGATAAATTAATGTTTTCATTTTCAGCCATATAGGTGAGGAGTTTGTATTCTGCAGCAGTTAAATTTAGTTCCTCTTGATTTTTATATACAGCCTTTTCTTTTTTATTTATTACTAAATCTCCATTGTTATAGGAGAATTTATCTTCTAAACTTTTATTGCTTCCATATCTCTTTAAAATCACTTTTATTCTCATCATAAGCTCTCTAGGGCTAAAAGGCTTAATTAAATAATCATCTGCCCCCAGTGATAGGCCTTCTATTCTTTCGTCAACGGAACTCTTTGCTGTAAGCATCACAACCGGAATATCACTCTCTTTTTTTATTTCCTTACATATTTCTTCTCCGCTTATATCCGGTAGCATAAGGTCCAAAACTATGAGGTCAGGACTATATTCATAAAATTTATCCAACCCTTCCTCCCCTCTTAAAGATACAATAGCTTCAAAGCCTTCTTTTTCTAAATAACTTTTAACTATATTTAGTACTTTTTCTTCATCTTCAATTACTAAGATTTTTTTCATTAAAATCACCAACTTTTATTTATTACTTAATTTTATATTATTTTGAAACTAAATTCAATTTTTAATTGACAAGGTTAGTATGATAAATAATATACATAAGATTTTAGTTTCTAGGTGATTTAATTTAACTGCAAATAGAATTTACCTAAACTAATAAATATAATTATAATTCTGTTGAAAAAGTAATTATAATATCTAAAAATAGTAGCATACATAGTATTGATATGATAAAATAAAAATTAATTATTAATTTAATTATAATTTTAATATAGGAGAGTTTAATGGCAGATTTTTTAATAAAACATAATATTTTGTTTGAAGCGATATCATATCTTGTTGTTATTGGATCAATTCCAACTGCAGTATATTCATATTATAAAGCAAAGAAAAAAGAAATTAGTGATAGAGAATACGGAACATTTGATTCTCTTGATGATAAATTTATTGAGTTTCAGCTTATTTGCATGGAAAAACCATATCTTGATATATTTGATGTTCCTGATGAAAACCCAATTAAACTTACTTCCATTCAAAAGAAGGAAGAGTTAGTAGCATATTCTATACTATTTGCAATTTTTGAAAGGGCATTTGTAATGTATAAAGAAAGAAGCTTTAAAGATAAATCGAAACAATGGGATGGCTGGGTAGAAGTAATGGAGTTATATGTTCAAAGAGATAATTTTCTAAATGCCTGGGAAAAGAACGGATTTGGATGGGATTGTGAATTTCAAGAATTTATTAATAGTATGATTGCAAAGAACAAGGAAATAGCTGTTGAAAAAAATTCTTCTGATGAAAAAGTTGGTGAATAAAATAGTTATGGAACTAATAATAAAAAAGAGTAATAAAATAGATAATGTTAAGATTAAAGAATTTTATAAAGCTTATAATTCTAGTATCTATCTAGATGATGACAAAGATACTTTTGAAGATTTTTCCAAAATAATTAATTCTGGAGATGAAGACTGTGAATTTTATATAGCTTATTTAGAAAAAGATAATAATATGATTAGTGGAGCGTTGATTATGAGCATTAAAAATAATCCCTCTGAAATAAATATATTTGCAAAAATATGCGTAATAATATATGTATTTACAGTTCCTGATTATAGAAAAAAGGGGAGTGCCAAATATATATTGGAGCAAATATTTGAAAAGTTCAAGAATTCCATATGGTTTTGTGAAGTTTTAGATGAAGAAAAACTTACATTGGAACAAAGTGCGAATGAAAAAAAATACAGCGGAATTTCTTGTAATGAAAGAAATATTTTTTGGAATAATATGGGATTCTATAAATGCGAATTTGATTACTATAATCCCATTCCAAATATAAAACTTAACTGTAATGGAGTAATAACTTATAACAAATTATTGGCTAAAACAGATACTCAATTTATTAATAAAAATTTATTATTACGATTTATATATTTATATTTTAAATATGGATATTGTGCAGGAGAAACAGATAATCACAAATGGGAAGCCTATGATTTGAATAAAAATCAGTTGCATAAAGTTATATATTTAAATACGTAGTAATCCTTCTCCTTTTTAAAAACAATAGTTCCTGTATACATAAAGTAAATAGAATTCAACTTAGCTTATTTTTTCAAAGTCTTTTAGCTTTTCATAATATATTTTATGATTTTTAGTACAGCTATCTATATAGCTGTGCTTTTCCAAGTAATACACAAAACTGTTAATAGATCTTTCAGCAATTAGGAATTTAAGAACGCTTTCGCCTATATTTAGTTCCTTATTTATTCTACTTGTAATTTCTTCATAAGTCATTGGTTTTTTAAGGTAGCTAATTATTTTTATAAAAAAACTATTTATAAAATCTATATTTTTATTAACAACTTTTTCTTTGTTATTTATAATTCCTTTGTGACTAACTACATAATGATTATAATTCAAAGTTAAAATTTTTCTTTTGGTTTTTAAATCTATATCAATATCAAATATATAAGGTATTTTAGTTTTCTTTATTACATCTTCAGACAATAAGGAATCTCCTAAATACATTACGTCATCTGGTGTTGAAAAACCGCAGTGATTATATGAATGTCCCGGCAACCTCTCTACCCTAAATTTTTCATTTTCTATTATTATCTCCTCTTCTTTTTTTACTACTAAATCTACTTTAAGCTTCTTTTTTGGATATATCTTTTCGTAACCTATATTTTTTGCTCTAATAACTTTATGGATATAAAATTTCGGATCATCAAAAAAATAAGCTTCATATTCCGGCATAATAATCTTACTCCCAAACTCATTTTTTAAATAAACTACTGAATTAGCATGATCTACATGTCCGTGTGTACAAATAATATACTTAGGAACTATATCCTCTTTTTTTAAAAACTCAATATATTCTTTATAGTTTTTGTCATTTAAGTGTCCTGGATCTATTAGTAAGTATTTATTATTTTCTATATTATAAAAACAGGATGTTATTCCTTTATTATTTAACGTATATGTTTTTCCTTTAATGTGTTCAACTCTCATTTTTCCTCCAAATTTTTCAGATAATTTTTTGCCTTATTAATCAAAATTTTCTTATGATTTAAGTCTGAGTTTTCAAGTACTTTATTGAGTAAATAGTTAAGTACCTCACCTATTAATTTCCCTTCTTTAATCCCTAGTTTTTTTATATCCTCTCCATTTATATTGAGGTCTTTTTTGTTTAGAGGTTCTTTTTTCTCTAGTATTAAATTGGTCTTTTTCCTAAGATTATTTACTTTTTCCATACCGGCTGCATCAGATTTCCCTTTTATATCTGCTATATTCAACTTAAAAATATCATCTAATCTTTCTATTCCAACATTCCTAATAAATCTCTTAACGCCTTTTTCTTTAATCGAGATATCTTTTAAATAGTGGTATCTAATTAAAACTCTTACATTCTCAATAGTTTTATTATCATATCTTAGTCTTTTCAGTATTTCTACACTTTTTTCAGCTGATTTTATATGATGTCCTTTAAAATGGCCTTCATTTTTTTCATCTAATTTAAAACTTTCAGGTTTTGAAATATCATGAAGTAAAGCAGCTAACCTAAGATCTAATTTTGATTCAATATTTTCTAATACTGCTATTGTATGTTCGTAAACATCCTTATCATGATATTTGTTATGCTGTTTAAATCCTATAGAATCATATAATTCAGGAATAATATATTCCATTATATTTGTTTCTATAAGTGTTCTTACACCTTCTCCTGGTGCCTTAGATAGTAATATTCTATCAAATTCAAGTCTTATACGTTCCTTACTGACGTTTTTTATATGAGAATAATTTTTCTTTATGCTTTCTAAGGTTCTATCACATATTTCAAAATCTAAGGTAGACATAAATCTTACTGCTCGTATCATTCTTAAAGCATCTTCTTTAAATCTTTCATCTGGTTTACCTATTGTTTTAATAACTCTTGATTCTATATCTTTTATTCCTTCATATAAATCATAGACTTTTCCCTTACTATCGCAATATAGTGAATTAATAGTAAAATCTCTTCTTTGTATATCCTCTTCAATACTATTTGAAAAAATTACTTTTCCAGGTTTTCTACTATTTATATATTTGAAATCTTTTCTAAAGGTTGTTATTTCATAGTTTATATCCTTATATACTAATGTAACTGTACCATATTTAATACCAGTAGGTATTACCTTATCAAAGATTTTTATTACTTCATCTGGTTTTGCATCCGTTGCTATGTCATAGTCATTAATTTTTAATCCTAAGTAATAATCTCGAACTGCGCCACCAACTACATAAGCTTTATAATTATTATTTTCAATTTTTTTTAAAATTTCTTTTACATCTTTGTCTAATTTCACATTAACAACTTCCTTTTTTTTAGATTATATCATATAATGTTATATAAGATTGATTTTTAGGAGGATAATTTGAAAACAAAAAGAATACTTGTTTTAATAATTATTTTTATGATTATATTATCATTTACATATAATTATACAGAAGCAAATTCTACAATAAATGACACCCAACAATTAAAAAATTATATTATGGATAGTTTATATGATAGAGAAAGTCTCATAACACTTAATTATAAAGGCAGCAGTAGTGGTTTAGAAAATACTTTAAATCTAATACTAAATAGCGATTCTTATATTAAATATTCTATAAACAGCTGGCAGTGGTCGTATGAGGGCTATGAAAATAATATAAATATAAATATAAAAATAGACCATCTAATTACTAAAACTCAAGAAGAAGAAATCGACAAAAAAATAGATGAAGTTTTATCGGAAATTATAAAACCAGAAATGTCATCTCACGAAAAAGTCAAAGTAATCCACGATTTTATAATATTAAACACAGAATACGATACTAGTTATGAAAATTACAGCCATTATAATGCTTTGTTTGATAATAAATCTGTTT
>JAWOEG010000064.1:0-15350 GCA_046482875.1 Eubacteriales bacterium | reverse complement strand
TTTTTCTTTTGGCTAATATCTCTAGAACTGAAAACTATTCCTGTAACCCTATCATCTTCAATCAATAGATTTCCAATTGTTTCCCACCAAAGGTATTTGCCGTTTTTACATCGTATTCGGTATTCAACCTTTTCCGATTTTAGTCTTTTTTCTACAAATTCGGATAGTCTTTTTACGATATCTTGAAGGTCATCTGGATGGACTAGTTCCATAACATTTCTTCCTATTAGAGAATCTAAATCGTAACCTAAATCTGAATGAGATTTTCCTACATATGTGAAATTACCCTGAACATCAGTTAATGCAACTTTATCTATCATATTGTCGTTTATTGTTTTGAGCATTTTAGATTTTTGGTTATATGCCTTATTAAGGGCTACTAATTTTTTCTCAGCCCTAGTTTTTTCAATAAGTAAACCTATACGTTTGCAATACATCTCCGTCATTTTAAAATTATCAAAGGATTTTTCCTTTGACATTATGAGGGTAAAATCCCCGAGCATTTTATTATCTTTTGTAATTTTTGCTACAAGGGTTTCACCGATATTAAATCTTTTAGTCAATTCATTTGTTAGTTTTTTTGGAAGGATATCTCCAATCAACTCACTTATATGGCAAAATTTAGTTATAGTCTGGTTTTTTATCTTAGATGCTCTTACTTTATCATGGTCCCATTTTTTCCCTAGGACTTCCAGCCCTAAAAAATTTACTGAATTTTGAACTATTTTATTTTCACCAGATAGAGCCTTAGTTATAAATTGTTTTCCGTCTTCTTCATATAGATTAAAAACAGCAAATTTTCCTTCTGAAATTTCTAGTATGCCATCAGTAATTTTCTGAAAATTCAAACCTTGTTTTGGATATTCAAGATAATCTTCCATTATTTCTGAAATCACTTCATAATCTTTGATTTGCTTTTTTTTCTTATATAAATCCATAGTGATTCTATCCCCTTTAATTTTATTGCTAATTTAAAACCTTACAATTAATATCGGTATAAACCACAAAGTCTTTATTTTTTAGTTGAAATATTAAGTTAATATTTCTTAATTTTATTTACTTAACAAGATACTATTATTAGCTTTTTACGGTTAATATTTGATTTTTAACTTATAAAGCGATAAATCTAATTTTTAACTATTAATTAAATGTTTAAATTTCAGTATTTATTTGATAGAATGGTAGTAATTATTAATTTGGAGGAATAAAATGAAAAATTTAGAAAATGACTTTTATTATGTAGGTATAGGAGCTTCTGCAGGAGGTTTGGAAGCTTTAAAAGAATTTTTTACAAACATGCCGGATAAAACAGGTATGGCTTTTATAATTATACAACATCTATCCCCAGATTATAAGAGTTTAATGGATGAACTTTTAGCAAGGCATACAAAGATACCCATACAAGTGGTTAGAGATGGTATGGTGGTTAAACCAGACAACATATATTTAATTCCTCCTAAGAAAAATTTGTCTGTATTTCATGGGAAGCTTTTTTTAGAAGATAAAGACAGCAAAACTCATCTTAATTTGCCTATCGATATATTTTTAAGATCCTTAGCTGTAGATAAGGGTAAAAAGGCAATAGCTGTAATTCTTTCAGGAACTGGAAGTGATGGAACCTTAGGTCTTAAATCAGTAAAAGAAGCTGGAGGCATGATAATGGTTCAAGATGAAAAATCTGCTAAGTTTGATGGTATGCCGAAAAGCTCTATATCTACAGGAATAGTTGATTATATTTTAAAACCTGGTGATATGTATAAAGAGTTAATAAACTATATAGAGCACCCTTTAGGAAAAAAAAGAAAAGAAAAAAAGAATGATAATGGACCTAAAAATATAGATTCATTAACTAAAATAATTATGCTACTGAGAGACTATTCAGGAATCGATTTTTCCTATTATAAAGAAAATACAATAATAAGAAGAATAGAAAGAAGAATCAAGGTAAAAAGATATAACTCAACAGAGGAGTATATTAAGTTTTTAAAAAAATCAGATGAAGAAAAAGGAACTCTCTATAGAGAAATGTTAATAGGAGTTACTGGTTTTTTTAGGGACAAATCAGCATTTGAACAATTAGAAAAAGATATTATTCCTAAACTTGACTATTCTAAAAAAACCTTAAGAGTATGGTCTTCAGGTTGTTCTACTGGAGAGGAAGTATATTCTATTGCTATTCTACTTCAGGAATATAAGGAGAAAAAGGGACTTGATGTAGAAATTAAAATATTTGGGACTGATATAGACAAAGAAGCTCTAGATATAGCAAGCAAAGGATATTATCCTGACAGTATTTTATCCGATGTGAAGAAAGAATACATAGATAAGTATTTTATAAAAGAAAAAAACGGTCGTAGAATAAGTGAAAAAATAAGAAATTTGGTAGTATATGCTAAACACAATGTCCTTAAGGATCCTCCTTTTTCTAAGCTTGACCTTATTATATGTAGAAATCTTTTTATATATATAAAGCCGGAGATCCAGCAGAAAGTAATGTCAATGTTTTATTACTCATTAAATAAAAACGGCTATTTAATGCTTGGGTCTAGTGAATCTTTAGGTAATATTCAAGAGGCTTTTGAAACGATAAATAGCAAGAATAAACTCTATAAATATAAAGAAGGTTATAAAAATAGTATAGAAGATAAAGTTCATATAAATAATACATTAAGTATAAATCCAGGAATTACTAAAAAAAATGGATATATGTATAAACCTGTGAAATTCGAAAAACTTATTTTAGAAACACTAAACAAAGTACTTCCACCATCTATAGTACTAGACGATAAAGACAATATTATACATGTTTTTAATGATGTATCGGATTTTTTATCAGTAAAGCCCGGAAGATTTTCAACAAATATATCATCCAATGTTTCGGAGGATTTATCCATATATATTAACAATATTGTTAGGAGATTAAAAAAAGATAAAAAAGATATAATATTTGAAAAAATTATCGGATTAAAAAAGCTAGAAGGCAAAAGTTTAACAATTGAAGGTAAAACAATTAATTTAGAAAGTCAAGAGTACTATTTATTATCTTTTAAAGCTGAAAGCAAAGATAATTTAAAAAACATAATAAAAAAAGAAGTTAAGGAAAAGGAAGAAACAGAAGAAAAAATACAATACTTGGAAAATGAACTAAAGACTTCAAGAGAAACTCTACAAGCTACAGTAGAAGAATTAGAAACATCCAACGAAGAACTTCAATCATCAAATGAAGAACTAATTGCATCAAATGAAGAGCTCCAAAGTACAAACGAAGAACTCCAGTCTGTAAACGAAGAACTTTTTACCGTTAATAGTGAGTATCAAATAAAAATAGATGAACTGGTAAGTTTAAATAATGACCTAGATAATTTAATAAAAAACACTCAGATTGGAGCATTATACATAGATAGGAAACTTCATATAAGAAGAATAACTCCAGTAGTATCAAAAATAACTAATATAATGTCTACTGACATAGGAAGACCTATATCCCATATTTCTGCATCTAATTATTATCCTGATCTAATAAAAGATATTAATAAAGTGGTAGAAGACTTAAAAGGTATAGAAAAGGAAATAAAAGATGATAAAGGAAATTACTGGTTAGCTAGAATAAGACCTTTCAGAACAGAATATAATTCAATAGAGGGAGTAATTGTGACCTTTGTGGATATTAATAATTATAAAGACCAGGTAGAAAAAGCCGATAAATATAATAGACGGATAATACAAATATTAAAATCAGGAAGGATATCCTGGTGGGAATGGGATATTAAAACAAATAGAATAATATATGATGATATGAAAGCAGAAATGCTTGGATATAAACCAGAGGAATTTCCAAATGATGTTTATGAAGTTTGTGACCTAATTCATCCTGAAGATTATGATGATACTATGGAAACAATGAGAAACCATTTGCAGGGTAAGACAGATGAATGGAAGGCAGTATATAGAATAAGAAAGAAAGATGGTAGTTATGGGAAATATTATGATAGAGGAAAGATAAATAGACGAGATAAAAATGGCAATCCTATTTATGCAGTAGGTGTAGTTATTAACATATCTGATATAAACTATCAAGAATAGGAGGACTTGAAGTTGCAATTTAAAAATAAAGAAGTTTTAAAATCAAAAATCAAAGAAATTTTAGATGATGAAGTAAGTCCAGAAAATCTAATAAATAATAAAACAATAAATGAACTTGCTGAAGAGATATCTGTATATCACCAGGAATTAATGTATCAGAATAAAGAATTAATGAGAATACAAGGAGTTTTAGAAGAATCAGAAAACAAATTCAAGTCTTTATTTTTTGATGCGCCTATTGGATACGTTATCTATAAACATACAGGCGAAATACAATTATTTAACAATTCATTTAGTAAAATGGTATCTTTTGATAAGGAAGTGGATAAAAGCCATAATATCACTAAATTTATATCACCGGAATTTCAAGATGCTTTCTACCTTCATATGAAAAAGCTTGTAAAAAAAGGACAAGAAGAAGAATTAGAATTAAAACTTGTAGGAGAAAACAAAAAAATAGATGTTAAGGTAACTAGTAGTGTTTGGGAAATTAAAAATGAAAAACATATTAAATCAGCATTTATGGATATTTCAGAAATTAAAGCGAATAATAGAAAAATAGAATACCTAAGCTACAAAGATCAACTTACTGGGGCATATAACAGAAGATATTTTAATGAAGAATTAAAAAGATTAGATGCCAAAAGGAATTTGCCGTTGTCTATTATAATAGCTGATGTGAATGGTTTAAAGATAGTTAACGATACCTTCGGACATGATGTAGGAGATAGAATCTTATCAGGATTTGTAAAAACAACAAAGGAAATAATCCGAGCTGATGAGATAGTTGCTAGAATGGGCGGAGATGAATTTGCAATTCTCCTACCAAATTGTGAAAAAAATTGTACTGAAAAAATTATTAAAAGAATTAAAAAAAATATAGAAAAGCAAGAAATAGAGGGACTTAAAATTTCAGTAGCACTAGGATATAGTATAAAAAACAATATTGGAGAGAACGTTAATATAGTTAAAAAAGATGCTGAAGACATAATGTACAAAGATAAAATTTTTGATGAAAAAAGTAAAAAAAGAAAGATTGTTTTGACTATGCTAACGACACTACATGAAAGGTACAAAAGAGAAGAAGAGCATTCTAGAAGAGTTAGCGAATTATCATACAAAATAGGAAAAGCAATGAATTTAGGACAAGAAAAAATAAACTTATTGAAAATATCAGGATTGCTCCATGATATTGGGAAAATAGCTATAGATTATAGTATAATAAATAAAGAAGGGAAACTGACGACTGAAGAATTTAGTGAAATAAAAAAGCATCCCGAAATAGGCTATAGGATATTAAATAGCGTACCTGAGTACGCAGATATATCTCTAATAGTACTACATCATCATGAAAATTGGGATGGTACTGGCTATCCTAAGAATCTTAGGGGTTCTAGCATTCCTCTCGAGTCGAGAATAATTAAGATTGTGGATGCGTATGATGCAATGATTTCAGAAAGACCCTACAAGAAAAAAATGAAAAAAAGTGAAGCTGTAGATGAACTTGTGAAATATTCTGGTAAACAATTCGATGAAAAAATAGTAAATATTTTTATCAATGATGTTTTAAATATTTGACTATCAACATAAGAGAAGGTGAAATTTATGCATAAGTCAATAGAAAGGCTAACAGAAAAACAATATAAAGATTTAGTTGATAATTCTTCTGATATTATTTTTTTTGTTGATAAAAAAGGGGAGTTTATTTACATAAATAATACTTTTAGACAAAAACTAGAAATTGGCAGGACTGATTTAAAAGATATTAAAATATGGGACTTTTTGTATTTGAAATACATTGAAGAATTTAAAAAGATTTTCACTGTTTCTTACGAAAATAAAAAAACCACCTACATAAAAACTACATTTAAATCAAGAGAAGGAAATATAATAAAAGTTGAAGGTAACCTAAAGTATATATATGATGAAGAGAAGGATTCTTCGTATATATCTGGAGTTTTCGCAGATAAAACGAATATCGTAATTGCCTATGATAAATTAAATGATATCACAGAATACATAAAGAATAGTCAAGATATCATAAAAATGAAAAAATTAGAAGAAAGATACAAAAAACTTTTTGAAAATGTACCTATTGTAATATGGGAAGAAGATTATACAAAATTAAGGGACTACCTGTATAAAATAAAGGAAAGACACAAAGATATTGAAAAATATTTCGAAAAAAATCCGGATGAGATAAAAAAATGTTTGAGTTTAATAAGAGTGGTAGATGTAAATAAACATGCCCTTTCATTCTATAAGGCGAAAAGCAAAGAAGATTTAATTAATAACTTAGAAAAAGTATTTACTGAAAAAAGCATGGATATATTGATTCCAGAATTCAAATCTATAGTAGAGGGTAGGACTAGCTTTGTAGCAGAAAATGAAACTAAAACCCTTGAAGGTGAAAAAAAGACCGTAATAATGGAGATAAAAGCATTAGATAATTATTCTAAGGTATATCTTACAGTTATTGATGTTACTGATTTAAAAAAGAATCAAGAAAAAATAGAGTATTTGAACTTTCACGACCATCTTACAGGACTATATAATCGTAGATATATGGAAGACTCGATGAAACGCTTGGATACAAAAAGAAATTATCCTCTTTGTCTTATGAGCTTAGATGTGAATGGGTTAAAACTAACAAATGATGCTTTTGGACATGATGCAGGAGATAAATTATTAAAAAATGTTGGTCTTATACTTGAAAAAACATGTAGAGGAACAGATATTATAGGTAGGTTTGGAGGAGATGAATTCGTAATACTCTTAACAAATACAAATAAAAATGAAGCCAAACAAATAAAAAAGAGAATTATGGATGAAGCCTTAAAATATAGTTTTGATTTCGTAATAATATCTCTTGCAATTGGATACTCTATCAAAACTAGTGAAAGTGAAGATATTTTCGATAAATTAACAGAAGCAGATAACTATATGTATAAAGACAAGATTAGAGAGGGAAGAGAAATGAGAAACAGAACTCTCAATATAGTCATAAATAATATTAATGATAAATGTAAAGAAGAACAATATCACAGAGAAAGAGTTTCGAAGCACTGTGAATTAATAGCTAAAGAATTGAAAATGGATGAAAAAGATAGATTGGATTTAAGAGCAGCGGGTATGCTTCACGACATAGGTAAAGTTTTAATTCCTAAAAGAATATTAAATAAAAAAGGAAGATTAAATAAAGAGGAAATAGAAATAGTAAAAAAACATCCTGAAACAGGATATCAAATACTTAAAAATGTTTACGAGTATTCTCATATAGCTGAATGGATACTTCATCATCACGAGAGGTGGGACGGCAAAGGATATCCTAAAAGACTTTCGGGAGAAGAAATACCCCTGATGTCAAGAATTATATCTGTAGCCGATGCCTACGATTCATTGACTACAAAGATATTTCATGAAAAAACAAAAACAAAAGAAGAAGCCTTAGAAATATTAAAAAACGAAAAAGGAAAACAATTTGATCCTGAAATTGTAGATATTTTCATTGAATATATAACACAAGGATAACACAAGGACGGTCCCCCTGTGTTATAAACCCTCTTGTGATTCGTGTTCAAAGATTCATAATAACTTGCCAATTACCCAAATTTTGATATACTAAAGTTATAAAAACATTTTAAAATCAAAAGGAGAAAATATGGATAAAAGAGCCATTGGAGTTTTTGACTCAGGAGTAGGAGGATTAACGGTACTCAGAGAAATAATCGAAGAGATGCCTTTTGAAGATATAATATACTTCGGAGATACAGCAAGAATACCCTACGGAACGAAATCTCCCCAGACTGTAATAAAATACTCTCAACAAAATGTAAGATTTCTAAGTCAGTATGATATAAAAACTATAGTGGTAGCTTGTAATACTGCAAGTTCGATAGCTTTGAAAAATCTTCAGGAAAGTTTTGATATCCCTATAATTGGGGTTATAAATCCTGGAGCAAAAGGAGCAGTTGAAAAAACAGAAAACAACAAGGTAGGGGTAATAGGAACAACGGCAACAGTAAGAAGTAGCGCCTATCAAGATAGAATAAGACAAATAAACCCTAAAGTTAGCGTAATTGGGACACCTTGCCCTTTGTTTGTGCAGATAGTGGAAGAAGGATGGGAAGACTCAGACGTAGCAGAATTAGCAGCTAAAAAGTACCTTATAGAACTAATGGACCATGAAGTTGATACACTAGTGCTTGGATGTACTCACTATCCCCTTTTAAGATATACATTAAATAAAGTATTAGGTGATAAAGTAACCTTGGTCAATCCTGCTTATGAAACAGCAAAAGCCCTTAAAGAAATGTTAGCAGAAAAGAAAATGAATAGAAAAAGCTCGGAAAGTCCAATAAGAAAATTCTTCGTATCCGATGCACCGGAAAAATTTAGAAGAATTGGCGGTAATATACTGAATATGGAAATAAAGGACGTAGAAGAAGTTGAAATAGAGAGATATTAATTAAGGCGGTGAAACAATGGAAGATGTAAAAATGAAAGTTATAGGAATACAAAAAACCGACGGTTCAGAAGGAGAAAAAATAGAACTTTTTACAGAAGGAATACTTTATAAAAAGAACGGAAGCTTTTGCTATGAGTACGAAGACTCAAAATTAGCTGATGAAGGTGGAGGAAAAACTAAACTTGTTTTAGAAGGGGACATTTTAACAATGGAAAAGTCAGGAAGTTTAAGTGCTTCTGATATGACATTCCAAAAAGGTAAAAAATATAAAAGCGTTTATCTAACACCCTATGGACAATTGAATTTGGAAGTTTTAACAACTAAATTTAATTCTCAAGTAGATGAAGATGGTAAAGGTAAAATAGACTTAGAGTATACACTTAACCTAACTGGTGGAGAAAAAACTATTAACAACCTACACATAGAGATTAATTAAGAGCTTATAAAAATATAAGCTCTTAATTAATAATCTAAAAGCCGAATATTAAGCACAACTTGCCTATAAAACGGCGATTAGAGGAGGAAAATATGAAAGAAAAATATTACGAAGCTGTTATCAATATTTTAGATTATATAGATGAAGGAATACAGATAGTAGATGAAAAAGGAAGAATAGTATACTATAATAAAGCAGCTCGAGTACACGACGGAATAGAAGATGAAGAAGCCATAGGAAGGCATATATTAGAAATATATCCTTCTCTAACCTTTGAAACAAGCACTATCCTTAAATCCATGCAGACCCTTACAAGTATAATGAACAAGGAGCAAGAATTTGTCAACTACAAGGGAGATAAAATATCTACTATAAACTCATCTTTACCTATAAGATCCGGGAAAAAGATAATAGGAGCTATTGAAATATCAAAGAATATTACTACAGTTAAAGAATTATCTGAAAAAATAGTAGATTTACAGTCTGAACTCTATAAACCTAAATTTAAAAGTAAAAGTAAAAAAGAAAAGAATAATGGAACTAATTTTACATTTGTAGATATAATAGGCCAGAATAAGGAAATGCTTAAGTTGAAAACTTTAGCCTTTAAAGCCTCCCAAACTGATGCTCCAGTCCTTATAGGAGGAAGCACAGGCACTGGTAAAGAGCTTTTTGTCCACTCCATACATAATGCTAGCAATAGGAAAAACAATCCTTTTATAGCTCAAAATTGTGCGGCCTTACCAGCTAATCTTTTGGAAAGTATACTTTTTGGTTCAGTTAAAGGAAGTTTTACAGGTGCTAAGGATAGGCCGGGACTTTTTGAGTTAGCCCATGGTGGAACTCTTTTCTTAGATGAGATAAACTCAATGCCTCTAGAGCTTCAAGCAAAACTTCTTAGAGTTTTACAGGACAAAAAAATTAGAAGGGTAGGAGGATCTAAAACCATCGATGTAGATGTAAGAATTGTTGCAGCTTACAACTCTGAATTAAAGGATATATTAGAAAAGAAAGAATTAAGAAAAGATTTATTCTACAGACTTAATGTAATATCTATGATTGTTCCGGACTTGAAAGATAGAAAAGATGATTTGCCTATATTGCTGGATTATTTTATAGAAAAATACAACAAGAAAAATAATAAGTTTATAAAAGAAATATCACCAGTAGTTATGGAAATATTTATGGACTACGATTGGCCTGGAAATGTAAGGGAATTAGAGCATGTAATAGAAGGAATAAGCAGTATTTATGATGTTGACATAATAAGAGAAGAACACCTCCCTCAGAATTTCAGTGAAAAAAGTTCCTCTGCTAACTTTACTAATGGGAAAATAGAACCTTTAAATAAAGCCTTGGAAAGAAAAGAAAAAGAGTTGATTCTTTCAGCATTAAGTAAAACTGACGGTAATGTAAGTAGAGCAGCAGAACTACTTGAGATACCTAGACAGACCCTTCAATATAGAATTAAGAAAATTGGGATATAGAGATTTCACAATAAAAAATAGTGTAGATTATCTACACTATTTTTAACTGTGACTTATTATTATGTTTTGTGAAATTCTCAAAGGTCTTGCTGTTTGGACAAACCCGTTGAGTGACCATGCAAATTATGCACTTCACATGCACAAATATATTATATATCTTTAAGAAAATAATATCAATACTATGTATTAATAACATTTTTAAAATAGTATTTTAGAATTTTATTTAATTAAATACGTCAAATTATAAATTTCAATCTTAGATTCTTAAGTTGTAAAAGTTTTCCTACTTATATTATTTTTTTTGAAAAATATTGTATAATAATATATATAGTGAAAATTAGATAAAACAGGAGGGAAAAATGCAATATAAAGTAGACAAAAGTTTCGTAATTAATACACTTGAAGACTTATTAAAAACACCTAGCCCAAGTGGATACTGCCATAATATAATGAAAAAAATAGAAAAGTTAGTAGAAGGATTAGGTTTTAAGTTGGAATACACAAAAAAAGGTGCAGGATATATAAATGTTGAAGGAGAAAATAAAGACTATACTGTAGGAATAGCAGCTCATCTAGATACCCTGGGTGGGATGGTTAGATCCATAAAACCTTCAGGAATGATAAGGTTTACATCTATAGGTGGGAATTTGATGCCTACCTTAGATGGTGAGTACTGTATGGTACATACAAGAAAGGGTAAAGAATACACCGGTACTATTCTTTCCACCTCTCCGGCGGCTCATGTATATAAAGATGCTAAAGACAAAGAAAGAAATGAAGAAAATTTAGAGATAAGGCTTGATGAAAATGTTAAAAACAAAGAAGATGTAGAAAAGTTAGGGATAAAGGCTGGGGACTTTATATCAATAGATCCAAAAACTACCCTTACTGAAAGCGGCTTCATAAAATCCAGACATATAGATGACAAGGGAGGGACATCTTGTTTACTAAGTTTGCTTCAGATTTTAAATAAATATAAAGTGAAGCCAAAAAATAATTTAATATTATTCATATCAACCTATGAAGAAGTCGGTCATGGGGCTTCATATATTCCTGAAGAAATAGATGAACTTCTTGCTGTTGATATGGGATGTATAGGCGATGATCTTACCTGCACGGAAAATGATGTTTCCATTTGTGTAAAAGACTCATCTGGACCTTACGACTTTGGGATGACAAACAAGCTTATAAAAATAGCTGAGGAGGAGGAACTAAATCATGCTGTAGATATATACCCCTATTATGGTTCTGATGCATCAGCTGCACTAAGAGCAGGAAACAATATTAAATGTGCCCTTATAGGTCCGGGGGTTCATGCTTCCCACGGTATGGAGAGAACTCACTATGAAGGCATTGAAAATACTATAAAACTTCTCGTATCTTATGTTTTAGAATAGGTTATAAAAACACACTGGAGATGTGATTATATGAAAAAACTAACGGTTGGTGAAATGGCCAAACTAAACAATATTTCTAAACAAACCCTTAGATATTACGATAAAATAGGACTGGTGTCACCAGAGAAAGTGGATGATAAAACCGGCTATAGATACTATAATATAAACCAAAGTGCTAAACTAGACCTCATAAACCAAATGAAATACTTGGGTATGCCTCTTGAAAAAATAAAGATTCTTTTTGAGAAAAATGATATTAAATTAATAGAAAAAAATATAGATATGCAGTTGGAATGTATTTTCGAAGAAAAGAAAAAACTTGAAATAATGGAAAAGGCAGCTTTAAAATTTAAAAATAATTTAAAAGAGTATAGGATGGAATCTAAGAAAAAGGGTGTAGAGATTAGAAAATTTGGCAGAAGGAAAATATTTTGCTACGATGGAAAAATCAATATATATGAAAACGACATGGAAAGCTTTGAATACATACTTAGAGAACTAAAGAAGCAGGTAATGGTTAAAAACCTGCCTATGGTTTACTTTTGTAATATAGGTTCTATTATTAGAAAAGAAAACCTTTTAAGGAATAAATATTATTCATCAGAAATTTTTGTTTTTTTAGAAAACTCATTTCCTCCTGAAAAAAATGTAGAAGTTGTACCGGAGGGTAAATATGCATGTATTTCATTTAAAGGAGAAGAAGGGTTTAGCAATGAATTAGAATATGCAGAGAAACTTCTTAGTTATGTCAAAGATAATAACTACAAAATTAACGGAGATTATATCTGTGAAGTAATAACAGAATTGCCACTATTTAAAAACAAAACTAGAGAAATGTATATAAGATTACAAGTTCCAATAAAATAATCTAAAGCCTTGACATTATAGTTACTATAAGGTTTATAATATAAGTAACAGGAATAATTAGCTCCGATTCTACTATTCCTGCATAACTACAAGGCATAATAATAGGAAAGTAGAACGAAAAGGTTAGAGAAGTAATTTTTTAGCCTGCCGTGTTTGCAAAGGAGTATATTCATTAATTTGAATATGCTCCTTTGCTTATTTTTTGAAAAAGGAGGTTAGAGTTAAAGGTTTTATTTCAAAGTTTTAAGTTTTTATACTAAAAAAATGAGAGGTGGAATTAATGAGTAAAAAAGGAAAAATTTTAAGAATTAATTTAAAAGACCAGAGCTTTAAATCTGGAGATATTCCAAAAAAATGGTACAAAGAATTTATAGGAGGAGAGGGTTTTGCTGCTAAAATTCTATATGATGAATTAAAGCCAGGTATGGAACCCCTTAGTGAAGAAAACTTATTAGTATTTTCAGTTGGACCTTTAACAGGAACAAAGGCTCCATGTTCTGGAAGGTTAGTCATAGGGTTCAAGGCACCCTTGACAGGAACAATAGGAATGTCAAATGTAGGAGGACATCTTGCCCCAATGATTAAAAAAGCGGGATATGATGTGGTAGTAGTAGAAGGAAAAAGTGAAAAACCTGTATACATAAGCATTGACGATGATAAGGTAGAATTTAAAGATGCGGCAGGTATATGGGGATTAGACACAGAAAAAACTGAAGAAAAAATTAGAGAAGAAATAGGTAATAAAAAAATAAGGATAGCGGAAATAGGACCAGCAGGTGAAAATTTAGTTAATTTTTCCTCTATTATGATTGATAAGCACAGAGCTGCAGGAAGAGGCGGAGCTGGAGCTGTAATGGGTGGTAAAAATTTAAAAGCACTAGCATTTTTCGGTAGTGAAAAATTAGTTGATGCTGATGAAGAAATGATGAAAGAATTTTCTAAAAGAGCAAGAAAAGAATTGGAAGCAGAAGAGTTCGCAAGAGAAGAACTTAAACCTTTTGGTACCCCTTCTTTTATGGATTCTATAAATGCATTAGGCTTGCTACCAACTAAAAACTGGCAGTATACAACCTTTGATGCAATGGACAAACTAGGGCATAAAGCATATCATGAAAATCTAGACGTAAAAGCTTGGGCATGCTACGGTTGTCCTGTAGCTTGTGGAAGACATACAGAAATTAAAGAAGGTAAGTATAAAGGAGAATCAGGAGGAGGCCCTGAATATGAAACCCTAGGAGCCTTTGGTTCTAAGTGCTACATAGACGACCTAAATGCTATTACTATGGCAAACTATATCTGTAATAGGATGGGAATGGATACAATATCTGCAGGACAGGTAATAGCAACAGCTATGGAATGGTATGAAAAAGGATTAATAGATGAAAAAACTACTGGAGGTATAAAGCTGGAATTTGGAAATGCAGATGCCCTTGTAGATATAGTAGGAAAAATAGCTAAAAGAGAAGGCTACGGAGATATTCTTGCCGATGGTTCTGATAAGGCGGCAGAAAAAATTGGAGAAGAGGCTAAAAAGTATACCTTTACGGTGAAAGGAATGGAATTGGCGTCTTGTGGAGTTAGAGCAAGCAAGGGTGAAACTTTATCTCACGTTATTTCTCCTAGAGGGGCAGACCACTTAAGACCTTATGCTTCAGTAATAGACTCTTTTGGATATACAGAACCAGAATTAGGAATAAATGAAAAAGTATCTCCATTTGAAGATAAGGATAAAAAATGGGTTAAACCATTTATGGAACTGTCTATGCTCACAAACCTATTAGGGGTATGCTTATTCACCAGTATAACCCTTGCTGTTAAGGGCAACACTTGGACAGGACTTTATAATTCAGCTACAGGAGAAAATCTTGAAACTAAAGATATGTTAAAAGCTGCTGAAAGAGTAATAAATTTAGAAAGAATGTTTAACTACAGAGAAGGCTTTGACATTAAAGATGATCAACTTCCTGTAAGGTTAACTACAGAAGCTGCCCCAGACGGATTAGGTAAGGGACATGTAGTGGATAACAAAATAATTCTAGAAGAATTTTATGAAAGTATGGGTTGGAATTTAGAGACTGGAGAGCCAACTGAAGATAAACTAAAAGAACTGGGATTAAAATAACAAATAAAAGGAGTCTAAGATTTTAATCTTAGACTCCTTTTATCCCTAAACCCTAATTAGTTTTATGCCTATCTACACTATTAAAAAAACAAATATTAATTTGTATTTTAATTATACTACGTATATATATAAATATAAGGGTGATATTTAGGGTGATATTGTAGTTTTTTTGTGTTAAAATATAAACATGCTAGTTAAATCTAAAATATTTAATGATTATAATAAAAACTATATATTTATAATAATTTCCTACGGATTCTTTTTAGGATGGATGTTGAGCTTTCCTTACAACGGTCCTATCTACGAATACCTAGCCCAATGGTACAATTTTAGCGGAGAATACTATCCTCTTGCTTATATAGGGGTACCTATACTTTTTCTTGTCTTTTTTGGGGATGTTAACTCAAAAGAGAGATTTCCTAAAAGACTGGTTGTATATTCTGTAGTAGTTTCCTTAGGGGGTAATTTGCTTTTGTTTTTTGGGGTGACT
>JAWOEG010000098.1:0-22552 GCA_046482875.1 Eubacteriales bacterium | reverse complement strand
ATAAACACAGGAAGAAAAAGGAGGACCAATTCCGGAAACAAACGCTTTACCGCCTGCGGCATGCACACCACCTCATTCCTGTCTTGCAAGATCGTGCTTGAAAGCCATGATCATTGACCCAACATTTAACAGAATAAAATTTGACAGCTTCTAAAATATCCTCCAATCCATTCATTAAAAGGATTGTTGTAGCTCCCACTTTCCGGTGGCATAATTCCGGACTTTATATTTCTCAAAGCTATTTCTTCTGCAGACCATCCGCTGGGTATATAACCTACCCATTCTAAAGCTATATCCCTTGATTTTATATTATACCCGTATTTTTCAAAGGATTCAAGTAGTGCAAGCTCAAAAGTTATATCATCATTATAAGTATTTGGTTCTCTTATATAATCTCTTACTTCACCAAAGGCTTTAAAGAGATTTTCAGAAGTATAACCTTCAACCTGAGTACCCATAGCCGCTCCTATTAATTGAGATAACCATGCTGCTTTAATTTTTTCCTTAAAACTTCCCTCCGTTACATCTACATCAATTTTTTCTGGAAATTTTACTTCCTTATTATAATCCTGGAAAGTTTGATAGTTTTTATATTTCCAATAAGATGATTCTTCATTTTTTTCAGCTTTAAGTAGGTTATTTTTTAACTCTGCAGTTATTTTATGCAGTTTTACGTAGTTTTCCTCATTATGAGCTTGTATCCCTTCTTTCAATAATCTTTGGCTATCCTTAACTTTATATCCTCTATTTTCAAGAGCTTGGACTGCAGCAACCATTATTTTTTCAGGAGCTCCCGAGCCGGGGACATTGCTCTTCCAGTCTATACTTAACAATTGATCGTAAAAATTAGATGCTTCCTTTAAAATTTCCCAGGTTTGGTCCTCTTCTTCTAAAACAACGGGCTTAGCCTTAACATACAAGTCTCTTGCTATTTCCCAGGCTTTCATTTATGCAAGCTCCAGAGCAATTTCCATCATCTTAGTAAAGCTTTTTTGTCTTTCTTCAGGTGATGTTTCTTCACCTTTAGCTATAGAGTCTGAAACTGTAAGTATTGTAAGGGCATTCACTCCTGCACTAGCGGCATTACAGTATAAAGCGTAAGTTTCCATTTCTGCAGCTAATACACCCATTTTTGCCCACTGTTTCCAACTGTCTTCTTTCTGAGAATAAAATACATCTGATGTAAGTATGTTTCCTACATGTACTTCTACTCCCTTATCTTCCGCTGATTTAACGGCTTTGGATAATAAATCGTAGGAACCTATCGCTGAATAAGTTCCAGGTAAATCGTACTGGTCGGCATAATTTGAATCAGTACATGCACCTTGAGCTATTATTACATCATAAAGCTTTAAGTTTTCATCAAAAGCTCCACAGGATCCCACTCTTATAAGGTTCTTAACTCCGTAAAAATGTATCAACTCGTATGAGTATATACCTATTGATGGAACTCCCATTCCTGTACCCATTACAGATACTTTTTTGCCCTTATATGTTCCAGTAAATCCAAACATATTTCTTATGCTGTTAAATTGTGTTACATCCTCAAGAAAATTTTCTGCTATAAATTTTGCTCTTAAAGGATCACCCGGAAGTAAAATTGTTTCCGCTATATCTCCTTTTATTGCACTATTGTGTGGTGTTGTCATATTAAATCACTCCTTATTTTTTATTTAATCAAGGTTAATTCTTTTAGTAGATTCTCTTTTTATTAACCTTGTTTTTAAAGTTTTGTTATTTTTTTCTTCATTATTATTGTCTAATATTCTTATTAATAATTCTATAGACTTATATCCCATTTTATAACTAGGTTGTCTTACGGAAGTAAGAGAAGGTGAAATCAAAGATGATATATATATATCATCAAAGCCTACTACTCCTACTTCATCAGGTATTTTAAGCCCCTTTTCTTTAAGGCTTTTTATGAGCCCTATGGCAATTAAATCGTTACCGCAGAAAAAACCAACATTGTTTAGTGAATAATCTAATTTTTCTATAATTTTTTCACCAAAATTTCTCTCATAAGTCCCTACAATAATATTTTCATCATCTACTTTCATACCTGAATCTTTCACAGCATTTTTATACCCTCTTAATCTTTCAGTAGAAGGTTTTGTGTCCAGAGGTCCAGAAACAAATACTATTCTTCTATACCCTTTAGATATTAGATAATTTACCCCTTCATATGCTCCTGTATAATTGTCTATTTCAATGCTTCCTTTTATTCCTTTATAATATGCATTTCTATCTACAGAGATTATAGGAATATTTATATTGATTTTTCTTTCCCTATTAATATCTCGTTTTGCAGCTCCTGCCAGCATTATTCCATCTACTTGTTTATCAATAAGGCTGTTGATATAAGTAATCTCTTTTTCTAAATTATCGTCGGAATTACAGAAAAATATACTATATCCCAGCTCATTTGCCTTATCTTCCGCTCCTTTTGCAATATCCGTAAAAAAGGGATTTCTTATATCCGGTATTATTAATCCTAGGGTTTTGGTTTTTTTTGTTACCATGCTGCGAGCTAGGTAATTTGGAGTATAATTTTTCTCTTTTATAATCTTTTTTACTTTTTCAACTGTTGTGTTACTTACATCATCAATTTTATTATTCACTATTTTTGAAACCGTTGCCGTAGATACTCCTGCAAGCTTTGCTATATCTTTTATTGTAACCCTCAAAACAACACCACCTACCTTACTTAAACGTTTTAGTAAATATACTTCAATTATACCAGTACCTCTCCAATAGTCAAGAAAAGGTTTTCAGTTTTTTTGCTTTTCTCAATTGTTATACTTATACCCCTCTATCCTTTTTTAAACCTTAAAATTTGTTAATTAAATATATTTTATAAAATATTCGAATTCTTGTTTTTTTACATAAAAAAAAGGAGCTTCTCAGCTCCTAAGTTTAATTTTCAACTATCTGCTTTCTCAATCGATCAAACATATTCTTTACAGCAGGTATCTGAAGTACTACTATTGTAATGATTCCTTCTACTAACAAGTATGTACCATTGTAAACCGCTGAATATACGAATACATTAGATCCCTCTGGTGCATATATGCCCCAAAATACTACTCCTGAGATAAATACACATATAAACCTACCAAATACTCCTACAATATAGCCTATTGTTAATCCTTTTTTTCTATTTCTAAATAGTCCTGCTAATCCTAATGCACCAAAAGCAAAGGGATAATCCAGTAAAATCTGAATAGGTGTCATAGCATATGGTGCTATCAATAAATCAAGCAACCCAAAAGCCATTCCAGCCATAATACCCTGTCTTGGACCAAAGAAATATCCAACTAGTACAACTACAAGCATGCTTAAAGGAGTAATAGAACCTCCTTGCGGCATTCTAAAAAGAGTAATCTGGTTTAGTGCAAAAGCTATTGCTATAAGTACCGCCGATGTAGCTAGTGCTTTTGTATTAAAACCACCTTTGTCACTTTTTGCAATGATTATAAACAGTACTGCAATAACAACTACTACACTTATTTGCCCAGTAATCGATTCTAAAAAAACTTGTAAATCCATCAAAAAAACCTCCTTTCATTTCAGGAGGATGCTGTAAAATATCTATATATAATAGATAGCGCTTCCCTCCGCCGGTATTACCCGGTTCAGGTATAAGGGTTTAATTCTCAGCTTACAGCTCCCCTAGCAATATTTTATTTTCAACTAAAATATAGCATATCTACAACTACATGTCAAACTTGTGTTTTTACATTAATAAATAGTATAATATTATCCATAGAGAATTCCTCCTTTAATACTTATCCTTAGTTTATTACATTATATCAAATGGAGTGGGATTCTATATATTTTTTTGTCCAACAACTATTTTACACTAACTTTATTATTTGTTTTAAGTTTAATTTTTTATTTCTTGCAACCCTATTATTTCAAGCTTTCTAGCCATTTAAGAAAAATTTCTTTCAAAAATTCAAAAATTTTGCTTGCATATATATGTTATATTTTGTATAATAAAACACATTAAAATAAATAAAGACTTTAGGGAGGATTTAAAAATGTTTAATACCAAGAAAATTATTTCAATTATTTTAGTAGTAATTATGATGTTAACCTTTGTAGGTTGTAGTCAACCATCCGGTGACGAACCAAATCAGGATGCTGAAGAACCAGCAGAAAATGAAGATGAAGCAGAAGAGCCTGAAGAAGAACCAAAAGAAGAAACAAAACTGGATAAGATTAAAGAAAAAGGCGTTATCGTATTAGGAACAGCTGCCGATTATCCACCGTATGAATTTCATAAAGAAATAGACGGCGAAGACCATATCGTAGGATTTGACATCGAAATAGCAAAGGCTTTCGCTGAAGACTTAGGTGTAGAACTAGAAATCAAGGATATGAAGTTCGAAGGTTTAATAGCAGCATTAGTAGCTGACAATATTGACTTTATAGTAGCTGGTATGGTTCCAAAGCCAGAAAGAGCAGAAGTGGTGGATTTTTCAATACCTTACTACCAAGCAGAGCAAAGTATACTTATAAAAGCTGAAGATGTTGATACATACAAAGAACCTGAAGATTTTGAAGGAGTTGTAGTAGGAGCACAAAAAGCCACAGTACAAGAGGAAATAGTTCTTAATCAAATTTCAGGAGCAGAATATAAGGGATTAAGTAAAATTACAGACTTAGTATTAGAACTTAAAAACAATAAAATTGAAGCTGTAGTATTAGTAAAACCTGTAGCTGATGCTTATGCAAATCAAAATGACGATTTAATTGTTCCGGAAATTAGTTTCGGTACAGAAGAAGGTGTAGCTGCAGCAATAAACAAAGGAAATGCTGAACTATTAGCTGAGTTAAACAAAACTCTTGAAAATCTAATAGAAACTGGAGAACTTGACACATTTATTAGCGAAGCAACTCTTCTAGCAGACGAATAAAATTTGAAATAAAAAAATATACTTTCAAAAGGGATGAATTTTCATCCCTTTTGAATAGTTACCATTAATATTAACTGGAGGAATTATGGAAATTTTAATTGAAACCATCAGCGGGTACATAGCATTATTTGTAAAATATCACCGCTATTATTTAAGAGGTACAGGTGTTACTTTGCTTGTTTCTTTTTTCGGTGTTTTACTTGGTGTTATATTAGGGTTAATACTAGCATTAATGAATTTATCAAAGAACAAAGTATTAAAGGCCATTTCTAGAAGTTATATAAATTTTGTAAGAGGTACCCCTTTACTTGTTCAGGTTTTTATTGTTTACTATGGTTTACCATTGTTAGGATTTGATTTTATGCCGGACATATGGTTAGTAGTAATAGCTGTCTCTTTTAACAGTGCCGCTTATATAGCCGAAATAGTAAGGGGTGGTATACAATCTGTAGAGAAAGGACAGACAGAAGCTGCCAGATCTTTAGGAATGACTCAAAAAATGGCTATGAGATATGTAATAATACCTCAGGCTCTTAAAAATATTCTGCCTGCCTTAGGAAACGAATTTGTAATACTTATAAAAGAGTCTGCAATTATATCTGTAGTAGGTATACACGATCTAATGTATCAGACAGACACTATTAGAGGAATAAGCTACAGACCATTTTCACCATTAATATTTGCAGCAATAATTTACTTTATTATTACTTACTCATTATCAAAATTATTGAATGTATTTGAAAGGAGGTTGAGAGCCGGTGATCAAAGTATCTAATTTAAATAAGAGTTTTGACAAACTTCACGTTCTAAAAGGAATCGACGAAGAAATCACTCAAGGCGAGGTCGTAGTAGTAATCGGGCCTAGCGGCTCTGGCAAAAGCACTTTCCTTAGATGTTTAAATCTTTTAGAGCACCCTACAGGAGGAGAAATAGTATTTGAAGGTATTCCAATAACCGATGAAAAAAATGATATAAATAAACAAAGAGCAAAAATGGGTATGGTTTTTCAACAATTCAATCTTTTTCCTCATATGACAGTACTGGAAAATATTACTATCTCACCAATGAAGGTGAAAGGTCTTACAAAGGTAGAGGCTGAAAATGTTGCTTTCAAACTTCTTAAAATAGTAGGATTGCACGATAAGGCAGATACATATCCATCTCAACTCTCTGGAGGACAAAAACAGAGAATAGCTATAGCTAGGGCATTAGCTATGGAACCTGAAGTAATGCTATTTGACGAACCTACTTCATCTTTAGATCCGGAAATGGTAGGCGATGTACTAGACGTAATGAAGAAATTAGCTTCAGAAGGAATGACTATGGTAGTAGTAACTCATGAAATGGGTTTTGCAAAAGAAGTTGGAGACAGGGTATTATTTATGGATGACGGTATCATAGTTGAACAAGGTACTCCAAAAGAACTATTTGAAAATCCTCAACATCCAAGAACCCAAGACTTTTTATCTAAAATATTATAAATAAATTTGATTAGAGTTCCAATAATGGGACTCTTTTTTTTATAATATTTTACTAATATTAGCAATTTTATTATATTAACTGCATATTATTTTAATTTTCATTAAATGATATGTCAACATATTAATATGTTGACATAATTTAAATACGTGTGTATCACAGTAAAACGAAAACCTTTTCAAGTTTATATATTGGACACAAAACTAAAATATTAATATTTTATTAATATTTTTCTTGCATATTTATTCTATTTGCTATAGAATAAACAATAATATTTTTAAATAGGGAGGATTTATAAGATGAAAAAAAGAATATTAGCTTTATTATTAATAACTATACTTGTTTTTACAGTTGTAGTAACAGGATGTGGAAACGGTGAAGATGCACCAGAAGGTGAAGATGCACCAGAAGGTGAAGATGCACCAGAAGGTGAAGATGTTAGTGGAGATCCTATTAAATTAGGCTTTATAGGACCATTAACCGGAGATTACAGTATGTATGGTGAAACTACCAAAGAAGGTGCGGAATTAGCAGCTGAAGAAATTAACGCGGCTGGTGGAGTACTTGGTAGAGATATCGAAATTATTTCTTACGACAGCAAAGGTGATAAAACTGAAGCTGTAAATGCATATAACCGATTAAGAGACAGAGACGAAATGTCTGCACTTATAGGAGCAACTTTTAGTGGTACTACTTTAAGTATTAAAGAAATTGCAAAAGGTGATGGAATGCCAATGTTATCACCTACAGCAACTCACTTAGATGTTACTCTTGATGCTCCAAATATTTTTAGAGCATGCTTTACAGACCCATACCAAGGTGCAACTGCAGCAGTTTTCGCAGCAGATAACCTAGAAGCACAAAAAGCAGCAGTTTTATATAATATTGAAGACCCTTATTCTGAAGGATTAGCAGAAGCTTTTAAAGAAAAATTCCAAGAATACGGTGAAGTAACAAATTACGAAGGTTATACTAAAAACGATGCAGATTTCAAAACTGTATTAACTAAAATAGCAGAAAACGAACCTGATGTACTTTATTTACCAGATTATATTGCTAAAGTTGGGGTTATATTATCTCAAGTAGAAGAGCAAGGACTTGATGTAGTTGCAATAGGAGCAGACGGTTGGGACGGTATCGAAGGTGACTATGCAGATGTAGCTGAAGGTCACTACTTTACAAATCACTTTGCTAAAACAGATGAATCTGCAGTAGTACAAAACTTCTTATCAAACTATAATGAAAAATGGGAAGCCGACCCAACAGCTTTATCCGCTTTAGGGTATGATGCAGTATATATGATGTCTGAAGCTATTGAAAATGCTGGTTCAACAGAAAGCCAAGCTGTTGTTGACGCTTTAGCAGCTATTAATATTGATGGAGTTACGGGAAATATAGTATTTGATGAAAATGGAGACCCTCAAAAGAGTATCTCTATAATTCAAGTAATAGACGGAAAACATGTTCTGGCTGACAAAGTTTCTATCCAATAAATAAAATAAATAAGAAAATATTGGTAAGGAGAGACTTTTTAGTCTCTCCTTGCCCTTTTGTTGAAAGGAGGCAATTTAATTGACTTTATTAATACAGCAGTTTATTAACGGATTATCAGTTGGAAGTATTTATGCACTTATTGCCTTAGGTTATACTTTAGTATATGGAATAATCAAATTGATTAATTTCGCCCATGGAGAAATAATGATGATGGGTGCTTATTTTGCTTTTATTACTGTTATAACTATGGGTCTTCCATTTTTAGCAACATTAATCTTTTCTATGGTTCTAGCAGCACTTTTAGGTATTACCATAGAAACAGTCGCTTATAAACCACTAAGAAAAGCTCCTCGTATATCTGCTCTTATAACAGCTATCGGGATGAGTCTATTTCTACAAAATTTAGCTCAAGTAATATTCGGAGCAAACCCTAAGGTTATGCCGGACTTGATACCAAAAAGACCTATAGATATCGCAGGAATACAGATTGGAACAGTAACAATAGTAACTATTGTATTATCAGTTTTCTTTATGGTCGTTCTAGATATATTTATTAAAAATACAAAACCTGGAAAAGCTATGAGAGCAGTCTCGGAAGATAAAGAAGCTTCTGTAATTATGGGAATAAATGTTAACAGAACAATAAGTATTACCTTTGCCATAGGTTCTGCACTAGGGGCTCTTGGTGGTGTCCTGTATAGTGTTGCATACACCCAAATTTACCCTACCATGGGTATAATGCCTGGACTAAAAGCATTTGTTGCTGCAGTCTTAGGCGGTATTGGACTTATCCCGGGAGCAATGCTTGGAGGATTCATAATAGGAATGGTAGAAACAGTATCTAAAGCTTATATTTCAAGTCAGTGGTCAGACGCAATAGTTTTTGGAATATTAATCTTGGTATTAATTATAAAACCAACTGGTATACTTGGTAAAAATGAAAGAGAGAAGGTGTAGATATGAAAAAAGATACATTGAAAAGTTATTTAATTAACCTTCTCGCTATAGTAATTTTATTTATTATCATGAGAATGCTTATAAGTAATGGAATACTAAACAGATATTATGTTGGTATCATAGTCTTTATTGGTGTTAATATAATACTAGCTACAAGTTTAAATATAGCCACAGGATTTCTTGGCCAGTTAGCTCTTGGGCATGCAGGGTTTATGGCTACCGGAGCCTACACCTCTGCAATCACTTCAATGGCAATAATTGAAAGTATTGAAAATGGTGTTATTATTGGTATGCCGAATATTGTAATACTCATACTATCCTTAATAGCAGCGGGAATAGTTTCTCTGTTAGTAAGTTTAATAATAGGTATCCCTTCTCTTAGACTAAGAGGAGACTACTTAGGAATAATTACCCTTGGATTTGGTGAAGTTATAAGAGTATTTATTAATAATATAAAGGTCACTGGTGGTGCGCAAGGACTTACAGGAATCCCAGGACTAACTAATTTTGATAATACTTTCTGGATTACCGTATTTGTAATTTTCTTTCTTTATACCTTTACCAACTCTAAACATGGTAGAGCTATAATCTCTATAAGAGAAGATGAAATAGCTGCAGAAGCAGTAGGTATTCCTACTACATTCTATAAGGTGCTGGGATTTTCAACGGCAGCCTTCTTCGGCGGTGTTGGTGGTGGACTATACGCTCATTACTTGGCCTTTTTAGATCCAAACATTTTTGGATTTATGAGATCTGTTGAAATTTTAGTTATAGTAGTATTAGGTGGTATGGGCAGTTTAACAGGTTCAATTATAGCCGCTATCGTACTTACTATACTTCCAGAAGCACTGAGAGATTTTGCACAGTACAGATTACTTATATACTCATTCTTGCTTGTAGCAATGATGATATTTAGACCGCAAGGACTTTTTGGAACAGCAGAATTTTCAATGAAGATGTTTTTCCACAAGTTAAGATACAACCAGATACTTTCTCCTAGAAAAGAAGTAAAGGACGGTGATTGATATGGCATTACTCGAAACTAAAGATTTAACTATACAATTTGGTGGTCTTAAAGCCGTTGATAATTTTGAAATTTCAGTAAATAAAGATGAATTAGTTGGTTTAATTGGACCAAACGGTGCAGGAAAAACTACTATTTTCAACATGCTTACAGGAGTTTATACCCCCACTGAAGGAAGTATCCACATAGGCGGAAAAAATGCAGTTGGAAAAACTCCTTATCAGATTGTAAGACTTGGAGGAGCTAGAACTTTTCAAAATATAAGGCTATTTAAAGATTTACCTGTTATAGATAACATAAAAATAGCTTATCACCATGAAATTGATTATAATATTTTAAATGGTGTTCTTAGAACAAAAAAATTCTGGCAGGGAGAAAAAAAAGCATATGAAGAGTCTCTAGAATTTCTAAAAATATTTGAAATGGAAGATTATGCAAATACCCTAGCTAAAAATCTACCTTACGGTAAGCAGAGGAAACTTGAAATAGCAAGGGCGCTAGCAACAAAGCCAAAAATACTAATGCTGGACGAACCAGCTGCAGGAATGAATCCGCAAGAAACTAAAGAGTTAATGGAAACTATTCACTTCATAAAAGATAAATTTGATATAGCTGTTTTATTAATAGAACATGATATGAATCTAGTAATGGGAGTTTGTGAAAGAATAGTGGTAATAGATTACGGTAAGATAATAGCAAAAGGAACTCCTGATGAAATTAAGAACAATCCTGACGTAATCAAAGTTTATTTAGGAGAGTAGGTGATGATATGTTAAAAGTAAAAGATTTAGATGTATTCTACGACAAGATTCATGCAATAAAGCAGCTTAGCTTCCATGTAGACGAAGGTGAAATAGTAAGCCTCATAGGAGCAAACGGAGCTGGTAAAACAACCACTTTAAAGACAATATCAAGAATTCTCGAACCTACTCACGGAATTATAAGATATAAAGATGAAGACATGTTGAAAATTTATCCTCATCAGATTATAGACTTAGGTATCGCCCACGTACCAGAAGGTAGAAGAATTTTCTCTAAGATGACAGTTTCAGAAAACCTACAGATGGGTGCTTTTATAAGAAAAGACAAAAGAGAGATTCAAGAAGATTTAGAAATGGTTTTCAAAAGATTTCCGCGACTTAAAGAAAGATACAAACAAATAGCCGGAACTTTATCCGGTGGAGAACAGCAGATGCTTGCTATAGGAAGGGCTCTTATGAGCAGACCTAAAATGATTCTAATGGATGAACCTTCAATGGGACTTGCTCCTATACTGGTAGAGCAGATATTTGACATCATAAATACAATAAACAATGCAGGAACTACTATATTATTAGTAGAACAAAATGCAAAGCAAGCTCTAGAAATAGCCGATAGAGGATACGTATTAGAAACAGGAAAAATAATAGCTGAAGGAACCGGAAAAGAACTTCTTCAGGATGAAAAGGTTAAAGAAGCATATCTAGGTGGATAACACCTGATATGCTTTTTCTTTAATTTAGATATTTAATTATTTTATGATATAATAAAAAACAGAATATATTTATAAAACTAATTACCCATACAGGAGGAATTATAATGCTTACTAGACCTTGTTGGATTAATATCGATTTAGACCAATATATAAAAAATATTAGCATAGTAAAAGAAGGAATAACAGAAGGTACAATCCTAATGGATGTACTTAAAGATGATGCCTACGGCTGCGGAGCAGTTCACCTAGCTAAAATTGCTTGGGATGAAGGAATTACAAACTTTGCAGTATCCAATGTTCCGGAAGCTCTAGAACTTAGAGAAGCTCTTCCAAAAGCCGAAATTCTTGTACTGGGCTACACCACACTAGACATGCTTAAAATAGGGGTTCAGAAAAATATTGGATTTTCAATTTGGAATTTAGAAAGGGCAAAACAACTGGAAAAACTAGGAAAAGAATATGAAAAAACTGTGAAAATTCACTTTATTTTAGATACAGGACTAAGTCGTCTGGGATTTTTACCTACAGAAAAATCTCTAGACCATATGAAATCTATTTCTCAAATGAAACATATCAAAATCCAGGGGATATTCAGTCATTTTGCCCGAACAGAAACAGAGGATGACGAATTTTCAATGGGACAACTAGAAGAATTTACAAACTTTGTTGAATCTATGAAGAAAAAAAATATACCAACAGGAATAGTTCATATTTCAGATAGTGCTGCTATTGTGAAATTTAGAAATGCGGATTTGGATTTAGTTAGGTGCGGTGCCCTTTTAATAGGATCTATGACCGGAAAACATATAGTGAAAAATGATAATGCTTTTAATACTAAAAGTATTTTAAGTCTTTACAGTCGAATAGCAAGGGTAAAAGAATTTCCAGCAGGACGAAGCGTATCCTACGATATCACCTATGTATCGGATCATCCTATTAAGGTAGCTACCATTCCTGTAGGTTATGGCGATGGTATCCCTAGTCAATTTAGTGGAAATATGGAAGTACTAATATCAGGTAAAAGATGTAAACAGATAGGTGCGGTAAATATGGATATGCTTATGGTTGATGCATCGGGTGTTTCCTGTAAGGAAGGTGATGAAGTCGTTCTTCTAGGAGTTCAGGGAGATAATGAGATTACCTTAGATGATTGGTCTGCCTGGGGTGGAAAAAGTTCAACCTTTTTCCTATCAATGTTGAGAGACAGGATTCCTCATTTTTATTTGAAGGATGGTCAGGTAATAAAGTAACCCTGCTGTTTTTAAGTAAGTATTCTGCTTATATTTTATTAATTATTTGAAAGCAGGATAAATTATATTCCCAGCTACTATAATTTATCCTGTTTTCAGCTGAATTCTAATATTTGTTTTATCTGCTCATTTAAAGAGGTTCTTGCCTGGCTTATTTTGGACTTAATTATATCTCTATCACATTGAAGTATGTGTTTTATTTCATTGTAATTAAGATCTAGGACATCTTTCAAATAAATAATTATCTTATCTTCATCTTTTAACTTATATATGGAGTTCTTTAATATTTCAGGGTCTATTTCTTTAGCTAAAATATTTTCAAGTTTTTCATTTTCATAACTTATCTCTTTAGTTTCAAAAGAATCTGCAGTACTATTAGTATAAACATTTGATTTTACTTTTTCTTTGCACTTAATACATGTATCAAAGGCTATCTTATAAAGCCATACTTTGAAAGAATACTTTCCGTTGAAACTTTCAATATTTTCAAAAGCTTTTAATATAGCTTCCTGTGATATCTCTTCAGCTTCTATTTTGTTTTCAAAAAATATTAAAGATATATTGTAAACATAAATTTTATATTCTTTTATTAAAGTTACAAAGGATTGAATATCCCCTCTTTTGCTTTTTTCTATAAGTTTTTTATACATGATATTATGTCTCCTTAAATTGGCCTTCACTATATATAACCAATTAATATAGTAATCTGTTACACTTATTGAAAATTATTTCCTTATTAACATATATTTAGGCTCCAATATATATTCACCTTTTTTATTTATAACACCAAATTGATTGTCTTTTATTATTACATCATATCCATATTCTTTAAAATATAAGTTTCCAATAGAACTATCCTTTATCAAATTTATAGTCTATGACTATTTCTCCCTGCTTATTTATATATCCTACTTTATCTTTTTCATTTAAAACCGCCGCCAGTCCTTCTGAAAATATATTGGCATCATTGTATTTGTTTTCTATTTCAATATTTCCTGTTTTATTTATATATCCCCACTTTCCACCTATTTCTACTGCTGCTAATTCTTCTCAGAAACTTTTTGCATTATCATATTTATACTCTATTATTTTATTATTTGTTTTTTATAATTTCCCCAAATTTATCATAAGCTTTTGGATTTATATAGAAATTTTTATTATTTATTTCACTTCTTTCTACTACAGCTAAACAGAAAATATTTCCATTTTTATTTACAATCTTTGATTTAATCATATCATCTATAAAAGTAATTTTATAAATGTTTGGTTCGAATATTTGCCCCAAGAAAATATTATACTTATTCTTATTAATAGTTTCACTTTCTAGCACCGATATCATGTAGTTTGATTTATTATTATTTTCAAAACCATACATAGTTTCATTTCTTATCCAAAACCATTCTTTTTCCCTCTTTGATAAAAATGCAAATCCAATTGATTTATTATCTGTGAAAAAAATAATTTCTTCATCATTTTTTAGTTTTTCAGTGTACAGTATATTATCTTCCAGTAATCCTTCTTTTTCTAGTCCAAGTTTTACTGTTTCCTGATAATCATACGAACTAATAATATCTGGATTTTCTTTATTGCTATTTATTGTAATTATTAAAATTATAATGAATAATAATATTGCTAAAAAATATTTTAACTTCATCAGTATCCTCTTTCCTAATTATTTATGAGTTATATAAGAAAATTTTATTGAAGAGGCGAAATATATTATTCGCCCCTTATAATAATCATATTATTCATGAAAGTTTAATAAAGAATAAATTGATAGAGTCCATCTGGTTCTCCATCATATGTTGTTTTTACAGAATATCCAGATGCCTGCTTTGATGAAATTAAGCCATCCCAATTACTATAAAGATTTAACGTTCCATTAACTTTGTCATAATAAGGTGTAAATGCTAGATATCCACTTTCACCAGGATTTAAGTTAGCAGTATATGTGGTGCTTGATTCTGCACTTTCAGTCCATGAAAATCCTGCATCAGCCTGTATTGCAAGTTTTTGAGATAAAGTTGTTACATTAATGGAATATGTATGTGCTATGCTAAAACTAACAGTCTTAGATACCGATCCTCCCCCAGGTGGTGCTTCAAAGTCAGCTGAAACTTTTCTTCTTGTTCCAACATATTTAACAGGCCCAGATTCTTTAATAAATTCATACCATTCATAATAATCTGCTAACCCTTTTAATTCTATAACGCTATCAGTATTTTTTTCTATTGTTTTTCTATACTTCAAGCTATTTAAGTGTTTTATTGAGTCTACATCTTTTTTAGATAAATAATTTATTGAATTATCACTATTTACAGTAAATGATACAACATACTTTCCTAACTCTTCATCAAAGTATGAACTGTTAGTTGATATTTCTATTTCTTTTAAAGTTTGAGCATTAACCGATATAGAAAGTAAAGTTAACATTAATATAAATATTAAAATTATAAATATTTTCTTCATTCTTAAATCCTCCAAATTTTATTTTTTTACAAGCTTGCAAATACATTATATATTACTAAAAACCCTTGTCAATAGATAGTGTGAATCCCGCATATACGAGTGTATATCTGGTAAACTAGAGTGTGAATCTTGCTAATTTGAATGCATATGCAGGATATACACTCAAGTTAACAGGATATGCATTAGGACTTGTAGGATTCACATTCAAGTTTGCGGGATTCACACTATCTATTGACTTTTTATTTTTTTATGGTATTTTATAGTTGGTGATTTGTTGTGATTAATTATATTTCTTTAAAAATAATAGAGATATTAGATTCTAATAACTCTCTATCTTATAGAGAAAAGGATTTGATTTCATATTCTTTAAATTCAATTTTAAATGATCTAAGTAAAGTTTTAATACTTTTGATTATCTTTTCATTTTTTGATTTGACTTTGGAATTTGCACTAATCACTTTGTTCTCCATTCCCATAAGGATATCTGCTGGTGGCTATCATTTCAAAAGCTATCTTGGGTGCTTTATTTTTACTTTATTTTACTATCTTTCAATAACTTTTATATCTAAAATCGATTTTAATACATCTTTAACAGTGATTATATACTTAATTTCATCAACTCTATTGATTTATTTTGCTCCTTATGCTTCTAAAAAAAGGGGATCTCTAAGAGTTTACAGCCTAAAATTTTATAAATGTATTTGCTTAATTTTAATTTTCATTTATTTTTTGATTTATATGGGTTTTACTAATAATTACGTAAAGATTGGACTTTTTGTTATTATAATCCAATCTTTACAGTTAACTTTTTTGAAGGGGGTGAAATTTTATGAACTTAAAAGGACAGAATACCTTATCGCAAAAAATTTGTAATTTGCTTTTAGTATTAGCTCCTGTACTTGCAGTAAATATGCAATCTACTATTTTATGGGGAGAGCCTGATATTCCTGATTCTTTGGAAAGTTAGTAATGAATTACTTTAGTTTCAATCATTTCTAAAGCGGCATCATAGTTGATTTCTATTTTGCCGTTATTTTTTTCAAGTAATTTTTTTAACTTATATAATCCAATACCGTGGTCTGTATCATTCTTTGTTGTGTATCCTTTTTCTGCTAGTTTTTCTATCTCTATTTTCTTTGCATTAAATGCAGTATTTTTTATTGTTAGATTATGTTTGTTTTTTATCCTATCAATTTCTATGATTATTTCTTTGCTATTTTTTGATTTTTCAGCTGCTTCCATTGCATTATCTATTAGTATTCCATATATTTCTACTATTTCATAGTCTGAATATGTTGTTCTTAGAAAGCTATCGAGTATATTTAATTTAACCTGTACCCCATTTTTTTTTGCCGTCATGCATTTACTGTACAGTAAAGCTATAAGGATATCATTGTTTAGGCATAATAAATCTTCCCAAATTTCTTCTTTTGTTATTTCTTCAATATATTCACTTTTTTTCCCAGATAACTCTATAGATAGTTTTTTATTTAAAGCTACTATAGTGTTAATCTGGTTATTGTAGTCATGTTGTTTTTGTCTAATATTATCAATAAGGTTTTTAATAATAGGGATGTAAGTATCATACATCTCGATTTTTTTTAAGTATTGCTTGTTGAGTAAGCTCTCTCTTATAAATACTATATTTATAAGTATCGTAAATAATACTAAAACTAATATTTCAATATAAAATTGCATTAGGTTTTCAAAGCTTTGGTACCAAAATATAGATATAGAGTAGATAACAATAAATGTATTGATAATAATAAAATTAAAATACACATTTTTTTCTTTTATGTATATTTCTAAGGTATTTAATGATATGAATTTGGTTAGGATAATAAATATAATCAAACCACTACTTTGCGTTATTATTCCCTCCATAAAAGCATAGGCGATTTCAAATCCTGCCAAGGAGTATATGAAAACGCCTGTTAATTGAACAACACTTCCAAACAGTATCATCAGTAGGTATATGATTGTTCTTGTTAGAATATTGTAATCAGTAATTTGCATTGAATATATTAAAAATAATAAGTATGATGAAAGTGTGCATATCAAGTGAGATAATGTGCTGTTATAGATATAGTTAGATACAATAGCTACTATTGCAGATCCTAATATTATATATATAATATCAAATATGTACTTTATATTTTTTGTTTTTATGATTTTATGAAATATTACAAGCATCATTATAAGTTCCAATAAAGAAAGCAGGAAAATTTCAATAGGTTTCATCTATTAATTCCTCCACTTCTTTTTGGTGATTTCTACTGTATTCTATTTTCCCCTCTAATCCTTGGATTTTAATAGAGTTATCCTTTTTATTTATCTCTTCAATATACATTTTATTAACTATAAAGTATTGATTAATCTGTATAAAATTCACTGGCAGCTTTTTCTTAAAATTTTTCAATGACATATATTTATATTTTATTTTTTTATTATTAGTTATTATATTTATTCTTCTTTTTTTATATTCAATGCATATTATATTATCGTATTTCAATTGAAATTTTTGGAATTTAAATTCGAGATTTAATTCCTCACATTGGTTTTGAGAGGATAAGTATTCTATCAGCATCTTTTTCATAGTCCTCTTTAGCTTTTTTTCATTCCCAAATTCTTTTATGATGAAATCATAGCAGTGAGTATCCTCAAATGCTTCCAATCTCCTATTCGCGTAAGATGTAATAAATATAATCATTGTGAATTTATATTTTTTTATGCTCCTTATCATCTGAGCTAGTTCTATTCCATCTTCATTTCCTAATTTTATATCAATAAAAAACACTTTGATATCTTTTTTTTTTGCAATTTTCAAGGCCTCTTTGCTTGTAGATGCCGTTAGTATATCAATAGTGTTATTTATTTCTCTTGCCATATCTGCCAAATATTCTCTTATTTTTTTTTCATCGTCAATTATAAGTATCTTGTCCATATTCCCACCTATTTTTTTGATACTATAATTGTAACATATTTTATGAATATTTCAATTGATTTCCCCAGAATAAGTTACACTCTCAATATTAAGAAATAAGAAAATAAGTGTCTGATTATAGTTATAAGTATATCTAAGCCAATCTTTATTTATCAGCATCTTAGGATTCTTTCTTTTAAAAAAAGTTATATATAAATCAAAGATTTCTTCTTCACCATAAGGTGGATAATATCTTGATAAAAATTCTTCATTTTTGAATTTTAACGGAAGTAAAAATTTTTTTGATATCATTAAAACTTATCAAAATATATAGTATGAAATATATAATTAATGATACAGCACCTAATAAGTACCATTTTAACTCATAGAAAAACCCAAAAGTACAGAAAAAAAATTGAAATCCTAATAAAATAGTCTCGTCCTTTAAATTAACTTGTTCGGGTGTATAACTTATATGAAATCTTTTTACTAACCAGGATAATAAAGATTTGTCTTTCAGTTTAACTCTACCTGACCTTATTAGAACAAGATAAAATTCTATTAGTTTAATTATCAAGATAGTATAAAATGCAACAGGTAAACAAGCAAGTAATGAATTATTATCTTTCAGTATGTATGATAGCTCTGAAGGTGTATCAGTAGATGGATCATTCCAATTACTTAAAAAAATATAAATAGCTACTGCTAGAAACCAATGACGGGATGATTCATCTAACATTTTATTAACTTTTTGACTTTTAAAAAATCTTTTTTTCTTTTTAAGAAATAAAAAAACAATAATTATGAATAGTACCGGTATAAATATAATCATTGAACCCCTCCCATAATAGATTAGGTTACAAAATTTGTAACCTAATCTTAGATCTTTCAATATAAAATAAGTGTGGCATACTACAAATAACTGGTATTGTGAGACTTACTATTATTGTAGTTAAGAGTAAGAACATCTTTTAGAAAAACAATATTCATATACTAACAACTTCTTCAAATAAAAATTATATGGCCTTTTTCTGATAGAAAGTATAAGGTCCAGCTATTTTATAATTATTTTCACTAATTAACTCGTAAACACTTTCAATTTTTTTAACATAATCATATTCCTCATCAGATTTCATCCATAGTTCAACTTCTATGTAAAAAGCACTCGATCCTATATTTATAGCCGAACCTACTATTGTCTGTGCTAAGCTTAGCGTATAACCGTGTGTAACTAGAGCTAGTATTAGAGATGCCGCTCCTGAGACAATTCCAAGATTTATAGTATAGTCTCCTTGATAATAATACCCTTCGTCATCAATTAACCTTAAGGATTTATCAACTATACCATATTCTGTTTCTATTATCTTGTTATTGAATATATCTACCAACTGACCTGTACTTTTATTGTATTTCATATGTCCTACTAAATTTTTTTGACTATCATACATCTTTGTTTCAATTATATTATTCAATTCATCCTTTACTATATTATACTCTTCATCATTTAAAATGAAGCTGCTCTCTTCTGTTTTTACTATTTGATTACTTTCTTTAAAATTATCAGCAAAAACAATAGTTGTCGTAGATATAATTAAACAAAATGCTAATACAAAAGAGATAACACGATTTCTTCTTTTCATTTTTTTATTCCTACAAATTTTATTTTTTTACAAGCTTGCAACTTCATTATATATTACTAAAAACCCTTGTCAATAGATAGTGTGAATCCCGCATATCCGAGTGTATATCTGGTAAGCTAAAGTGTGAATCTTGCTAATTTGAATGCATATGCAGGATATACACTCAAATTAGCAGGATATGCATTAAGACTTGTAGGATTCACATTTAGAATTTCAGATTTTAACTATATACTCGTAAATAATAAAGAGCTTACCTGGTATTTTACCAGGTAAGCTCTTTATTATTTCAACATCTAAATTCTATTATTTACTTGCAAACATCCACCCATTTACCTTTGGTAACTTCTTCCAGGTAATCAACACCTATTTTTACAGCTGTATTTGGTCCGCCACCTGCCGGATATACGTAGTCGTATTCTTTTAGGGATACATCTAGGTAAATATCCATATTATTTTTTAATCCAAAGGGACATACTCCACCTATAGGGTGACCGGTAATGTCTTCTACGTCCTTCATACTTATGAACTTGCCTTTCGAGTTGAATTCCTTTTTGAATTTTTTATTGTCCAGTCTTTTATCTCCTTTTGCCAATACAAGAAGGTTTTCTTCCTTTGTTTGAATTGCCATTGTTTTAGCTATCCTTCCCGGCTCTACTCCTAAGGCTTCTGCTGCAAGTTCAACAGTCGCAGTACTGGTATCCATTTCTATTACATCTAAATGTAACTGTTCATTTTGAAATTGTTCTTTTACGCTTTCAATACTCATCCTTATCACTCCCGTTGTTTATTTCTTTAACAGCCCATATGCTGTATTCTACAATATTTTTGTCTTGATGTTTTTGTAAGCTTTTTAGTTCATTGGTTAAGTCTTTATTCTTCCTATTTCCTGCAGATATTATACTTTGAACTAAGACTCTATTTGTCCTAGCATAATTATAACCTATCAAGTCTCCCAGTTTTTTTATATGTAATTTAAGACCTTTCTCCCAGTTTTTCAAATATAGTTCAGGTATGAGGATTTCTCTTTCCGGTATATTCACTATAGGTAGGTTTTCATTTTTACCGGTATTTTTTGGACATACTACCTGGCATATGTCACAACCTATTAACCTAGATCCTAGGGTACCTCTTATATTTTCTGGTATATAGTTCCCTTCCAGTGTATAGTTTCTTATGCACTTTTCCCTTATAAGTTTATAATCCTCTAGGGCTTTATTAGGACAGGATTCGACGCATATGGTGCAGTCTCCACAGTCGGATAATTTATAATTTATTTCATCCCATTCTAGTGACTCATCAGTAGTAAAAGCATATAGGAACATCTGGCTTCCAAATTCATCATTGTGTATGATTGAGTTTTTGCCGTAGTATCCTATACCCGAGAGGTTAGCTAAAGTCTTTAAGTGAGCTTGGTCTATTTTCCTGATTTTATATCCTTTTCCTTTAAGTTCTTCTAAGACCTTATTCATATTCTGATAGTATATATTGGAAAAGTAGTAGTATGGTGATATAGACATTTCTTCTTTTTTAAAGTCTGTACTGTGTAGGTTGTATCCTAAAGCTAGAACTACAATCCCCTCCGCACTTTCTTTTTTAATATGAGATAGGTCTATCCCTCCACCATATTTCTTGTTAAAATCCTGAAGCCATTCTAAGGCTTGAGATTTTTTTACCTTCCTTATTATATGTGGGGCTATCTGGTTTAATTTTTCCTCTAAATCCTTAATTAAATTCATAAATTATCTTTTCCCTTTATATTTAAACTATATAATATTCTAATATAAATAGGAGCTAATTACAACGGGAATGTTGGATTGGAGATATTTCTTTATATATTACTGTTTTTTATATATAATATTATGAAAAGAAAATTTTAAAATATTAAAAACAGTCTTAATCTTATTTTAATATTTGATTAATTATCTTCTCATTTGTTTGTTGTATATTTATTGTGAGGTGGTTGATATGAAAAAAAGAGGATTAATTATAATAGGTCTTGTAGTAATAATAATGTTAACAGCAACGGGATGTTTTTCTCCTAAGCCTTGGTTTTTAGATTTTAAGAAAAGTCATTCTGTTGATGAGGAAGAAGAAATAGACTTATCTGATGTTGATTTTGAAGATTTGGATTTGGAGCTTTTGTCTAGTGAAGTAAGTATAAGTGCCGGATCGTCAAATGAAATTATAATAAATCTTGAAGGATCTATTAAATCCAACTTTACTCCTGATATATATATAGAAGAAAGAGGAAAGTCTTTAAGGATCACAGACTCTAATAAGAGTTTCAGCGACTCTGATTACAAGGACAATTCCTTGAATATTGAGATAATAGTTCCCGAAAAATTTCACAGAGACATATCTTTAAATACTATTACAAGCAGGGTAGAAGTTAAAAATATAGAGTTCGACGAAGTAAATATGAATACAGTGTCAGGAGATTTGAGAGTAAATGAAATTAAAAGTACCGATGCCAATCTTAAGTCTGTTTCTGGAAATATAGATATTACCAACTCTAACCTCTTTAATCTTAAGGTAGATACAGTATCAGGGGACAGCAAGCTTATTGGTGTCATCATTAAAGACATGCGATTTAAATCAGTATCTGGAGATTTGGACCTAGTAGGTAGTTTGTACTCACTGGATTCAGATACAGTTTCCGGTAATGCTGATATAGATATAGAAAAGGTAGAGAGTGATTTTAACCTCAAGTCGGTATCCGGAAGCACTACTATTTCTACTGGAAATGTAGAGGGCTTTAATTTTAGGTTTAGTTCTCTTTCAGGAGATGTAGAATCTGATAAGGATTTGAATTTCGATAGGATTCACGACGACACAGTAGAAGGAAGCTACGGTAATGGAGGAAATTTGATATATTTTAAGAGTACTTCAGGAGATTTGGTAATAGAGTGATAATATTAGA
>JAWOEG010000032.1:0-9793 GCA_046482875.1 Eubacteriales bacterium | reverse complement strand
TAAAAGTAGCTGAAATATTAAAAAAATCCTGCAGAAAAGATGATATTATATGTCGTGCAGGGGGAGATGAGATTGCAGTCCTACTTCCTAGAACAAATAGTTATAGGGCAGAAGAAATAAAAAATAAGATACAGGAAGAAACTAACAATAATGTTGTTGAATCAGCAATAATATCATTGGCAGCAGGTTTTGCAACTAAAAATGAAGAAGATAAAAATATTTTAGAAGTATACAAAGAAGCAGATAATCAAATGTATAAGCAAAAAACTAAAAATGGAAAAATAATGAGAAGCAAAACAATAGAAAATGTTTTGTTGAATATTAATAATAAATATGATAATGAACAAATTCATTCCCAGAGGGTTTCTCAATATTGTGAAAAAATAGCAATAGCAATGAACTTAAATAAAAGAGAAATAGAAGATGCAAAAATAGCAGGAACCCTACACGATATAGGAAAAATTGTAGTTTCCCCTAATGTTCTAAATAAGATAGGTAAATTGACAAAAGATGAATGGGAAGAAATAAAAAGACATGTTTCTACTAGTTACCAGATTTTAAAAAATGTAGATGAATATTCTTACTTAGCTAAAGCAGTGTTATATCATCATGAAAAGTTAGATGGCACAGGATATCCTGAAGGTCTAAAAGAAGATGACATACCTCTTTTGTCAAAGATAATATCTGTAGCTGATGCCTATGAAGCAATGACAGCAACAAGACCATATCAAAAAATAAAAAGTAAAGAAGAGGCAGTAGAAGAATTAAAAAAATATTCTGGAACACAATTTGATAAAAATATTGTAGATATATTTATTAATAAAGTTTTATAATTAAATGCTTTTGTAGGATGTAACAGAGGTAGTTGATAGGGTTATAAAAGTAATTATTTGAATTCGAATATGTTTAAGGGATTGGTAAAGCTGTTATAATCCTTTTAATATAAAAAATATAAATTTATTTTTGGAAGTTGGGTATTAGTATAGTATAATAATATAAAATAAAATAAATTTAGGAGGAAATTATGATAGTAACGACAACCCCAACAGTTGAAGGTAAAAACATTACAGGTTATAAGGGAATTGTTTTTGGTGAGGTTATAGCAGGAGTTGATTTTATAAAGGATTTTGCAGCAGGACTTACTAACTTTTTTGGCGGACGTTCTAATTCTTATGAAGGTGAATTAATTGAAGCTAGGCAATCTGCCCTAAGAGAAATGGAAGAAAGAGCTAGAAGATTAGGATGTAATGCTGTTGTAGGTGTAGACATAGATTATGAAGTTCTTGGACAAAACGGTAGTATGCTCATGGTTACGGCATCGGGAACAGGTGTTGTAGTAGAATAGTTGTATTAAGTTTGAGTATAAAAAAAAGAAAGGTGGTAAATATGGGAATAAGAAAAATATCATTAATTGTAATGATGGTAGCATTAGTAATGGTTCTTACAGGTTGTATACAGATGGAAGTAGGAGTAGAGCTCAACAAAGATGGGTCAGGTAATATGGAAATATTAATGGCTCAAAATACTGATTTAATGGAAGAGGAATTGGATACGGAAGCAGAGGCGGAGACTGATTCACTTACATTTTTTGAAGATGAAGATTTTGAAGGTTTAGAAGGAGTAACTACTACTACAGAAGCAGTAGAGTACGTGTACAATGGATATAATTATGCTGGGGAAAAGGCAATTATTGAGATTGAAGACATGGAAAGTTTTTTGCTTCATATGAATGAAACTAATGAGAGCGAAGATGGGATAAGATTAGTAGAATTAGAAAACGGTAATAAAAGATTCGAAATGGATGTTACAGTAGACGACCAGTCTTTAGAAGGTGAGGAAAGCAGCCAGAATGATGCACAGGTTTATGCTATGTTGGAAGGAACTGGCATGAAGATACTTTATTCAATTACTACAGACTACGAAGTAGTTAACCATAATGCTCACATAGTAGACGGCAATAAATATTCTATTGACTTATTAAGATTATCACGAGAATTACAAAATACTGGAGAGGATGAAATTATCTTTTTTGTAGAATTTGAGACAGAAAATAGTACAGGAGAACCAACAGAAGAGCCTGTGCAGGAGGATGAAGAATTTAGCGGTAATAGAGAGGCAGTAGAGAAAAGATTAAAGGAAATAATTCAATTAGATAGAAATGATGGAGATTTTTACGGTGAAGCTTTAAGAGAGATAGGTATTTTAGAAGGAACAGGTGAAGGATTGGAATTAGATAAAGGACTTACAAGAGCAGAGGGTGCAGCAATGTACTCAAGGCTGTTAGGGGTAAAAGAAGAAATAGAATTATTTGCAGAAGAAAATCCCGGCTACAATACCGGGTTTACAGATGTGCCGGATTGGGTTAAACCTACGATAAATTATCTTCATAGTAAAGGATTAATCAACGGTATAAGTTCAACGGAATACGGTTCTGGTAATCCAATGAAAGAGACAGAATATGCTACTTTAGTCTTAAGAGCATTAGATTATGAAGATGGTGAAGATTTTGAATGGGATACTGCAAATGTTAGAGCAGAAGAGTTAGGGCTATATTCTAGTGACTTAGTAGAACCTTCAGAAATTTTAGGCGGAGAGTTTAACAGAAGAAAAATGTCCTATATTTCATATAATGCATTATTTAATGAAGACTCAGAGGGTATAAAGTTAATTGAAAGATTAGTAAAATAAGCAAGAGGATATTGAATATATAAATTAAGAGATATAAAACAAGTGCGGTAGATAATTGATTGCCGCATTTGTTTGTTTTAGGTTTATTTTATTCTGATATTTGATATAATAATTTATGTAATCAAAATTTAAGGACAAAGACGGAGGGTTTAAATGTTAGGTGTTTTGTTTTCAACTTTAGCAGGGCTATTTATTAGTCTTCAAAATGTTTTTAATACTCGTATAAGCGAGAAGGTTGGTTTTATAGAAGCTACCGCTGTTGTTCACGCAGTCGGACTTATATTTGCTATTGGTGCTGTTATTCTTTTTGGCAGAGGAAATTTGAGAAATCTTCCTGAAGTTAATAAGGTATATTTATTGGCAGGATTTTTTGGTGTAATGATTATTTTTAATATTATGAAAGGTATAAGCTTATTGGGGACAGCTTTTGCTATGGCTATTGCCATTGTTTCACAGCTTACATTTGCTACAATTATTGATACTTTTGGATTGTTTGGAATGCCTCAAATTAAGCTGGTCATTGCTAAACCTATTGGTATATTAATTATGATTGTAGGAATTATAGTATTTAATTTAAAAGGATAGGAAAATACCTATAAGATTAATTATATTAATTATATAAATATTAGCGAATCTAAAGGAATGTTAAAATAGCTAATCTTAGTAAAGATAAAATAATAAATGTAGAGTTTGAAAAATGAATTCAAAATAAATGCGGTAATTAAAGTTATTTACTGCATTTATTTTAAATAATCGTTGTTCATTTACTTGTTTTCAGGTATAATTATTAACAAGAGGTGTTTTAATTATGGGAAAAGTTAAATCAATACCTGAAAACAAAAAAATTCTTCATACAAATGATTTGAAAGAATTAGGTTACAGCTATTATAGGATTATGAAACTAGTACAAGATAAAAAACTTCAAAAATTAAATAAAAGTTACTATGAAAACACTAATTATAAAGGAGAAGAATCAGATTTATATTATATTAAAGCATATACACCTAAGGGTGTTGCATGTTTGTTGACTGCTGCTAGCTATTATGAGTTGACAGAATTTCGCCCAGATGCTATAGATGTTGCAGTACCAAACGATAGAAACGTAACTAATTTGCCGGATTGGCCTAATTTCAATCTATATTATTTTGATAAAAAACGATATGAAACCGGTATAGTTAATAAGAAAAATGAGAGAAATGAATTTAAAATTTATAACATTGAAAAAACAGTAATTGATATTATATCATTTAGAAATAAAGTAGGCATTGAAGAGACTAAAGAAATAGTAAGAAACTATATAAAACTAGAAGATAGGAACCTCAATAAGCTTTATAGGTATAGTAAGCAATTAAGATGTCATGACATATTAAAAAAATATATGGAGGTACTAGTTTGATAAATGCAACTTCAGTTAAAGCCAGATTAAAAAATTTAGCTAAAAAAAACGGGAAATTATTTCAAGAAGAATTAACAGCTTATTTTATAGAGAGAACAATATATAGAATTTCAATTTCAAAATATAATGAAAACTTTACGCTTAAGGGAGGAATTTTTCTCTATGCTTTGTTTAATGGAAATTATACTAGAGTAACAAAAGATATTGATTTTTTAGCAAAATCATTAAATAATGAAGTTGAGGCTATACAACCAATATTTGAAGATATATTTAACATTAATGTAGATGATGCAGTCTCATATGACATGGATTCTTTGAAAATAGAAAAAATAATAGAATTTAAGGAATACAGTGGAGTAAATGTATCAATTTTTGCTTATTTAGATCGTACAAAAGTATTAATTTCTATTGATATTGGTTTCAGTGATATAATATATCCAAATAGAGTATTAATGGATTTTCCAGTTATCCTTGATATGAACATCCCTAAGATTTATGCATATTCATTAGAAACAGTAGTAGCTGAAAAATTTGAAGCTATTGTATCATTGGGCTATGTAAATAGTAGATATAAAGATTTTTACGATATTTATATATTGTTAAATGAATTTAATTTTGAAGGTGATGAACTTTTTAAAGCAATAAAAGAGACTTTTTATAATAGAGGAACAAAATTTCATGACGTAGTTGCTTTTGAGGAAGAGTTTGCAGAAGATAGTACGAGAAAATTAAGATGGAATTCTTTTGTGAAAAAGAAAAAAGCTATAATTCAAATAGATTTTACTGAAGTAATTAATATCATAAAAATATTTTTGAAGCCTATAGTAAATGGAATTAATAGCAATGATAACTTCGATAAAAAATGGATATCAAGGAAGAGAATTTGGGTTGACAAGTAAAATTAAGAAGACATAAATTTTAAACTATAAGTTTTGAATATAATAAAAAATAATTAAAAAAAGGGTGATTAAAATTTCTATAGAATATTACGATAAAAATTCAGAAAAATATATAAATAATACATTTCATGTAAATATGGAACCGTTACTTACAAAATTTGCCTTTCACATACCTAAAGGCGGATTAATTTTAGATGCTGGATGCGGTACTGGAAGAGATAGCATATGGTTTGTAAATCACGGCTATAAGGTATTGGCATTTGATGGATCTAAGGAGATGGTTAAATACGCCAAGGATCATATAGATGGGGAAGTAATGATGGCTACCTTTGAAAGCTTTGACTGCGATAAAGAATTCGACGGAATATGGGCCTGCTCTAGCCTGCTTCATGTAAAAAGAAGTAACATGGTTGAGATAATTGAAAAACTTGCTTCTTATCTTAAGCCGAAAGGTTCTTTTTTCATGTCTTTCAAAGATAGAGACGAAGACTATGTAAAAGACGGCAGAGTGTTTACCAATTACAGTGAAAAAGGGCTAAGACAGCTTATTAATTCTATAGATGATTTAATCACTATAGAGATTATTAAGACAACAGATGTAAGGAAAGGTAGAGAAGATGAACACTGGGTAAGTGTCATAGCTAAGAAGAAGGAATAAATATGATAATATTAAGAATTATACTTATAGTAATAGGGTTACCATTTATATACTACGGATTTAATATATTATTTAGAAAAAAGTACAATTATATCAACAACTATGAAAGTGATAAAAAAATTGGAAAAGTAGATGAAGCTTATGCTAAAAGAATAGGAGCTGTAGAGCTTATAGGTGGAAAACTATGTGTGATTTTAGGTATAATTGCCATGTTTTTAGAGGATAGATATACTTTGTATTTCTTTCTAATATGTATAGGAGGAATAGTTATATTTTTGGCATTAAATCAGTTTTTCTTTAGAAAAAAGGTTGAAGAAAAATAAAAAACTAAAGTAAAACTACATCATTGACACGGAGGAAACATGAAGAAAATCTTACAAACTTTAGCAGTACCTATTTTAATAATATTATTTAGACCAATAGGTCTTAACTTAAATCAAAGTATTGTACTAGCTACTTTGATTTTGACAATTACATGGTGGTCTACAGGAGTAGTGGATAAATTATATGCATCTATTTTTATGCTTGTAATGTTCAGCATATTTGGACAAACTCCTATTCTTAGAATATTTGCCTTTCCTCTTTCCGAAACCTTTTTATTAATAGTTTTATCTTATTTATTCTCTCAAGGGATATCAAATAGTAAGTTGGCTCAAAAACTACTGGAACCATATTTATATAAGTACGGATCCAATTATTTAAAGTTGATGATCTTAATTTTGATTCTTCAATTTATTATGATATTTGTTATACCTCAGCCGTTTTCCAGGATAATAATATTATCCATTATAATCAGAGAGTACTTTAGAGGTATAAGTTTAGATGACAAATCACAAAGTACTTTAATGTTCTGGCTTCATACATCTTCTGTATTTATAAATATGACTATGATTAAAGGCGATTTAATATTAAACAATGCTTTGTTAAATATTGCTAATATTAATCTTACAGAAGCTACCTGGATTAAATATATGGCTGTGCCGGCACTTATTTTCTATTTTATTTCAGCAGCAGGGTTTATTTTAACTTTTAATAAAGAATTGAAAAAATACAACGGATGCGAAAAACTTTTAGAGGTAGATAAAGAAAAACTGACAAATAAAGATATAAGAAATATAGCTATAATAGCTGTTACTGTAATACTTTGGGCTACTGAAGGGCTACACGGTATAAATGGGACTATTATAGTTATATTAGGTACAGCAGCTATGTTCTTCAACAAACTGCTTAAGAAAGAGGATTTAAAATGTGTGGATATTACCCTATTGTTTTTCTTAACTGCAGCTTTTTCAATAGGAAAGGTAATGACAAGCAGCGGTACTTCAGATCTTATATTTTCTAATTTTGTTTCAGTATTTCCAGATGAATTCAACTTTTTGTATATCTTTATGATAATAATTGTATCTATGTCTTTACATATGATCCTGGGAAGTAATGTAACTACTTTGTCAGTTGTGCTGCCGGGAATACTACTAATCAGCAGTGGGGTAGTAGAACCTATTACGGTAATGTTTATTGTTTATGTAGCAGTGTGTGCACATTATCTACTTCCTTTCCACTCGGTAATAATACTTATAGGTAACGGTAACAAGTTGTTTTCAAGTAAGACAACTATTAAATATGCACCGATACTTACTATAATAGTTGTATTTAGTATTTTCTTTATATACAGAACCTGGTGGATGTTGATAGGAGTTTTATAATTAAAGTTATATATTAGGATTTCAAAATACAAGTTTTAATATTATTGACAGTTTAATATAATTGGAATATAATAAGAGTGTCAAAAATAAAAATATACCCTATTGACACGGAGGATTTATGAATTACAGCACATATAAAAAAAACAACAAAATATATACTGGAGCAGAAAAAAAAATAGGTATCACCATAGATAATGAAGATTATATTATTAAATTCAGAAAAAAGACCAGATTTGGTGTACGAAATAATCATATTTCCGAATATATAGGATGCAGAATTTTTTCAGCATTAGAAATAAATGTTCAAGAAACTTATCTTGGAACATATGAAGGTGAAGAGATAGTGGCTATTAAAGATTTTGTTTCTAAAAAACAAAATTTTGTAGCTTTTAATGACATTGGTGAAAGTAGCATAGAAGAAGACAGAAGTAAATTTACATATTCTTATTATGATATTATTGAGATTTTAAAAGTAAACAATAAATTAAAAGATGTAAATGAAACTATTAGAATGTTCTGGATTTTATATGTAGTGGATGCTTTATTAGGAAACTTTGATAGACATGGAGGAAACTGGGGTTTTATAAAAGAAGACAATGAGTATAGATTGGCTCCGGTATTTGATAATGGATCCTGCTTATTTCCTAACTTAACAGATGAAGAAGAAATGAGAAATATCATGAATAGTGAAGAAGAGACAAATAAAAGAATTTATACATTTCCAACTTCTCAAATACTCCTTAATGGTAAGAAAAGTTCTTATTACGAAGTTATAAGTAGCTTACAATACGCAGAATGTAATAAAGCATTAGAGTATGTATATAAAAAATTAGATTTAAAAAGTATAAATATGATTATTGATAATACAAAATTTATAAGTGATACACAAAAGAAATTTTACAAATATATTATCAAGGAAAGATACAATAAAATAATTAAGGAATCATATAAAAGGATGTGTAAAGAATGAAGGAGCACATAGTTAAAGGAATTATATATGCTGTAGATCAAATAAACATTGAATATGCTGTGTGCTACATTGAGCAAGTATCCTATGAGGATGAAACCTTCAAATATATATTTAGACCATATTATGATATTATTAAGCTTTGTGATAGTTCATTTTTTCAAGGGATTCCTGGATTAAATCTTGAACTAAAAAAAGAAGAATACATTAGAGAAAACAAAACCCCAACTTTTATTTATGAAAGAACTCCTCAGGAGAACAGAGAAGATTTGTGGGATTTGTTGGAAGAGGTAAATATGGAATATTTAGATAAACTGGAATGGCTTATTAGAACGGATAGAGTATATACAGGTGACAATTTAATAGTAAAAAGATTTACAGAACCTTCTGTAAAGAATAACTTGGATAGAATTGTATATAATGATGAGATTCATATAGAAACAATTAATAATCATTGTAAAACGACATATTATAAACTTAAACTCTTAATAGAAATCGCTGCAGCTGGTGCAAACATAGAGACAGATGATTTTATTATTGATTCAAATAATAGAAATGAAGTTTTCGAAATAATATACAGTATTTACAAAAGCGAGTATTTAAGTAAAAAAAGGAAACAAAAAAAAGGCATAGAAGAAGCTAAGAAAAAAAATATTTACAAAGGAAGAAATAAAATAAAAGTTTCAAAACCCAAACTCGAAGAAGTTATAACTAAAATGGATAGAAATGAAATTACCGTAAAAGAAGCGTTAAACATACTTGATCTTAATTCAAAAAGCACACTTTACAGGAGAATTAGAGAATTTAAAAAAGAACAGCAGAAGATAAATGATTAATTAGAACTTTATAAAAAAACATAGATTTAGGTATATGACTGAAATTAAAAATATGATATAATTAAAACAAATAAAACATAATATTTTTTAGCTCTAAAGAACAATTAAACATGGAGCAGTAGTGTAGCCGACCAATTCATTTGGTCGGCTTTTGTCTTAATTTAAACTTTATGTATTTACATATATTAATAAGAGAAAAGGAGGTGAAAAGAATGATAAAGAATCGTGTTTTGTCCTTATTAGTTATTTTTATTTTTCTTTTAAGTTTTATGACAGTACCGGCATTTGGTGCACCACCTAGCCCAAACCACATTATTACTGTAGAGGGTTCAGGATTTGATGGAACTGGGACGGTAGACTTCAAGCTATTGCAAGACGGTCAAGATATAGGTACTGTTTCATCCTTTGATGGTAGCCCTGAAGTTTTCAATGGTTTAATTGGAGGAAATTACAGTGTATCTATAACATCAGTATCAGATGGATATGAAGCAACAGTAAATCCATTATCAGTTAAGTTAGTAGGGAGAGAGAAATCTGAAACTTTTACTATTACCTTATCAGGAGGAGTGGTAGAAGATACAGAACCACCGGTAATAACATTAGAAGGTGATGATCCAATGAATCTTACTGTAGGAGATACATTTAC
>JAWOEG010000100.1:0-17219 GCA_046482875.1 Eubacteriales bacterium | reverse complement strand
GCTACAGATACAGGCAAGGGTGGAGCCCTCGCCAAATGTCAAGACAAGTTGACACTACCAAACGGTTACCCATCGAATCCCTCCTACGTTGCCTTATGGTGTCCACTTATCTTTTTTATTAACTATTAGCTGTACTGATCCTGGATGGTTTCCACCAAATTGTATTTCTGAAAATACACCGCCTTCATCTTGGGTAAGTTCAAATACTTGACTTCTAGAATCTATTTCTCCAGTTCCTTCGGGACCAAAAGTTTTAAATATTGTTGTTGTAGGTACAAGTCTTCCTGAAGTAGAAGTAGCTGAAACAAATGAAAAAGATTTTCCCTTTAAAGACTGAAGTGCTTCTTCTTCACTTAGCCCTTCAAAATCATCTTTATTATCTGAATGTGTAGCTATGTATGCTGGGTATCCTGCTTCATCTTTATTACCTTCAGGAGCAGATATAAATAAAGGAATAACATTTGAGTTTTCAAGATGAGCCTTAGTATATGTTGCTCCTGACGGAGTTCCTATATGTGCAGTACCTGTTAAAATTGACTCGGAAACAGCTGAATAATCATCAGCAGAAACATATTTAACTACTGCATTATACGGTTCCAAAGCTTTATTCATTTCTTCTATTACATAACCAGCAGTTTTTGTCATTTCTCCACCATCATTTGGTAAGGATGCAAGGATATATTCTGTTACTTCTTCATCGGCACTGGTAGTATTACACCCAGTAGCTGTAAAAACTAATATAAGTAAAAGAGACATAAGGATAAGCATTTTTTTATTAAATTTCATTTTTTTCCTCCAATTTTTAATTTTTTTTAAATTTAGCAAAAATATTTTTCGGAAATTCTATATTTAATTTAGAACTAAGCCTCCTTTCTCCATGTTATACTCATAATCACATAAACCTTCCATAAACTCTATATCATGAAAAATTCCTAACATTGTAGTGCCTTGTTTTTTTAATTTGTCAATTAGAAATCTTACCTTTTTTTTAGATTCTATATCCAATGAAGCAGTTGGTTCATCTAAAAGCAGTAATCTTGGTTCTTTTATCATAGCTGAAGCTACATTCAATCTAAGTTTTTCTCCTCCTGAAAAATTAACTGGATAACTATCCCAAAGTTCTTCGTCTAACTCAAAATGTCCCAACATATCAACTGCTTCTTTTTTAGCATAATCTTCGTCGTAACCCATCTCTAAAACAGAGTTCTCAACTATTTCCCTAGCGGTTGTCCTAGGCATTACATTTAGGAATTGAGATACATAACCAATTTCGTATTTCCTTAAATAAATTATTTGTCTTTCTGTTGCTTTAGAAAGGTTTATTTCACCAAACTTTTTTGAATTATAAATAATTTCACCATCTTCAGGCAAATAAGTCCTATAAATACTTTTTAAAATTGTAGATTTTCCCGAACCGCTTTTTCCTGTAATACCAAGAAATTGTCCTTTTTCTATAGATAATGATATATCCTTGCATGCCTGTATTTCTTTATTTAAATTATGAAGAGTAAAAGTTTTTTTAATATTTTTAATATCTAATACTGTCTTCAAATGTTACCTCCTTCAGAATCAAATTTTTCAATAAAATCATATACATTTCCTCTGAAATCTTTGCATTTATTTTTGATTTTTTTATTAGACCAGTCCCACCACTTTATTCTTTGTAAGGCTTCTATAATTTCCCGTTGGAACCTATACTTAATTATTCTACCGGGATTACCTGCAACAACAGCGTAATCAGGAATATCTTTAGTAATTACAGAACCTTGACCAACTACGGAACCATTTCCAATTTGTATACCAGGCTTTATTAGGCTACCGTGGCCTATCCATGTATCGTGACCTATAAAAGTTGTACGTGATACTCTTTTTTTGAAAAATTCGCTGTCGTCTTCTCCAAATTCATACATATTACTCCTATAGGTAAAGTGGTGTAAACTTGGCCTATTCATAGGATGATCTGTTGCTCCAATTCTTACGTAAGCAGCTATATTTGAAAATTTTCCGATTTTAACATTTTGAAATATACAATTACTTCCTGAATAAGAATAATCATCAAAGCTTGTATTTTGTAGTATAGAGAAAGGACCTACTTCGCACCATTTCCCTAACTTTGAATTTATTAGCTTAGTACTATCTGGAATATCATTTTTTTCTTTTAATTTTTTAACCATAATTAACTCCTATAATTTGTTTGAAAAACATACCTGCCATCTACAAAACAGGAGGTAATAACAGGAAAGTTTTCGTCAATTTCTTCTATTATAATGATGTCTGCTTTTTTACCCACATCTAATGATCCTAAATCATTATCAATATTTACTGCTTTAGCAGGATTTATAGTTACTAATTTAAACATTTCATTTAAATCATGGCCGTAATCCTTGTGAAGCTTGAAAATTGAATGTAATATAGCTGCGGGGTAATAATCACTACATATTATATCTACAGCTCCTTCTTGAATGGCCTCATAGGCTGCAAGATTACCTGAATGAGAACCTCCTAAAAGAACATTTGGAGCACCTGCTATAGTATGCATTCCCATCTCTTTAGCTTTTTTTGCTACTTCTAAGGTAATTGGAAACTCTGATATTGTAGTTCCAAAACCTACTACTGTTTTTAATTTTTCATAACTATCATCATCATGAGAAGCTACAGCTATATTTTTCTTTTTTGCTATTTTAACAATTTCACCACATTCTGATGCTGTTAATTTAGGCTTTGAATTTCTTTCTTTTATAAAATCATCAAATTCTTCGTCTGTCATTTGATTCCCATATTGACGACTTATCTCTTTATATTTCCCCACATCGTTAAACTGCCCTTGTCCGGGTGTATGGTCCATAAAAGAAAGCATATCTACCTTACCCTCATTAATATAAGTTTTTAGTTCATCTATATTATCGAGATTGTCAATTTCATATCTAGCGTGGAATTTGTGTCTTATTAGATGCTTCCTATTATTAGTGTCTTTTATTAAATCTATAAATTTGCTAACATTCTCTTTTTTTCGAATAGGCTTATCTATTGACTTGCCTACTTTATAAAGGCTGAGGGAATGATACATTGTTGTTACACCGTGGGTTAAAAGTTCTCTTTCTGCTTCTCTTAAAGCTAATCTAAAATCCATAAGACTTGAAGGTCTTGGTGCGGCTATATTTTCTATGTAATCAGCATGTATATCGATAAAACCTGGGGATATATATCCTCCGTTAGCGTTGATTACTTCCACGTTTTTATATATAAAAAGTCTTTCGTTTTTTTCTAAAATATCGTGAATATGTTTATCTTTGATAATCAAATCTAAACCTTCTTTAATACCATCTAAAGTAATTAGTTTTCCATTTGTTATAGCAATCATTTTTATTCTCCTTTTTTACAACAGTGAGTGAACAAGTTGTTGAGTGTAAGCGTGTTGCGGATCTTCGAGTATCTGGTCTGTTAATCCTGATTCGATTATTTGACCATTCAGCATAACTAGTGTTCTATCAGCGAGCATTTTTATAACGCCTAAATCATGAGATACAATAATCATACTTATTTTTAAATCTCTTTGTATTTTCTTAATTAAATCAAGAACATTAGCTTGGACTGAAAGATCAAGTCCAGTTGTAACTTCATCGAGAAATAATATTGGAGGGTTATTAGATAAAGCTTTTGCAATTTGTACTCTTTGCTGCATACCCCCGGAAAATTCTGAAGGGGCATCATTTCTTCTAAATTCTTCGATATTAACAATATCTAGTAAATTCCCGCTTATTCCTTTAATTTCTCCTACATTTCTACCGCCAGCTGCTATTAATTTTTCTGCTACATTTGATACAGCAGAAAAATTCATTTTTAAGCCTAAGAAAGGATTTTGATAAACCATACCCATTAAATAATCTTTTATATAACGTTTTTTTTGGCTGGACACATCAAGTATATTCACTTCTCCATTTTCATAATTAGGAAGGAAGGCTTTACCTGAAGTAATTTCTTGGTCAAAATACAAGCACCTAACAAAGGTAGATTTTCCAGAGCCACTTTCTCCAACAATACCTAATATTTCGCCTTCATAAAGATCAAAAGAAATATTTCTACAAGCGTATATAGTTTGACAGTGAGGACAGTAGTTTTTTACCAATATATTTTTGTTTTCTTTACATTTGCTACATCCATCACCGAATTGTTTTGTTATTTTTGAAATTTCCATTACTTTTTTTTCGAATTCCAACGCTAAGCACTCTCCTTTTCATTAATATTTTTTAAGCATTTGCTCGTATCATTACATTGGTAGAATACTTTACCAGTTTTTTCATCCTCTATTTCATCGAAGAATACATCTTTTGCTCCACATAGACGACAAGTTTTACCTTTATTATCTTCAATTTCAAAAGGATAATCTTCAAAGGCTAGAGATTCTACCTTGGTATAAGGAGGTACTGCATATATCTTTTTTTCTCTCCCTGCTCCTAAGAGGATTAAGGCTTCATTATTATCTAATTTTGGGTTATCATACTTGGGAATAGGACTTGGGGACATAACATATCTGTCCTTTACCATAACAGGATGGGCTGCTCCTCCAGTCATTCTTCCAAATTTTACTATTTTTTCAAATAAGACTAACCAAGCTCCACTATATTCAGCATCAGCATGGAGCATTTTAGTTTTGTATTCGCTAGATTCAACATACCTTAAAGGTTCAGGCATAGGAACCTGCAGCACTAATATCTGTCCTTCTTCAAGTTTCTCTTCAGGGATTCGGTGGCGGCTTTGTATTATTGTAGCTTCCTTAGTATCTATAGTTTCTTTTATACCTGTGGTTTTCTTAACTAACTTTTTTATATTAACCGCATTAACGGATTCATCAGTACCCTGATCGATAGCCTTAAAGACATCATTTTTATTAATAAGAGATAGAGTAAGCTGAAGTCCTCCTGTACCCCATCCTCTTGCTATAGGCATTTCTCTTGAAGCAAAAGGAACTTGATATCCTGGAATTGAAATTGCTTTCAAAGTTTTTCTTCTAATTTCTCTTTTTGACACTTCATCGAAAAAACCAAAGTTATAATTATTGGTCATTATTTTTCCTCCTAGTTTTTCTTACACTATCTAATTTAGACTGAAAAGTTACATAATGGGGTAATTTTAGATGGGATATAAATCCTGTAGATTCTACTGAATCGATATGAAATAAAACGAATTCTTCATTGTGAGTTGGTGAATCCCCCCCAATTTCTAAACAGCGATCTAATATACTCATTGCAATAGCTTTAGTTTCATTTTGACCAAAACATACTCCATAACCAATTTCAAATTGTTCTACTCTAGTGCCGTCAGGCTTTTTAAGAGTTTTAGTTATAATTGATTCTACCTCTGTAGCTTTGAATTCTCCTATATAGTAGGAGTTGTTTTCTGTATATTCATCTTCAAGTGGAGAATCAATATAAACTGGGAAATTACCTACTCTTAATTCACCTATAGTTGGGTGAACACTACCAAAACCTCTTAAAGAGGCGTATCCTAAAGCAGTAACCGCACCAGTTTGGCCCCTAGTTAAAATTTGTAATCTTTCACTTCTGCTAGAAGGGAAACTTAAAGACTCTTTAGTAATATCTTTCGGAGTATTATTATTTATTTGATAGTCTTCCATAATTTTTTCTTTTCTTAAATAATCTAAAACTTTCTGAAATTTGAGTTCTGATGGAATAATATCCTTGGATTTGTCATTATTAAATTTATCAAACCATTTTTCTATTTCTTCCTTGCTTTCTTTTTTTGACAAACTAAAATTAATTAATCTATGGGTATAGTCGTATGAAGAACCTAGTATTTGTCCTCCTGGTATTTCTTTAAAACCAGAAGAAATTCTTCTTTCAATATTCATATCTTCACTTTCAATAATTCTTGAATAATGTTTTCTTGGAAGAGTAGATCTAAAAGCTCTAAGCAGAAACACAGATTCTTCTGGACTTCCTTCACCTTGTTTTATAGCTATTGATGCTAAACTTTCATCGTAGATAGATGATTCACTCATTATTTGATCAATTAAACCTCTCATAGAACTTTCTATATCGGCGGACGAAACACTTTTTTTCTTCTTTAATCTTTCATACTTCAATCTTTCGATGGACGCTTCTATAGCTTCATGACCACCTTTTACTGCAACATAAGCCATTAGATATCACTTCCTTTCAATATGGTAGTTCTTGGTATTGCCATAATATTATGAAATTTATCAACTAAAAGTATATCTATTCCTAAAGGAAATTCTTTTGTTTTTTTATTTCTTAATAAATCCCAGTTTTTAAATAAATCAACATATATTTTATTTTTTTCAAGAATTCCAGGTCCACTTATTTCATAACATTTACCTTTATCAAATCTTTCAACTTCAAAGATTAATGTAGCTGATTTATGTGGATCTTTTAGATTACCAACTTTTGATTTTATTAGAGCTTCGATTTTATCTTTTTCTTGTGTATTTAATGATATAAAAATGTAATCTGCTTTATGCATTTCACTTTCTCGAGAATATGTTAGCTTTGATATTAAGTCAGTAGAATCCTTAGACTCTGGTTCTACTAATTTGTATTTAACTTCAGCATCTAAAAGCATATAGATAAGTATTATAGTAGAATCATAAAAATAAGTATCAATATCATTTTTTTCAGCATATTTGGCAATAGACATTATTTCGCCAGGTCGGCTAAAGGCATCTACAATTTTTCTATAACTTTCAGCAACATCATGTACTAAATCAATCATCAGGCCTTTACCTCCTCATCTAAAGTTTCAAAGTTTACCTTTGTTTCTAGTATTTTATTTACTTTTATTTGATCTTTCTTTTTAATTTCTTTTCCCTTTTTTATAATAAGGGAATTAATTTCTTCAAGTTCTTTGATGTTAGAGTTATATGCTGCATCTATTACCGCAAGGTGATATGCTTTTTTTAGATTGGCACCTTGAAGTATACCTAAACCTATATTGTCATCAATCATTACTTTAGATTCAGTAACTAATATTTCTCCAATATAAAAAAGATGTTTTTGAGCACTTTCCCTCATTTTCATCATTACAAGCCCTTTGTTTGGACTTTCAATATCTTTTACTATATGATTCTCTTTAATTAGATCAGATATTTTTTGTAAAAAATCTAAATCACTATTAACTAGAATTTTCGTTCTTTGTTTTCTATTCATATAAACTCCTTTTTTCTCTTTGGCTTTACTATATCTTGGCGCCAAGTTGGGAATATTATGAACTAGTTATATTGATGTAAAGTTTATATTAAATAAAAAAACCTGAGAACCGATTTAAGGTCTCAGGTTTTAAGATTAAGGTTTGAATTTGTATATAAATCTATCTCCCCGATAGATTATTTTAGTCAATTCTAAAATATTATCAGATAACTTATCTATACATTGAGATTCCAGCAGCATTACAGGGACAAGACTGGGACATTTTAGAATATATCTTTCAAATTTTGTAGGGAGAAGGGTTTGAAGAACTGATTCTTTAAAATAAAAATCATCGTAATTGTGTTTTTTGTAGTAATTAAACATAGACTTTATATAAGGGCCATCAATTTTAATATTTTTTAAATATTTGTCACTAACATACGAAATATGTATAGCTGATGGTATTTTATCTATAATTCTAAGCCTAGATACTTTAAATACTTTATCTATATCATGTAAATTCATTCTTCTTTTGATTTTGTTAGCATTTTTTAATTCTTTAAAGTAGATATTCTCAGTCCTCAAATCATAACCTAAATTTTTCATTTTTTCAGTGAAACTGATATCTCCAGCTAATACAAGACGAATCTTATCATTCTTAGATTTGTAATACCTTCCTTTGCCTTGTATAGAATATATGTATCCCATTTCTTCAAGACGATCGTAGGCTTTTCTTACATCATATCGTGAAACTTTGTGCTTAGCTACTAAATCACTCTCGCTAGGTAATTTCATATCAGGTTCATGTTCTTCAGCTATTATGTTTTCAACTAAATCGTCTAATACTATCATCCAATTTTTAATCACTAAATCACCTCATAGAGAAATGCTTATTATTTTTGAAGCATTTGAATTATTAATTTTCATGAGATCTAATGAATTCTGCAACTAATTCCTTTATCTGATCTTTAAGATTTTTTACTTTTTTAAGTATTTCTTCGTCTGTTCCGGTAAAGTCTTCTGGGTTTTTTAAACTCCAGTGTAGTCTTTTAGGTGTACCTATGAAGACAGGACATTCTTCTTCTCTTGACTTATCACAAACAGTTATAACATACCCGTAGAATTTTTGTTTTTTTACAAGGTCAAAAACACTCTGAGTTTTTTTGCTGCTCAAGTCAATACCTTCTTCTTTCATTACTTCTACAACATAAGGGTTAATTTTTTTAGGTTCGAAACCTGCACTTTCTACTTCAAATTTACCCTTACCCAGTTTCTTTAAAAACTCTTCTGCCATTTGACTTCTTGCTGAATTATGAACACATATAAAAAGAACTTTTTTAACCAAAGAGAATACCTCCAATTTTTTTAATATAGTTATTATATTTATACTAATTATAATTGTAATGTTAAGATAAGTTAAGAGATTAAAGGTTAAATTCATGTTAATTATGAAATTTACTTATAAAACTTATCTTTTTCCTTTCATTATTTTACTTTAAACTAATATTTGTAAATAATTGACTGCATAAATATACAACGACAGTATAAATATAAAAAAATATATTGACAATACCAGCTTACTCCCATAAAATATACTTGCATAATAAATATAAATAGACTTATAAATATAGGGAGGCAACCACATGAATGCTATTAATGTAACTTCAGAAATAGGAAGATTAAAAAAAGTACTACTACATAGACCGGGAAAAGAATTAGAAAATCTTATGCCGGACTATTTAGATAGATTATTATTTGACGACATACCTTATCTTAAAATAGCTCAAGAAGAACACGATTATTTTGCAAAAATTTTAAGAGATAATGATGTAGAGGTTGTATATGTAGAAGAGCTTTTGAAAGAAGCTATAGAGGATTATGATGTAAAAGATAGTTTGTTGAAGGATTTTATTAGAGAAGCGGGAATATGGCATGAAGAAAGAATCAATGGAATTAAATCATACTTAGGAAGCTTAAACAACTCTGATTTAATCAAAAAAATGATTTCAGGCATTAGAAAGACAGAAATTAAAAATTTTGCAAGAAGAGGATTGGTAGATTATTTTGATATAGATTACCCTTTTATAATTGATCCTCTACCAAACCTATATTTTACTAGAGATCCATTTGCAGCTATAGGTAATGGAATATCCCTTCACAAGATGAGAACTCCAACTAGAAATAGAGAGACTTTATTTACAAAATATATCTTCAAATACCATCCTGATTTTGCTAACGAGAATGTTCCTTTCTGGTACGATCGCAGTGATAAATTTTCTTTAGAAGGCGGAGATATTTTAATATTAAACAAAAACATTATAGGAGTTGGAATATCCCAAAGAACCGACCCTACTGCTATAGAGATATTTGCTAAAAATATTCTTAAGGCAAACAACGAATTTAATAGAGTTTTAGCCTTCGATATACCAAAAAATAGATCTTTTATGCACCTGGACACTGTATTTACTATGGTAGATCACGACAAATTTACAATACATCCAAATATTGAAAAAACAATAACTATTTTTTCACTAACTTTAGAAGGAGATAATATAAAGATAGAGAAAGAAGAAGATAGACTTGATTATATATTAGCAAAATACTTAGAAAAAGATAATGTGGATTTAATAAGATGTGGAGGAAATAGCCCAGTAGATGCAGCCAGAGAACAGTGGAACGATGGGTCAAACACCCTTGCTATAGCACCAGGTGAAGTAGTAGTTTATTCAAGAAACTACGTTACCAACAGAATTCTTCAAGAAAGCGGAGTTAAAACTCATATAATACCAAGCAGCGAACTTTCCAGAGGAAGAGGAGGGCCTAGATGTATGTCTATGCCTCTGGTAAGAGAAAATCTTAAATAGAATTCATTTAATCTGAAAATTCACGGTACTTTGTATTTATAAATTAAAAATCTATCATTAGACTAGTTAGAAGTCTGGTGATAGATTTTTTATTATTTTAATCCAAGTGATATAATCATATCTAAATATTCCATGAATTGATCTGTATAGCCTTGAACATTTTTGCTATCTGTTTCCAGATACTTGTTTAGTAGGCCACTGTATGTAAGGATCATTAACTCGTTCATTTTTTCAGCAACTTTTATATCATGAAAGTAGCCATTTTCAAGGCAATTATTTACAAGAGCCATGTTTCTTTTGTAAATATCATTTCTACTTAACATAGATTTAAGTCTCAGATTTTCTGTATTTAATCTTTCTGGAAATATTTGGTGATATAAAGTTACAGTCTCATTTAACCTAAGACTGTATTTAGAAAAAAACAAATCATAAAAATCATTGGGGTTTTTGAAAGTTTCCTCAACAAATATACGAAAGACTTCCTTTAGCTCTACCAAGGGATCCAAATCATCAGGTATTTCATTATATAAGCGTTCCTTATAAACTTCTAGATGTGAAATTTTAGTGAAAAAAATAAGGTGTTCAAGATCATTAAAATAGTTATAAATAGTAGCACTATTATATCCAGCTTTTTCAGCAATACTTCTTATAGTAGCTTTCTCTATTCCTTCTTCTTTAATAATTTCATCTGCTGCATTTATAAAATAGCGCATCATCCGTAATCTTTTAATACTTAATTCTATCATACAATTCCTCCATAAGTTCTTATCTATAGTATATGATTCTAATAAAAAAAATCAATTATAACTTATTATTTTAAATGTAAAATAAGATTCAAAAAAATTATAACATAAAAATGCATAAAAAGAAAAAAAATGAATCAAATAGAAAAGCATAACCAAGGTCATAAAAAAATCTAGATTATAACATAATCGTGTTTACAAAACAAACGTGGTTATGATATAATAATTTTGTTGTTGATAAATAAATATCAAATTTGAAAGGAGGTAAAAATGAAATTAGAAATTGGAAATTTCCAAGTACAAAATTTAGAATTTGGGGAAACGTCTTCATACAGGGATGGGACCTTAATAATTAACAAAAAAGAAGCTCTAGATGTAGTTTTAGAAGATGAGCATATAATTGATGCTGACATTATTTTAACACATCCAGGGGATGATGTGAGAATTGTACCTGTGAAGGAAGCTGTTGAACCTAGATTTAGACTAAATGGTGGTCCGACTTTTCCAGGTGTTACTGGTAAGATTGAAAGAGTGGGCAATGGAAAAGCTGTTGCTCTAAAAGGATGCAGCGTTTTAGCTGTAGGAAAACATTGGGGTAGTTTTGGCGATGGGCTAATTGATATGAGTGGCGAAGGAGCTAAATACAGTATATTCTCAAAACTAAACAATATTTGTTTGGTAGCTGACACTGATGAAGAGTTTGAAAGATATGAGCAGCAAAAGAAAAATCACGCTATTAGGTGGGCAGCTCACAGACTAGCCCAATACTTAGGTAGTATTGTAAAAGATATGACTGCAGAATCAAAAGAGGTATTTGAATTAGAGCCGATTACCAAAAGAGATGAAAAAGTTAAAGATTTACCATCTGTGGTTTACGTAATGCAACCTCAATCTCAAATTGAAGAATTAGGATTTAACGATTTAATTTATGGATGGGACACAAATAGGATGTTGCCAACATTTATGCATCCAAATGAAATACTGGATGGAGCTATTATAGGTGCTAGTTATATGTGCTGTTCTTCAAAATGGTCAACTTATGATTTTCAAAATTGTCCAACGATCAAATCTCTATACAAAGAACATGGAAAGACAATAAACTTTTTAGGTATTGTTATGTCAAACTTAAATGTTTCTTTAGAGCAAAAAGAAAGAGCAGGTATGTTTGTCCAGCAAATTGCCAGTAATTTAGGTGCCGATGCAGCTATCATAGCTGAAGAAGGTTACGGTAATAGTGATGCTGACTTTATTGAATGTTTTAGACTTTTAGAAGAAGCAGGCATTAAAACTGTAGGAATGACAAATGAGTGTACAGGTAGTGATGGAACATCTCAACCATTAGCTGCTTTAGACGTATCAGCGGATGCAATTGTTTCTTGTGGTAATGTATCAACCCTAATCGAATTACCCGCAATGGGAACAGTTATAGGTGAACTAGAGTCATTAATGAGAGATGGACTTTCAGGAGGATGGGAAGATGACGATGTATTAGGTCCTTCAGTGAGAGAAGATGGTTCTATAATTATGGCAAATGATTCGATGTTTTGTGGAGATTCAGTACTAGGACAGTCAATTAAAACAGTTAAAGAATTTTAATATTAGGGAGGTGAATTAGATGAAAAAAGGAATTTTATACTTAAATCAATTTTTTGGACAAATTGGTGGAGAAGATAAAGCAGACTATGCTCCTGAAATAAAAGAAGGCGTAGTAGGACCAGGAATGTTGTTAAACAACTTACTGGAAGATGCAGAAATTACCCATACATTAATATGTGGTGATAACTTTATGGGTTCAAATGAAAAAGAAGCTGTAGAAAAATTACTTGGATTTTTAGAAGACAAAGAATTTGATATTTTCTTTGCTGGACCGGCTTTTCAAGCAGGTAGATACGGAAATGCCTGCGGTTTAATATGTAAGGCTGTAAAAGAAAAGTTCAATGTACCTGTTATAACATCTATACATGAGGAAAGTCCTGGTGTAGATATGTTTAAGAAAGACGTGTATATCTTTAAAGGCGGAGACAGCGCTGCTAAAATGAGAAAAGATATGCCTCAAATGGCTAAATTTGGGAATAAACTATTAAAAAATGAAGAAATTAAAGGAGCTGAAGCTGAAGGGTATTATTCTAGAGGTATTCGTTTGGAAGTCTTCTTGGAAGATGAAACTCCAGCTTGCCATAGAGCAGTGGATATGCTACTTAAGAAAATTAATGGTGAACCTTTTGTTTCAGAATTACCAATTCCAGAATTGGAAAGAGTACCAATAGCTCCAGCAATTGAATTATCAGATGCGAAAATAGCTCTGGTTACTTCAGGTGGTATTGTTCCAGTTGATAACCCGGACAAAATCCAATCTTCATCAGCAACAAGGTGGGGCAGGTATTCTATTACAGGCTTGGAAAGATTAGGCAATAAAGAAGAAGGTGCTTATAAAACTATCCATGCAGGTTATGATCCAGCAGCAGCAGATGCTGATCCAAATATAGTATTACCACTAGATGCCCTTAGAGCTTATGAAAAAGAAGGAAAAATAGGAAGTATTCATGATTATTATTATGCAACTGTAGGTACAGGAACTGCAGAAGGAGAAGCCAAAAGAATGGCTTTAGAAATCATTGACTACTTGAGAAATGATGGTGTAGATGCTGTTATCTTAACCTCATGCTGAGGTACCTGTACACGTTGCGGTGCAACAATGGTAAAAGAAATAGAAAAAGCAGGTATTACAGTAGTACAAATGGCTAACCTAATTCCTGTAGCTAAAACAGTTGGTGCAAATCGTATGGTTCCAACAATTTCGATACCGTATCCATTAGGAGATCCACAAACACCTAAGGAAGAGCAGTGGAAATTGAGATACCATAGAGTAGGGGTGGCATTAGATGCTTTAGCAACTGACATAGAAGATCAAACGGTTTTTGAGGTTTAAAAGCTTGAATATATCTTCTTATTACAAAGGAGATATATTCTGAAATTAATTATAAATAAGAGTTATTAATAAACCCTTGAGAAGACAATATATTTTACATAATTAAAAGGGAAAAATATATTAAGAAGGAGATAACATGAATAAAGAAAAATTTTGGAATCCAGTATTTACAATTTCTTTGATTATAGTGGTAATTATTGTTGGTATAGGTGCTATAATGCCAGAATCTTATGGAGCTGCAATGAGTTCAGCTTTCAATTTTATAGTAGGAAATTTAGGCTGGTTTTATGTATTGACAATGTCGTCATTCGTAGTTTTTTCACTAGCTATGTTATTTAGCAAGTACGGTAAGATTAAATTAGGTGATCCAGATGATGAACCAGAATATAGTTTGGTTTCATGGTTCGGAATGCTTTTTAGTGCAGGAATGGGTGTAGGACTGATATTTTTCGGTGTGGCAGAACCATTATTCCACTTTAGCGCACCACTTGGCGGTATTGAGCCTGGAACAGCAGCAGCAGCTGATTTTGCTTTTAAAAAATCATTTTTACACTGGGGATTACATCCTTGGGCAGCTTATGCAGTTTTAGCATTGGCCTTAGCTTACATGCAGTTTAGAAGAAAGAAGTCAGGTCTTATTAGCAGCATATTTATTCCATTAATAGGAGAAGAAAGAGTAAAAGGTCCTATCGGTAAGACAATTGATATCCTAGCAATTTTCGCTACAGTTGTTGGTGTAGCATCATCCCTTGGAATGGCAACAATGCAAATAAATGGTGGTCTTAATGGATTAATTGGTTTGCCTATGAATCAAGGTATTCAATTAGCTATTATCGCTATTATAACATTTTTATTTGTTTTAACAGCTGTTATGGGTATTGAAAAAGGTATTAAACTTGTGTCCGATATGAATATTACCTTATGTGCAGTATTAATGGTTGTTGCATTTTTGGTAGGTCCATCAGTTGAGATTTTAAATAATTTAAGTAATTCTGTTGGATTATATTTAGGAGGAGTTGTAGCAGATAGTTTTGCCATAGGTAATGACCCATGGTACGGTTGGTGGACTATTTTTTACTGGGCATGGTGGATAGCTTGGGCTCCATTTGTTGGGACATTTATAGCTAGAATATCTAAGGGTAGAACTATTAGACAGTTTATTGGCGGTGTATTAATAGCACCAACAATTGCATCCTTCTTCTGGTTCTCAATATTTGGGACTGTAGGAATGAAAGTTCTTGACAAAATTGGCGAATTTGCAACTGAAACAGCATTTTTCCAAGTGTTTGAATTCTATCCTTTAGGATCTATATTATCAGGAATAGCTGTGTTATTATTAACTACATTCTTTATTACATCAGCTAACTCAGCAACATTTGTATTAAGTATGTTTTCAGAGCACGGAAATTTAGATCCAGGTACTCCTAAAAAAATAATTTGGGGAATATTAATGGCAGGATTAGCAGCAGGATTATTAATTGCAGGTGGATTAGATGCTTTACAAACTGGTTCTATAGTTGCAGCATTCCCTTTTGCTTTTGTAATGATATTTGCAATGATCTCATTAGTTAAAGCACTTAGTGGAGATGAAGCATATATTGCAGAACAAAAAGAAATTTTAAATGAAAATTTAAATGAAAAATTAGGATAAATTATTAAGAGAGGTAATATAATAATGAGTAATATATACGACTTAGTCATAATAGGAGCAGGGCCGGCAGGATTATCAGCAGGACTCTACGGGGCTAGAGCGAAAATGGATGTACTGATATTAGAAAAAGAAAAAAAGGGAGGCCAAATAGTAACTACAAGTGATGTAGCAAACTATCCAGGTTCCATAAGAGAAGCAACAGGGCCAACCCTAATAGGAAGAATGGTAGAACAATGTGAAGAATTCGGAGCAAAATTCGCAGTAGGAACAGTAGAAAAAGTGGATTTTTCAAAAGACGTAAAAAAAGTTATGCTAGAAGACGAAAAAGAAATACTAGCAAAATCCGTAATAATAGCAACAGGAGCATACCCTAGAAAACTAAATGTACCAGGAGAAAAAGAATTTACAGGAAAAGGAGTATCCTACTGTGCAACCTGTGATGCAGACTTTTTCACAGATATGGAAGTATACTGTGTAGGAGGAGGAGATACAGCAGTAGAAGAAGCAATGTATCTCACAAAATTCGCATCAAAAGTAACCATAATACACAGAAGAGATGAACTAAGAGCAACAAAATCAATACAAGAAAAAGCCTTTAAAAATGAAAAAATAGACTTCATATGGAACAGCACAATAGACGAAATAAAAGGTGACGGAATAGTAGAAGAAATGATACTAAAAGACACAAAAACAGGAGAAAAGACTACAATAAAAGCACCTGAAGAATTTGGAACCTTTGGAATATTTGTATTTATAGGATACGTACCAAATACAGATGTATTCAAAGGAGAAATAGAATTAAATGAAAAAGGATACATAGAAACATGTCAAAACCTAAAAACCTGTAAGCCGGGAATATTTGCAGCAGGAGACATAAGAGAAAAATCCTTAAGGCAAGTAATAACAGCAGCAGCCGACGGTGCAATAGCAGCAATACAAGCAGAAAAACACATAATGAGCAAAGAATACTAAAAGGAGGAATACCATGTTAGAACTAACAAAAAACACATTTGAAGAAGAAGTACTAAAAACACAAGGACTAACCCTAGTAGACTACTGGTCAGACGGATGCGAACCATGTAAAGCACTAATGCCAAGTGTAGAAGAATTAGCAAAAAAATATGAAGGCAAAGTTAAATTTTGCAAACTAAACACTACAAAAGCAAGAAGACTGGCAATAAGTCAAAGAGTAATGGGCTTACCAGCCATAGTACTATACAAAGATGGAGAAAAATTAGACGAGTGTACAAAAGACGATGCAAACATAAAAAATATAGAAGCAATGATAGAAAAAAATATATAAAAAAAAGGAAAAAGGAGAAAATAAAATGAGCATATTAGAAAATAAAAAAGTCATAATTATTGGCGACAGAGACGGAGTGCCGGGACAGGCAATCTCTGAATGTGTCAATACAGTTGAAGGAACAGAAATAGTATTCTCTTCAACAGAATGTTTTGTCTGAACAGCAGCAGGCGCAATGGATTTGGAAAATCAAAAAAGAGTTAAGGATTTGGAAGAAGAATTTGGTGGAGAAAATATAGTAGTAGTATTTGGAGCAGCAGAAGCAGAAACAGCAGGACTAGCAGCAGAAACAGTATCAGCAGGAGACCCAACATTTGCTGGACCATTAGCAGGAGTAGAATTAGGACTTAAAACATATCATGTAGTAGAAGGAGAACTAAAAGAAGAATTTGACTCCGAAGTATATGAAGAACAAGTAGGTATGATGGAAATGGTACTAAACGTAGAAGAAATAGAAGAAGAAATGAAATCTATGAGGGACTCCCAATCGTCCAGAATGGTCTTGGCGCGGGTCGAGCCCGTGTAATCCAGATGACGCTGGATCAGGCTCTTGAGGCGCTGGGCGT
>JAWOEG010000096.1:0-30069 GCA_046482875.1 Eubacteriales bacterium | reverse complement strand
ATTAACTGTTCTTGTCCTCCTTCAATTCTCCATCTAAGGCAGAATTCACAAAGTTTACTACATCCCATTCCAAATTCCATAATAGCTGCAGGACGATATCCAAAGTATGAATATTTATCTCTGTATTTTCTAGTAGATTCTCTATCTGGAAGCAAGTACTCATTTCTTGATTTTTTCCCATTGGATTCATATGATTTTTCCCGAGATAAAATACCGTCAATTAAATCTAAGTCTTCACCTTTTCTCAATAAATCAAAAAATAAATTTAGGTTTCTTTTATTTGTATATTCAAACACATAGTCTATAGAATCATCTTCAAAAGCTTTTGGATTTAAATAAGTTTGGGTACCCCCTATAAAAGTAATTATATTTTTATCTACCATTTTTGTTTCTTTACATAATTTTTTAATCATATTTACATCTATACAAAGGCTGGTTACTCCTACTAGATTTGGTTTAAATTCCTTTATTTTTTTGTTTAGAAAATTAGTTTCAATAACCATATCAAATATTTCTACATTATGGATGTCTTTTATTACTCCATATATCATTTCTAAGCCTAGGGGCTCTGAAAACATAAAGTCACTTAGGGTTATTGCCTTTTTAATTCTTGGAGGTCTTACTAATAATATATTCATTTTGTCTCCTATATTTAAAATATATTTGGTGTAATTTTTTTCTTTATTTGATGTCTATAGTAAAGATTTACCCCAACATAGAATAAATATTTACCCGGATGAGCTAAAAATTCTTTTCTGAAAATATTTCTCTTTATAATTGAACTTAATGTAAATAATTTTTCATATAGATTCCAGTATGCATCTGTGAGTTCATCAGCTGTCATATTTGATGGTTTATATACAGCTTGGGTTCCATCAAAGCTGTATATGTCCTGATTAATAAATCTCCCCTGTTTTTTAATTTCTTTGAAAAATTTAGTTCCTGGAAAAGGTGTTAGTATATAAAATCTCGGTACTGATATTTTATTTTTCTCAATAAAGTCCTTTGTATTCCTAATAGACTGTAGGGTATCTCCTTCTCCTCCTACTACCATTTCTGTAGAAACATCTATTCCATAAGACTGAATATTGTATATCAGCTTAGAGTAGTCTGATGGGTCAGCCCATCCCTTGTTCATAGCTACCAAGCTCTCTTTAGAAGTGCTTTCCAGTCCAAAGCTAAGGGATATGCATCCGCTGTCTTTTAACTGGTCTAAAAGCTCATTATCCTCTCCAATTCTAATATCACATTGACTCATCCACTTTATGTCTAATTTTTTAATTTCATCTAGTAGTTGATTTAAATATATTCTATCAGAAAATATATTATCATCTAAAAGTAAAATTTTTTTAAAACCTAAATTTTTTATCTGTTCCATATCTCTCACAACCTCTTGGATAGTTTTTTTTATATATTTACCTTCATATAAACAGGCTACAGAACAAAAACTGCAAATATTAGGGCATCCTCTACCTGCTTGCACAGGTAAGAAATCTCCTATTTTTTTATTTGTTATAAGGTCAAATCTTGGTAGAGGTGTAGATAGTATCCCTTTATCTAAATTGCGTTTATAAATTTTCTTTAAGTTTTTGTTTTCAAAGTCTTTTAAAAGTTCATTCCATACAAGCTCTGCATCACCAACTACTAAGGCATCACAATATTTCAGGGCTTCTTCCGGCATAATACTTGCCATATAACCCCCTAGTATTACCGTCTTTCCTCTTTTTCTAAACTCCTTTGCTAAATCTATAGAACGAAGAACACCATGACCCATGGTGCTAATACCAATTAAATCAGCATCTGTATCCATATTAACATCTTCTATTATCTCTAGAATGATTTCCGTTTCCCAATCATCTGGCATCATAGCAGCTAAAAGCGGCATAGCTAGTCCAACAAAGTATAATTTTTTCTTTTTTATAGGATTATGGTTTTGATCATACGGACTTGGTTGAATAAGTAATATTTTTTTCATCAGTATCCTCTTATTATCTTTTTGATATATTGAAAACTTACTAAGCTACTTCCAATCAACATTTTAAAATTAGACTTAATACCATATTTTTTAATTAGAGCTATCATATGTTTAGGTCTCATTACTATTTTGTAGTAGGCGGTAAGTAATTCCAAATAAAATTTTCTAATACTCATATTCTCCGGTCTAAGTACTACATGAGCCATATCCCACATGTAGTAATCTTCTCTTTTTACTATCAGTTCTGATGAATATTTATCAAACATAGTAGTTCCTGGCAGTGGAGTTAATGGCTGAAGATTTACAAATCTTATGTTCAAATCTCTTAACCAATTAGTCATCTCTTTGAAATCCTCCAGAGTGAAGTCTAATGGTATTATTAAAGTTGCATAAAGCTCTATATTTAATTTTTTTAATATATTAATGCATTCTTCATTTATATTTTTAGTAGTCTTTTTATTATATTCTTTTAAATCTTTCCCTCTTAGTGATTCTATTCCTACTATTACTGATTGCAGTCCTATTGACTTAAGATTCCTTAATAATTGTAAATTTGAAGCTATAAAGTCTGCTCTTCCATATACTAAAAATTTCTTATTTATACCCCTTATTTTTATTTCCCTAATAAAAGCATTAAGTCTAACTTCATCATATAAAAAATCGTCATCTACAATATATATTTCTTCTTCATGTATGCTTTCTAATTCATCCATTACATCTTGAATCTCTCTGGTAAAATATTTTTTATCAGTTATTTCCCTACAAAAGCAAAAACTGCAGTTATAAGGACATCCAAATGAAGTTTTTATCAAAGCACAAGGATTATGGAACATATAATAATACTTTTTGCGATAGTAAGATACTGAATCTCTATCAGGATGTTTATATGAAAAATAATCTTTTTTAGGTCCTATGTTTGAAAGCATTTCTCTAATATATTCATCTGAATCACCTTTAATTAATGCTTTTATTGTAGTATTGAATCCATCAATCCCATTTTTACTATATATAAAATCTATATATGAAGAAGAAAAATCTTCTGATAAAACTTCCGCATGTATTCCTCCCACTCCTGTCTTAACATTGGGAAGTATCCCTTTTGATTTTCTAGATAATTCTTTTATTATACCCACGTGGGTAATATATCCAGTATAAAGTATGAAATCTGGATTTTCTCTTCTTATTATTTCTATGTATTTCTTTTTCTCAAGAATTAAATCTATGATTTTTATCTTAATCTTATCTTTAATATCTTCATCTATATTAGATACTATATATTCTAATTCTAATGGCTCGCATATCATAACATGCTGGAGTCCAATAGTTTCTTTATGAGGTTTTGGTCTGATTAGTAGTATTTTCATATTATAACCTTACCTAGTTTATAAACTACAATATCCGGCATAAAAAATTTTTCTTTTATAATAGTAAAGGATTCTACTAAAAAATGCTTTGATATGAGTTTTCTAAACTCAGCATCTGATGGATAATGAGCAGGTCCTGTAGTGAGTTTTACAAAATAAAGGGCTAGTTTGTCATAAAATGTATTTCCACTTGCAAAGGATATGTATATCTTACCATTATCTGATAATAATCTATGTATTTCTAGTATCACTTTATCTAAGTCCTTATAATATGGTAATGAATGAGTACATATAATTATATTGTATTTATCTTTTATCTTATCCAAATTCTCTGCATTTAATTTTATATGTTTAGTCTTGGGATTTCTCAATCTAGATATTCTCAACATTTCTTCTGAAAAGTCTATTCCAGTTATCTTGAAATTATTATATTTCTTCTCTAATATACTTATGAGTTGTCCTGGCCCACATCCTAGATCTAATACTTTCAAACTTTCATCTTCTTGATTTTCTTCTTCTATAATTTTTGAAATATAATTCCTAGTAGGACCCAATGAATACTTTTGTACCCATAATCTATCATATTTTTTTGCCCAAAAATTCCATATATTTGATGTCATATTCTATCTCCTATTTTTTCAAAATATATTTCCAAATTCTCTTAGAGGTTATTAATCTTAAATGTAATCCATAAAAGGCTAAATAAAATAATACTCTGGGAAGTTTTGATGGAAGCACCAAATGTAAAAAGTCGAACTTTTTTGGATCTGTAGTCGTTAAATCATTCTTTAACAATTCATAAGTTTTAGTGCCTCTAATTGGCGTAAGTATGGATATTGTAAATATTTCAATTTTATTTTTCTTTATAAATTCACCTAGTTTTTTAAAATCTTTTAGTCTATAATCTGGATTTACAATAAAAAGAGCGGATAAATCTATTTTTTCCTTTTTTAAAGATGATATTACTTTAGGATAATCTAAAGCATCTGTAGTCTTTTCATAACCCTTTAATTCTTCATTATTATTTGTTTCAAATCCTACGATTACTTCAGTTAAGCCTACCTCTTTCAACTTACTTAACAAATCTAAATTTTCTAAAATAAAATCAGCCCTTAAATATACAATTAACTTCTTGGGATTAATCTTTTTAAATGTATCTATAAATCTCAAAGCATCTCTTCTATTAGAAAAAAGTACATCATCTACTATCCAAAAAAAGTCTGAATCAATACTTTCAATCTCCCTTGCCATTTTATCGTAGTCAGATGGTATATAACGTCCTCCATTTAACTCTTTGCAGTAGCAGAAAGAACATTTGTATTTACATCCTATACTGGCCTTTATCAAAGCTACTCTTCTTTTTTCTAGAAATCTTGTACTGTCTAATATTCTGTAAAAAGCAGTTCTATCAGGTATCATCTCTTCTTGTTGATTTACAAATTCTTTTTCTCCTATATTCCATTCTTTCTTTTTTAAATTTTCATTGTAAATATTTGAGTCTACGCCTTTTAGAATTTCTTTTTTATTTCCATCTCTAATACTCTCTATCAAATTTTTAAAACTGTTTAAACATTGACTGGTAAATACATAGTCTACATATTCTTTATGAAACTTAGTACTATTTAACTGTACATGGACTCCACCTACTATGATTTTAACTCTGGAAAAATCTTTTTTATATCTTTTAGCTTCTTCAATAATTTTTGCTTCTGAAATATTATAACCTGTTAGTACAACTATGTCTGGTATCACCTTTGGCTCATTTAAAGAATATAGGTCATCTACTATATAATTTTCTACTTCTATATCTTCTAAAACTGCTTTTAAATATTCCAATTCTAGTGGTTCTACCTTTACTGGTTCAAATCTAGAAAAAATAGTTTTTGTTCTTACTTTTTTTAAAAATACAATCATAAATTTTCCGCCTTATTACTACCATTTTCTTTAAATACATTATGTTTAATACTATATGGTTCATAAGAAAAAAATGGTACTAGAGTTTGTATGAATTTGTTAATCAATGGATTACTATGATGAATATATAAGTATTTTTTCTTTTCTTTGCATCCAATTTTAAACTTGCTCTCCTCTGCTGTCTGTCCAAATTCTATTACTTGTATATTTTTTTCTATTCCAATTTCTACTATTTTAAGGAGCATATTGTAGTACAAATCATATTCTCTATTATCTTCTTTTTTAAATCCTCCAAATAAGAATAATAGTTTTTTGTTTATTTCTTTTAACTGGATAAAACCTAGTATTCTTTCCGTATCTATATCTGTAAATTCAAAAATTTCTGCTTCGTATTCTTGGAAAAATTTTATAGGCAGTATTTCTAAGGGATTTTCTGCTCTATTCATAATACTAAGGTATAATTCATAATGTTTTTTGTTGAAATCTTTTCTAGTTATTTTTTTAATTGAAATCTTTTCTCTATGATCAAGTGCTATTTTTAATCTTCTTCTATATTGACTCCTAAGAGAATTAAGATAATCATTAAAGTTTTCAAATTTATTATAAAAAATAAAACTTGATAATGTGGCTCCACCATTTTCAATTAGTTTATCTGAATTTAAAATAATCTTTAAACCTTTTCTTTTTTCAATTATCCTTTTTACTTTATCCCCATCTCCAAAATAGCCCTTGTGAGATATTGAAATTGGAAACCCTATTATTTCTGCTTTTAACTTCAAAGGAAATATATTTTTAAAGTTGAGTATATTTAATTTATGTTTATATGAGATTATAATACAATTATCTACTAATTCATATCTTTGATTGCAGTAATTTATTTTTTCTAACAACTCTAAAAGTTCCACCCATTCCTTGTTGAAATTTAAGGTTGATTTAAATTCATTTTCAATATTTAATTCTTTATATAACTTTCTTATATTTTTATAGTAAACCATTATTCTAGTTCCTTAATATATGCCTTATATTTTTTAGATTCACCATCCGACCATTTTTTTCCAAAAGCTTTAGATTTTTCATTTTCCTTTAGTATCCAGCTTGATTCAAAGTTTTTAAATCTTCCTTTTGTGCATTGAAAGCAGTATTCAAACAAAGCTAATATTGCTCCTTTATTTTGTTCCCTCTTAATCACTCCTATCTCTACAATTTTAAAGGTAGTAATTTTATTAGAGAAAAATTTATTTTTTATAACAGTTGATATACCTACACTTTCTCCAGGCTTCATAAGTTCATTATAGTCTGGATACCAAAGCATAAATCCAATAGGAACTTTATCTTTTTCCACAAATAAAAGATTTTCTTCTTTTAAGAGAAACTTTAAATCTTTAAACAATTCCATATCCTCAGCGAATTTTCTAGGATAATAAAATAAATGATTAGAAAAGGCTTTATTGTTTATTTCAGTATATAGCTTTATTTCCTTTTCAAAATTTTTAAAATCTATTTTTCTTACACTATACTTCTCCTTTAATCTCTCCCTCATATTATTACTCAATAAGCTTTTCATACCATTCATGTCTTTTTTGTAACTTATCAAATCTACAGCTTTAAATCCATTTTCTTCAAAATACTTATGGTAAAACTCCGGATTATGTGCCATGCCAAAACTTTGATTTTTATCATAATCACTAGCTAAAAATCCAAGCCCATAATTTACATGTATATTTAAAGAAGCTGATAGTTTAGAAGCTCCTTTTTCTTTAGCTACCTTTTTAGCTCTATCTAGAATTAATTTAAATCCCTTAGGTTTATAAATTGAAGACTCAAAAAAACTTATCTGTAAAATATCTTTCATCCTTTTAGCATGGGCTAAAAGACTAATCATAATAACTTCTTCCTTATCTATTACCATCAAAGCTTCTAAGTTACCTGATTTACATAATTTAGAATTACCAGTTAATAAGTTCTTTAATAATGGTGATAGGGAATTTACTTTTTTTGAACTATTTATGTATTGAGCTTTATAAAATTTAATGAATTGTTTTATTTCATTTTTGCTATCTACAAATACTAGTTTCATGATTTCTCCTCAGTTTTGTTTGTTGAATTATATCATATTATATTATTAATATAAAAACCTTAAAATATCATATATTATTTTTTTGAATATTTTTATTTAATATGTTATAATATATAAGCTATTTAGAACCACTTTTCGGAGTTCTTAACTTATTAAATTTAGTTAATTATATAGTGAAAAACACGGGTGCTACCCGTTTAGTTTAATATTGCAAAAAAGGAGTGATTTATTAATGTCTTGGAAAGATTATTTAAAAGACAATATTGTAAGTATCGACGAACTAGAGAATAATATGGATATCACAAAAGAGGAAAAAGAAGGGCTAAAAAGTATAGCCGAAAGACATCCTATGAGAATTACAAGGTATTACTACGACTTAATAGATTGGACAGATAAAAACGACCCTGTAAGAAAATTATCAGTACCAGCAATGGCTGAACTTGACACATCTGGTGATTATGATACCAGTGGAGAAGCATCTAATACAAAAATGCCTGGCTTTCAACATAAGTACAATACTACAGCTTTAGTTTTATCAACTAATGTTTGCTATATGTACTGTAGACACTGTTTTAGAAAAAGAATGGTAGGTTATTCTACCGACGAAATAATGAGTAGAATGGGAGAATCAGCACAATATGTAAGAGAACATAAAGAAATAAATAATGTGCTTATTACAGGTGGAGATTCCTTTACTCTTTCAAATAAAGTAATAGAAGAATATCTGAAAAACTTCTCTGAAATAGATCATTTAGACTTCATAAGATTTGGAACTAGAGTACCGGTAGTATTTCCACATAGAATTTTTATGGATGATGAGTTAATTGAAATATTAGAAAAATATAACAAGAAAAAAGAGATTATAATTGTAACTCAATTTAATCATGCTAAAGAGATTACTGAAGAAGCTAAAAAAAGTATTAAAGCTTTAAAGAAAGCTGGATTAACTGTTAGAAACCAAACAGTTTTACTTAAAGGGATAAATGATGATCCTGAGGATTTAGCCCAATTACTTAATAAGCTAACATCTGTAGGTGTTCATCCATACTATGTGTTCCAATGTAGACCTGTTAAGTTTGTTAAAAACCATTTTCAACTAACTCTTTACGACGGAGTTAATATCGTAGAAGAAGCTAAGAAAAAAATGAATGGATTAGGTAAAGGATTCAGATATGCTATGTCTCATCCAAGAGGAAAAGTAGAAATATTTGGAGTTCATGATGATAAAATGATCTTTAAATTCCACCAAAACAAGTATGAAGAAGATGCTGGAAGAGTATTCTTAAAAGACTTGGACAAAGAAGCAAGATGGTTAGATGAAGATATGAATCCAATAATTTAATAAAAATAAGACTGCAGCTATTAAGTTGCAGTTTTTTTATTTGACACTTTTTTTAATTATTTGTATTATTTATATATAATATCAAATGAGGTTTTTATATGAAAAAGACGAGTGATTCAATTAAATATGCACTTTGCGGTATTAAATATGTTTTTGAAAGTCAGAGAAATATAAGAATCCAGCTAATTATAATGATAATTACCTATATAACAGGTTATTTTTTTAATATTTCATCTACTGAATGGTTAATATTAATACTTATTTCTTCTATGGTTTTAACTTTAGAAATAATAAATACTGCTTTGGAAGAAGTTGTAAATCTTGTAACCGAAGAATATAGAAAGACTGCAAAACATGCTAAGGATACTGCAGCTGGAGCAGTACTTACAGCTTCATTTTTCGCAATTATTGTAGGTCTTATAATTTTCATACCAAAAATAGTTTAGGGAAGAGCATTAATTACTCTTCCCTAATAATTCACTAATTATATTACTATTTTGAAGCATTACCTGCTACATTAACAGGGTCCCATACTGGCGAAAATGGTGGTGCATAACAGAAATCTGTCATTCCTATATCATCCGTAGCCATTCTATTTTCTATAGCTAAGGCAAATACATTAATTCTTAGAACTACTCCTTCTTCTCCTACTCCTTGGACACCCAACAATCTATTGGTATCCTTCTCATAAATTAATTTGAACGTTATTTCTTTTCCACCAGGATAATAATGAGGCTTAGTGTTAGCTTTTACTATTTTAGTTTTATAATCGTATTCTAATTCTTCTGCTTCTTTTTGGGATAATCCCGTTCTTCCAAGTTGAATTGAATGAACTTTTATGGCAGATGAACCAAGAGTTCCTTTATATTCAATATTTTGTCCGGCTAAATTTTCACCGGCTATTTTGCCGCATTTATTTGCATTTGTTCCTAAAGCTATATATGAATTCTCTTTCTTAACCATATTGTAAACTTCGGCACAATCTCCTGCAGCATAAATATTATCAAAATTTGTTCTCATCTTTCTATCTATAACCACGGCTCCGTTTTTAGCTAACTTAATCCCTGAATCTTCTAAAAATTTAGTATTAGGTCTAATACCTACAGATAAAATCACAAGATCCGCATCATATATTCCCTTATCTGTCTTTACACTTTTTACATTATCTTCTCCTTCAAAGCCTTCAACTTTTTCATTAACTTTTAACTTTACACCATTTTTTTCCAACTCTTTATGGGCAAAGTCTGAAATTTCTTTATCAAAAGGCATCAATATTTTAGGGGCCATTTCTACTACCGTTATATTTTTCCCTAAATTTGAAAGTACTTCAGCTAATTCTATTCCAATATATCCTCCTCCTACAATTACTATTTCTTTTGTGGTATTTTTCATTACTTCTTCTTTTAAACTTATACCATCTTCAATAGTGTTTAGAGTGAATATATTATCAAGCTCTTTACCAGGAAAAGGTGGTACTATAGGGCTTGCTCCTGTAGCAATCATCAACTTATCAAATTTATCTTCAAATTCTTCTCCACTTTCAAAGTTTTTAACTTGTACAGTATTATTTTTAGGATCTACTCCTACTACTTCATGTTTTAGATTAACTTTTATTCCTTTTTTTTCAAAATCTTCTTTAGTTCTTTGTATCAGTTTTTTATAATCGTCGTTTAAATCTCCTACGTAATATGGTAATCCACATGCTCCATAGGACAAATGTACTCCTTTTTCATATACTATTATATCTGCACTCTTATCTTCTCTTTTTAATTTTGAAGCCGCCGACATTCCTGCTGCAACTCCACCAATTACAATTATTTTCATCTTATCACTACTCCTCTTTATAATTTTGCTGTTATTTTACTTCTACCCAAAATTTATTCTTTTATAACAAATAATTCAAGGCGACTGCCTTGAATTATTTGTTTAGGTAGTTTTTCTTAACATATTTAGAAGTAAATATTTTAAGTAGTGATGAATATTTTAATTTAAATTTAACTGTGTCTCCTAGTTTGTAATTGCTTTCAACTTTTGTTAAATCAAGTATTAAATGATCCGAACTTGCACCTATAATTTCTATATTGGGATCTACTGGGATCAATCCATCTTTTTCTATATCTTGTCTTCCTACAGCACATATTCCCCTTATCATATCACCTTTATCTTTGAATTTTGGTTTATTCCCAAAAGCATCCATTCCTATTTCTCCAATAGGTACCGAGGGCTTTAATTTTTTTTCTACAATTTCTGCTTCCAATAAAAATACATCATCAAAGGTTTCATCTATTTTTTCTCCATAAGCAGTTTCTCTACCGAGAACTACTGCTTCTCCTATCCTTAAGTTATTAATTCCCTCCGGCATATTATCTTTGAACAAAAGATGAAGTGAAGATGAATTCCCTCCAGATATTATTTTTAGTTTCATGTTAAGCTTGTTTTCTATTTTATATTTATAATGTAAAAGCTTGCCTAATGTTTTTTCGTCAGGTATTACTCCACCATAGCAGGTTAAGTTTACTCCAATTCCTTCCAACTTCAAATTTGTTGATTTTACAACTTTTTCAGCAGTATCCAGAAGTTCATTTTCTTTAAATATACCTTCTCTTAAATCTCCTAAATCTATCATCAAAATGATCTTGTGTATTCTATTTTGTTTTTCACTTTCTTTTTGTATAAGTTCTATGATTTCTAATTCTGAATTAAGAGATAAATTGCTGTATTTAACTAAATCTTTTATTTCACTTTTCATAGGTATTCTTATTAGCCATTTCTCAAGGCTTACATCTTTTAAAGTCTTTAAATTTTCAATTCTTGAATCAGCCAAAAAATCAATATCTTCCTCAAGTATAGCTTCTGTTATAGTTTTGTCTGCACAAAATACTTTCGTCACAACACCCATTCTCAAATCATTTTCACTGCATACTTTCTTTATAGTATTAACGTTTTTCTTTAATTTATTTAAATCTATATTTACTCTTGGATACATATCAGCATACCTCTTTCTCGATTTTTATATTATTATCTTCTAATTTTAAGGATTTTGCCAATAGTCTTAAGGCATCCTCAGGATACTCTTTAGATAAAACTCCAAGTGACGCCATTATATAATCATTATCTATCAATATCTTTGTATCTTTGTTTGGAAACATTTCATTTCCTTTTCCACTTTGCAGAATATTTTTTATTATATTTATTCTATTTGGAAGTCTTGTTAAAGCTCCTCCTGTACCAATAATATATTTAACATTGGTAAGGTCTTTTCCTTCTGCTACCTTTTTTTTGCCAGAACTAGAGTACAAATCCCTAAAAACCCCGGAATGTCTATTTAAAGAAATTCTTGCTGCTTCTTCTGCTAATAATTCAACGAAATCTTTTTCTTCTTTTGTTTTAGGTATAGGTTTATGATTGTCCAAAAATTTATCTAAATTCTCTTCTTCCATTTTTAAAGATTTCTTTAAATCTTCTTTACCTATGAGCTTAACTATATTCCTCATATTTACATATACTCCTAAGTCACCTTCTACTGTTCGTTTCGCCTTTGGTTCAGGACTTATTAATATACGATTAACTTCTTCTGAACCTTCTGTTACAGAATGAACATCAGTAGTTGCACCACCGACATCAAAAGTTACTAAATCTCCAATGTTTTCATAAAGAAGTTTGGATGCCATCATTACTGCTCCTGGAGTTGGAACTATCGAACCATTAACCATATTATGAACTTTTTTCATTCCTGGAGCGTAAGTTATATGTTTTTCAAATACATCCTGTATTACTCTTCTTGTTGGTTCTATATTTAACTTGTCTATCTTCGGATATACATTTTCAACTATATATAGTTTATTGTTTGTTTCTTCAAATATTAGTTTTATTTCTTCTTGGTTTTCTATATTTCCTGCATAAATAATTGGTGCATCTATTCCTAAATCTGCTATTAATTCTGCATTATTAATTGCAGTGTCTCTTTCTCCGTAATCTACACCGCCTGCTATTAAAATAATATTAGGATTTATATTTTTGATTTTCTTTAAATCAGTTCTTCTAAGTTTGCCAGCAGTGACCATATGAATATTTGCTCCAGCACCTAGTGCAGCTTCTTTAGCAGCTCGTGCTGTCATATCATAAACTAGTCCATGCACTGTCATTTTCAAGCCTCCTGCTGCTGAACTTGTTGCAAATAGATTGTCATAGGTTATGTCATCTACGTTTAGATTTTTACTCATGTCTTTGATAGCATTTTTTAGACCTATATTTACGTCTCCTTCTCTAACTGAGGTAGGGGCCTGCCCCTGACCTATAAATTCAGGACAGGAGCTTCCAATTCCTACAAACCCATTAATAACAGTTGTTGTGCTACCAATTTCTGCTACTAGGATATCAATTTTCATCTCTCATTTCCTTTCTTTTCTTAACAAGAAATGTTGCTACATGAACTCCTTTCGTTCCTCTTCCAAAACCGGCATCTACTCCCATTTTTTCTGATAATTCATTTGATACCTGAGTACCTCCAGTTAAGATCATAACTTTATCTCTAATACCTTTTTCTATACAAAGCTCATGAAGTTTTTTCATGTTTTTATAGTGAATATCATCGTGACTTATTATTGTTGAAGCTAAAATGGCATCTGCATTTAATTCTATTGCAGCATCTACTAGCTTTTCAATAGGTACACTTGTTCCTAAATACTCACAGTCTATTCCGTATTTTTCAATGCCTCCATGTTTTATGTCGATAATTTCTCTTAATCCAACTGAGTGTTCATCTTCTCCTACTGTTCCCGCTACAATTTTCATAGGATTTTTTTCGATTTCTTCTCTTATTTGATCATCACTCATTACTTCAGGTTTTGGAGGGATAACTAAATTTTCTCTATCTACATCGAAATCCACCTTGCCTTTAATTTCAACTCTGGTTCCTTCGGATGGATGCATCACTTCTTTATGAATTACTTCAACATCTTTCAACCCCATTTTCTTCCCTACTTCAATAGCTGCAAATTCTGCAGTTCTTTCATCAACAGGAAGAAACATAGTTGTTTGAACTATTCCATCACCAGCCCATTCCATTTCAGGCTTGATATATTTTGAAGTACCCCTGTACTTCTTACTCTCTTCAAGTCTCTTATTAACATTGTCTTCTGGATCTAATTCATCTATAAATACTACTTTTTCAGGCTTTTCTAATGTAGAACCATCAATTAATTTTGATGGATTTTCAACTGCATCTTTATCATACTGTGCTACATTATTGTATCCAAAAAATGCTGTTACTGGAGCCATATAGTCTTCGTCTCTTTCGTAAACTGTTCCGGCACCTACTCCACCTTCTATTTTTCTAGGTATTCCGTCACCATTTCTTTCAGGATACTGTCCGGAATCCACAAAGAATCCTTCTTCTACTGCTTTAAAGTATCCCCCAGTTTCAAGGATTTCTTCCATAAATAGTACAGCTCTTTCTTTAAGTTCTCTGATTTTAGATTTTAGGGGATCTTTATCTCTTTTAATTTCCAACATATCCATAAGGGCATCCATACCTACCAGCGCTTGCTTAGCTGTATCTGTACCTTCTATGTTGTATATGTGCCAAGGTACATTTCTACCTTCATCTGGTGTAATGGTTGACTGTATTTCTGCTCTTGTAAGTTGAGATATGAGCAAATTCAACGTATGAGTAACTGTGGCTTCTCTAGTTGATGAACTCATATATTTTGTATTTTGCTGAGCTCTCATTTTATAATCTTTAAATATTTCTCTTAAAGCAATAGCATATGGCAGATCCAATGCCATTGATGGAGCTGGTGGAGCTGTAGGAGGAACTGTTGACAAACATATATCCTCTTTCTTAATTCCTGCTTTTACGGAAAACATAGAATTTATAGCATGTTGCACCATTAACTCCGGCATAACCTTCCAGGCTTCTCTTGCTGTAGCATTTGCATTATGAGCTCCGTCTATTTGAGCTATTCCAGCCCAACCCAATATCTTTTTAGCGTTTGCAGCATCAACAAAAGACCTTACCATATTTATGTTTCTATAAAGTACATTGTACTGAGGATCTTGATGAGCTCCATTAACTCCTTCTTCAGCAAACATTACTGCTATTTCTGGACCAGCTACACCACTTACGTATGAATGGTAGTTTATTTTTCTTCCTACTTCTTCTTCTATTATATCTAGGGCTCTCCTCTGAGCTCTGACTTGTTTTCTTGTAATAGGTATTCCACCTATTCCTTGAGGTGTTCCTTCAATAAGTCCATCAAAGTGACTTTGACCAGCAGTTCTTATAACCATAAGGTGGTCAGCTCCATGCCAGGCAGCCATTCTCATTCTTCTGATATCATCTTCAAACCTTCCTGATGCTATTTCTGTTGTAATTACATTTTTAGGTTGTGGATCGATATCATTAAAATAATGAGCTGATGGAAGTGGTACGCTGTTTTTTAAATTTTCTGAAGAATCCTTATATTCAAATTTTCCAGTTTCTCTTGATTCTCCTACTCCTTCTCTCCAGTGCCATCCTCTTCTTTTAGGTACATATTTATCTATATCTTTTAGTATATTTTCTACATTTAGTTTTTCATTTGGTTTAAGTTCCATTACTTAGTACCTCCTTGAAAAGCTTCAACTACAGTTTCCCATAATTCACCGTCAATTAACTTTTCTCCAGCTTCTCTTATTTCAAGGTTATTTAATTTAGCTGCCTTATATACTACATGTCCAGCACCTTTGCTTATTAAACCCCTATCTTGTACCCCTTCAACTATAGCTGTTGATTCTATACTTGAAAATCCCATTCTCATTAGTACAGATCTTTCTATAGAAGGGGATGTGTTTTTTTCTGATAAGTCTACTAATGGATCAATTACTTTTTCAGCCAATTCCCAGAACTTAGCTTCAAGTTCTTTTTCACTTAAATTTGCTAAGTGCTTTCTTCTTTCATTAAAATCATCTTGTCTTTTCAATTTAATCCTCCTTTTATATTTCTTTTAACACTTTTTCTATAAAATCAGTATTAGTTTTTGTATCTACTGCCAAAAACTCAATATCTTCTTTGGATGGATTTTCAATTCCAGTATTTTTGATACAGTTTTTAACATATGATTTTCTCAATTTATCTAAGTCTAAATCTCTTGCTTTTATCATTTCAGGGTGTTCAGGTAATATTATACTTTCACCAGGTACTTCTTCTTCAGGATTTCCTATCTTTACATCTATACCGTTTTCTTTAGCAAATGTAAGTTGAGGTTGAATATGTTTACCTGCTCCTGTGTATTCAGTTTCCTGAACTACAATGATTTTATCTTTATCCAGTTCTTGAGCAACTGATATAGCCGCTGCTAATGATACATTTCCTGCAGGACCTCTTTCCATACCTTCAAGCTGTGCAAGAACTTCTGTAGTATAGAATACTTCGCCCTGATTTAATGTTACATACCTATCCATGTACCTTAACGCTCTTGCTGCAGACCTTGGAACATCAGATCTATCAGGCCATGTTGCAAATGGAATTCCAAATCCAGTATGTCCTGTTGTAAAGGATTTTTTATTAAATTGTTTGTCACTAGCCATATGAAGTCCTTTTAAGTTAACACTTGCACCATATATTTTAACATCATCTGCTCCAGCTTTTAAAAGACCTCTAGCAGTACCTGTCAAATTTCCTCCTCCTGCATTTGTTGCAATTACAACATCTGGGAGTTTATTTTCTCGTGCTAACATTTGCTCTGCTATTTCATATCCTAGGGTCTCTATACCTGCTATTCCAAATGGTGTATACAAGGATGCGTTAAAATAGCCTGTTTCTTCTAAAAGAAGTAAAAACTGGTAAAATAATTCCGGACCAACTGATAATTGAAGTACTTCAGCACCATAAGCTTCGCATTTTCTAGCTTTTTCTATTATTTCCGGCTGTCCTTTACCTTCTGAGTCATAGCATTCTTGCACTATTATACAATCTAATCCAAGCATAGCCGCTTGACTTGCTACTGCCGCTCCATAATTTCCACTTGTAGCTGCTATAACTCCCTTGTATCCTAGTTTTTTTGCATTATATACACTTACAGCTGCTCTTCTAGCTTTATAGCTTCCAGATGGATTTGAGGCCTCATCTTTCACAAATATTCTTGCTCCTTTTCCTTGTGGAGCTAATTTTCTTGCTAATTTTGTAATATTTTTAAGTTCAATTAGCGGAGTGTTTCCTATTCCTGTATCTGACTGTATTTCTTTAACTTCATTTAATGAATAACCGGTTTCTTTCATCATTTTTTCATAATCAAAACCAATACCTCTGCTTTCGAATTCACTATAATCCAAACCTACAGATTTTTTCATAATTTCGCTTTTTCTTTTCGTAACTTCTTCATAAGAATTTCTATTAGTCATCTAGAGTTTCCTCCTTTAAAATATCTCTCGTCTGTCTTCCTATGTAAAGCAATTCAGTAATACACTTTCCATAGTCGTGAGTATAGTAAGGATTTATTTCTACGAGTTTTCCTTTAACTTTTCTTCCTATATATGTTTCAACTTCTACTTCATCACCTATGTCAGCCTCATCTTCAAGTAAAAATCCTTTATCCCACATTTCAAGAGAAACTTTTTTTGTATCTTCAGGTACTTGAGGTGCTCTTTCTTCAGGTGTTAATATTACTCTATAAATTCTAACCCAATCACCTTTTTTTCCAATTGTCATTTTAATCCTCCTTAATTATTTTAAGTGGTCTCTGAAATCTCCCATTATTGCTCTTGGTACTGGCAAGTCAATCATAGTCTTTAAACCGGAATCAGCATTTATTACAAGTGGTATCATATTTACACACATAGCTATAGTTCCTAATCCGCCATCTACTTCTGGATTAATGGCCATATTAACTTCTGGAGTTCCTTTAATCTTTATGTAATCTCCTGTTTCAGTTCCTTCCATTTCAGGCTCTATTTGCTGAGGATGTATCATATCTATTTTTACTTCTCCGTCCACATATCCCTGTCCTGTCATATTTACTCCTGCAACATCACCAGCTTTTGCAAATCCATATGGTGACTTTCTATCGATATTTGTTACTATCGGTTTCATTTGTTGTTCAAATTTTTCTACATTAATTCCTAGTGCTTCAGCTATCATTCCTACTGATTCTGCAAATCCAACATGTCCTGCCATAGTTCCTTCTTTAACTTTTTTATTAAACTCTTCTTTTTTCATGCCTACACCTTGTTCTTCCATAACCGCTGGACCAAATGGTGATAGACTGTTCACTCTCTTACATTGTATAGATTCTACATCTGTCATACAGCCTGTTAGTGCCACTGCTAGCAAGTCCATCATAAGTCCTGGATTGATTCCAGTTCCTAGAACCGATACATTATTTTCCTTTGCTATTATATCTAATTCTTTAGTTAATTCTGGTTCTTGAGCTTTTGGATATGCCATTTCTTCTGCTGTTGATATAACATTAATGCCCTGCTCCATTACGTATTTAATTTTAGGAAATGCTTTTTTTGTAAAAGAATCCGTTGCAATTAAACATACATCACAACTTCCTTTATATGCAACTTTTTCTATTTCCGGGTTTATAATAACTTCAGGTCTTTCCCCTCTATCTACCCCTAAAATATCGTACATACTTTTTCCTACTCTATCTTCATGTAAGTCGCATACTCCAACTATTTCTACACCTTTTTTATTAGTAAGCATCTTTGCCATTCCACTACCCATAGCTCCGAATCCCCATATAGTTACTTTAACTTTTTCTCTCATTATAATCCTCCTATAATTTATTTACTATTATATATTGCAAATATTATGCCAACTTCTATTGTGCATATTTATGTTATTTATTGTATTTTTTTATAATTATTGGTCTTTTTTGCTAATATGTATGCATCAAAAAAATATTAGAGCAAAATATTTTGCCCTAATATGGCAAGTTATTTTGCTCTATATCATATTTCCTAATTTTATACTGCAATCCCTGCCTTTTTATCCCTAAAGATTTTGCTGATTTTGTAATATTCATATTATTTTCTTTAAGGGTTTCTATGATAATTTCTTTTTCAATTTCTTCTAAGTGGGTTTCTAGTTTTTTTTCTCCATAAATTACTTCTTCTTTATTTTTGTTATGTTTACTATCCTTATCTGGATTCCTGACATTTATATAATAAGGAAAATTATCTACCTTTATCTCATCGTTATTGTCCAATAAACTAATTGCTCCTTCTATTACATGTTTAAGTTCTCTAACATTTCCCGGCCAGTGATATTTTATTATAAACTCCATTGCTTCTTTTGAAATACCCTTTATTTTAACATTAAAGATTCTTTCATAGTATTTTACAAAATAATCTATTAATGGTTTAATATCTTCTTTTCTATCTCTGAGTGGGGGTATAGAAAGGTTTATAACACTTAGCCTATAGAATAAATCCTCCCTGAATTTATTTTCTTTTACTAATCCTAAAGGATCTTTATTTGCTATTGCTATAATTCTCACATCTACTTTTTCTTCTCTATCTCCTCCAATAGGTCTGAATTTTCCAGTTTCTAAAACTCTTAGTAATTTTGATTGTATCTCAAGGGGCATTGAATTAATCTCATCAAGAACTAAAGTTCCACCGTGAGCTTTTTTAAATAATCCTTCTTTGTTTTCGGCACCAGTAAAACCTCCCTTCTTTGTTCCAAATAAAATACTCTCTAAAAGATTACTAGGAATGGCTGCACAGTTTTCCGCCACATAAGACCTGTTCCTTCTACGGCTCAAATTGTGTATGCTTTGAGAAAAAAGTTCCTTTCCCGTTCCTGATTCTCCTATTATTAATACATTAGAATTTATTTTAGCAATATTTTTGCTTTGTTCTATTAATCTTTTTATTTTTTCTGATACTCCTATAATATCATTAAAATTATATCCTTCTTTATCTGTTTCTTTCTTGTCGTGTAATGCTACTATACGATCTGACAAACTTTCTAACTTTGTAACATTTTTTGATATTTCAAAACTTCCAATTATTTTCTCTTTATCTATTATTGGATATGTAGAATTAAGGGTCGATATTTTTTTTCCGTTTTTATTAAAGTAAATCTGTTTATTATTAACTATAGGTTTTCGACTTTTTTGCACTTCCATATGTGTGCTGTTTCTTTTGATGTCAGGCATAATCTTTGTTAATTGTTGGTTGAGTACGTCTTCTCGATTCATGTTTTCTATAAATGCCATTTGTTCGTTATAAATAACTGTCTTACCCTTAGTATTTACAACTTGTATGCCTTCTTCTATAGATTTTAATAATAATTCTAAAATCCTTTCTTTATCCATAATACACCTCTTAAAATCTTTGTAGTATTCTTACCTTAATAATAGTACATAAAAAAGAAAAATGCAAAATATTTTGCATTTATTTCTTCATCTCAATTTTTCTTCATCTGTACTACTCTTTAGTATTTTTTCAAAATATTTTAAAAGCAATGAGCTAGTTATAATATAGGATATTACTACTGCTCCGAATATACCCTTTACTTCAAAAAAACCTGAAAGGATTAAGGCTATGGGAATGTATATAAGGAAAACTTGGGAAAATGTAAAAGCAGCAGCATGAATAGGTTTATTAATAGCATTTAGTACTGATGTTATAACCATAAATATCCCTTGAAATCCATATCCTAAAGGAACTATATATAAATATAATTTTATGTAGTTTTGCACATCTTGACTGTCATTAAATATCCTAGCAATGACATCAGATAATAAAAACAAGACTATATAAGCACCGATACTGTAAATAATCATAGCTTTTGCTGCAAATTTAATTCCTTTTATAATTCTATCATACTTTTTAGCTCCATAATTTTGTCCGGTAAAGGGAATCATTACCGATGATAAGGCATTTACAAAAGATAGGGCAAAAAATTCAAGTCTAGTACCCACTCCATATCCTGCTACAGCTGCAATACTGAAAGTAGATAAAAACCTCGTTATTATTCCTGCACTAAGTGGTTGAGTCATCTTAATCATTGAATTTGGAATGCCTACGTAAAGTACCTGTTTCCAACTATTTAAAGTTCTTGTTACAGATGTGTTTTTAAATGTTATTATTTTATCTCTTTTTATTAATACATATAAAGCCACAGAAAAAGATGTCATTCTTGCCAACACTGTAGCTATAGCAGCTCCTCTTATTCCCATAAAGGGAAAGGGTCCAATGCCGAAAATTAATAATGGATCCAGTATTATATTCATACCAGCTGAAGTCATCATTATAAGTGATGGAACCTTTGTATCTCCTAAAGCTCTAATTATATTATTACCTACCATAGGAATTACTACAAAAGGAACTCCTAGAAACCAAATAGACATATATTCACTAATATAACTTAACATTATTTTTTCTGCACCGAGTAGCGAGAAAATTTCTTCAATATATATTATACCTAAAAAAGCTGTTAAAAGGGCAAATAAAAACCCAAGAACAATACTGTCTGTACCTACATGACGTACTCTTTCAAAGTTATTCTCTCCAGCAGCCCTTGATACTACTGATGAAGTTCCCATTCCAAGCCCTAAAGATATACTATTAATTATAAGTACTATTGGAAAAGTGAAGGAAATTGCAGCTAGTTGTTCTTTTCCCAATCTGCCTATAAAAAAAGTATCTGCAAGATTAAAGGTAACTAAGCTCAAGATTCCAAAAATCATCGGTATAGCAAGTTTTAATATTATATTTCCTATATCTCCATTAATCATTTCTTCTCTACTGACTTTTTTCATATTATTAACACAACCTAAACCTGTATTTCAAATAAGGGTTCATATGTAATATTGCCTTTTATTCTATTACTTTCCATTAAAGCAATAGATTCAACTTTTCCACTAATGGCATGTATGTGAATAGATTCATACGATGTTTTCATTTCTACTTTTCTACCAATTGTAAGATGAGGTGTAAATTTTCTTTTATCTGTCTCAAATCCCTTACTCTCCAGCAAGCTTTTCAATTCTTCATTTAATTTATTCAAAATAGGATTATCTTCAATACCTATCCATACTATATCGCCACCTCGTCTGTCAAAGTTACCTATCTTATCAAAATTTAATACTTCAGGAAAAGTTTTTAATTCCTTAATTATGTCCTTTAATTTTACTAATTCATCACAATCAACTTCTCCGATAAATTCTAAAGTTATATGGTAATTTTTATAATCAGTAAATCTACCTTTTTCTGCATTCCTCTCAATAATATTTTTAACTTCTTTTAACTTTTCTTTTGTTTTCTCTTGAAAAGTTACTGCATAAAAAACTCTCATACTATCCCTCTTTTTAATATTTGTTTTTATAATTTTATAATAATTATAGTTTTAATTCAATAGAGGGTTATTTATATTAATTTAGTTTCATGCTATAATTTAATGAATTTAAAATTCTTAATACGGAGGCAAATATGACGAATCTTCCTTATCTTATTACTACTTTAATAACTTTATCAATAGTTTCATATCTAGGTATCTCCTCAAGTAAAAAAGTTTTGAATTCAAAAGACTTTAATCTTGGAGGCAGAAAATTTTCATCAACTCAAGTTGCTGCAAGTATCGTTGGAACTTTGGTTGGAGGAGCTTCTACTGTAGGTACGGCTCAAGCGGCTTTTGTTAGTGGTATTAATGGTCTATGGTTCACCCTTGGAGCGAGTCTAGGATGCTTTTTTTTAGGAACTTTTTTATCAAAACCTTTAAGGAACGCTGAGATACAAACTATTCCTGAATTTATGACGAATTACTACGGTTATAAATCAAGAGTGACTTCAAGCTTAATATCATCTATAGCAATTTTTATTCATATTACCGGCCAAGTTTTAGCTTCTGTAGCACTAATTACTGCACTATTCTCAATAAATGAAAATACTGCAGTGCTTATAACAATAATTTTAATAATTTCATATATATTTTTCGGAGGTTTCTTTGGTTCAAGTTTAGTTGGAAGCATAAAAACTTTACTTTTATATATTACTTTAACTTATGCAGGTATTTTTGTTCTAAATAAATTTGGTGGTTTCAGTGGATTTATCGGTTCATTTCCAAAGGATCCCTGGTTTAATTTATTTAGTAATGGTTTATTTAATGGGCTAGCTATGGGTTTTTCCTTAGTTGTAGGAGTATCTTCAACTCAAACCTACTTACAGGCTATCTTCTCTGGTAAAAATGCTTATGAATCTAGAAAAGGTGCCTTTATATCCGCATTATTAATACCTCCAATAGGAATACTATCTACATTAATAGGGATGTTTATGAAAGCAAATCATCCTGATATTATATCAAAGCAAGCTCTTCCCCTTTTTGTAATTGAGTATTTAAATCCTCTGATAGGTGGGGTTGTAATTGCTACACTAATAATATCAGTAGTAGCCACAGGGGCAGGATTAACTCTCGGTATAAGCACCATGATAAGCAGAGATATATATCCTTACTTTACTAAATCTAAACTTAATGATAAAAAAGAGTTATTAATAAATAGATCTTCCGTTTTATTAATACTCATTTTTGTTACAATAATGGTTTTTTTGAATTTAGACTCTTTAATTTTGAAATGGGCTTTTTTATCAATGACATTAAGAGGTACTGTAATTTTTTTACCTTTAATTTTTGCTTTAATTTTAAAAGAAAGAACTCCTTCAAAAATAGGTTATTTTTCTATGATTATTTCCCCTTTTATAGTAATTATTCTTAGTATATTTAATATTAATATAATTAACCCTCTATACATAGGTTTAGGAATTAGTACTACAATGTTTTTATGTGCATATATATCAAAAAGTAATATTTAGTTAATAATTAATATTTTAAAAAGAATATTCCGGCATTTATATTCATTATACTATTTTTTTTTAAATTTTAGCCGGATTTTTTTAAAAAATTCGCTAATTATTACGAAAATGTAGCAAAATAACTTTTAATAACGTTTTCATTTATGTTTTTTAGTGTTATCATCATTTATGTTGATAATAATTGAAAACTTAATATAAAAAATTAAATGGAGGTAACAAATGGCTGAAAAGACTTTAAATGTTTTTGAAATCGTACAGCAGCAAATTAAAGATGCTTGCGATGCATTAGGCGAAACACAAGAGGTATATGACATATTAAAACAACCAAAGAGTTGTATAGAGGTAGCAGTACCTGTGAAAATGGATAACGGTGAAACCAAAGTATTCCAAGCATATCGTTCATTACACAACGATGCAGTTGGACCAGGAAAAGGTGGTCTTAGATTCCATCAAAACGTATCTATGGATGAGGTTAAAGCTCTTTCTGCGTGGATGACTTTTAAATGCGGAGTAGCTGGAATTCCTTACGGCGGAGGAAAAGGTGGAGTTATCGTTGATCCTACTACAATGTCACAAGGAGAAATCGAGAGATTATCACGTGGAGTAATCACTGCTCTTTCACCAGTTATAGGAGATATGAAAGACATTCCAGCGCCAGATGTAAACACTAATCCTCAAATTATGGCTTGGATGGTTGACGAGTATTCTAAACTTCAAGGAAAAAATACTTTAGGAATAATCACAGGTAAACCTTTAGAGTTTGGTGGATCTTTAGGAAGATTCGAAGCTACTGGTTACGGAGTTGCTTTAATGATGAGAGAAGCTTTTAAGGCTAAAGAAATAGATATAAATGGAGCAAAGGTTTCTGTTCAAGGTTTTGGAAATGTTGGAAGATATGCAGCAAAGTATCTAATGGATATGGGTGCAAAAATAATTGCAGTATCAGATGTATCCTGTTGTCTATACGACGAAGATGGATTAGACATAGACAAGATCTTCGAATATGTTTTACAACCTGAAAACAAAAATATGATAAAAGGTTTCTCAGGACCAGAAGAAATGGGAAGAGATGATATCTTCAATATTAAGGTTGATGCATTAGCCCCTTGCGCTTTGGAAAATTCAATAACTTCTGAAAATGCAGATAATATTAAAGCAAAAATGGTGGTAGAAGGAGCTAATGGCCCAACAACTCCAGAAGCTGATAAAATTTTAAATGATAAGGGAATCTTAGTAGTTCCTGATATTTTAGCTAATGGTGGTGGAGTTATGGTATCTTACTTCGAGTGGGTACAAAATTTACAGAACTACTACTGGTCTTTCGACGAAGTACAAGAAAAGCAAGAAGTAAAAATGGTAAAAGCTTTCGATGATATCTACATTATAATGGAAAAATATGATGTATCAATGAGAGTTGCAGCATTTATGATGTCTATCAAACGTGTAGCAGATGCTATGAGAGCAAGAGGCTGGGTAAAATAACATAAAAATTCAGTAGTTATATTTAATAGGATAGAGTTACAACTCTATCCTATTTTTTATATTCAAATATCTAACTTAAAATCTTCGGATTTAATTAATTTCATTCTTTTCATTAAATAATAAATAATCAACCCAATTATCGCTGGAAGTAAAAAGTGTAGTATTACAATGTATAAATACATGTTTAATCCACCTTTTCCTGCTGCCTCCATAGCTTCAATTGCTCCAAACTGTCCTACTAAACCTGAAGTACCCATTCCCGATCCTATAGGAGTATTTTCTAATTTTAATATAGCTGTAGATATTGGTCCTGTAATAGTTGATGTTACTATAGCAGGAATCCATATTTTCCAGTTCTTTACTATATTCGGAATTTGAAGCATTGATGTTCCTAAGCCTTGTGATAATAATCCGCCTATTCCGTTTGCCTCAAAACTTACAACTGCAAATACTACCATCTGTGCAGAACAACCAGCTGCGGCAGCACCTGAAGCTAACCCATTTAAACCAAGCATAATTCCAATAGCTGCACTACTTATCGGTAGAGTTAAGGCCATTCCCATCAATGTTGATATAGCTATTCCCATTGGAATTGGTTTTAAAACTGTTGCTGCATTTATGATACTACCAAAACCTTTCATAAGTGAGTTTATTCCCGGTCCTGTAATAGAACCCATGAACACTCCCACTAAAATAGTCGTTGCAGGTGTTATTACTATGTCCAGCTTGGTCTCTTTAGATACAAGCTTTCCAAATTCTGCTCCAAATACCCCTGCTATAAAAGCTCCTACCGGTCCCCCCAAAGCCGCCCCTGCAGCTCCAGTAACAACTGAAGAAAATATAACTAAAGGTGGCGCCTTAAGTCCGTAAGCTATAGCAACTGCTATTCCAGGTCCCATCATACTTTGAGCCAACGGCCATACCGTATCTGTAAGAAAAGTAATACCTAGTTTCCCTCCAATGACATTCAGTATACTACCTATAATTAAAGTGCCGAATAATCCTAAAGCCATATAAGTTAAAGCATCTATTAAATATCTCTGCAGGGATATTTCAATATCTTTTTTTATTAAAAATTCTTTTAAATTCAATTCTTATCACCCCTCATCACTTGATTTAATAATATTAAATTATATACTCCTAAATCAAAACCTACAAGTAAGAAATATTTGACATCTGTTTATAATTAATCTATACTATGTGCAATAGGAATATAGTTATTGTAAATATAGGAGGAATTATGATTGACCAAAATCAAAAATGTTGCAATAAACCACAAAAAGCAGAGAAATTTTTAAAGATATGCCTACTCACACTTTTATATGATAAGAAGGGACACGGTTACTCATTAATAGAGGAATTAGAAAAGTACGGCTTTAAAAAAAAAGAATTAAGTGTCAGTACTCTTTATAGAAACCTTCGCAAAATGGAAAAGGAAGAATTAGTAGTTTCATCTTGGAAAAGAGGGGACAGTGGCCCTAAAAAGAGAGTATATACTATTACAAAGAAAGGTAAAGAAAATCTTACTGAATATATTAATTTCATAAAATCCAGAAAATATTTGATGGAAAAATTAATTAATACTTACGAAGATAAAATATACAAAGAGGAGGCAAAATAAATTGGCAATAATTACAATCTATAGTTTATTAGCTGTAACATTAGTAGTATCATTTTATAAAGATAAAAAGAAAACAAAAAAAGCCTTTACAGTAGCTAAGGAAGCTCTAATAAAAATGGCTCCCAGTTTACTTGCTATTTTAGGAATTGTTGGTCTTATTTTAGGAATATTAACTCCTAAAACTATTTCAAGTTTAATAGGAGCTGAAGCAGGAATTTGGGCAACACTACTTGGTGCTTTTCTAGGCGCATTAACTCTAATACCTTCTCTTATAGCTTTTCCATTAGCTGGTTCACTGTTAAGAGCTGGTGCCACTACAATGACTATTTCTGCCTTCGTAACTACTTTAGTAATGGTAGGTGTAATAACAGCACCTTTGGAGATAGAATCCTTAGGTAAGAAGTTTACTTTTTTAAGAAACGGATTGAGTTTTATTTTTGCTTTGGTAATAGCTGTAATAATGGGAGGTATTTTAGGATGAAAGAAATTTTGAAAAAATTTAAAATACCTATCATGCTTTGTATTATAATTTTAGGGTTAAAAATATTTATACCTGAAACTGGAAACCGATCAATTTCCGTAATGATTGATTACTCAAAAGAAATGGCTATAATAATGCCTGCTGTTTTTTTACTAATGGGATTTATGGAAGTTTGGATAGATAAAGATAAAATAAAAAATTGGCTTGGAAGTAAATCAGGATTAAAGGGTGGGCTTATAGCTTTTATATTAGGAACGCTACCGACAGGTCCCTTGTATGCAGCTTTCCCTATGGCAGCCTCTCTTATAAAAAAAGAAGCTAGTATTTTTAATATCGTTATATTTTTAGGAGCTTGGGCAGCATTAAAAATCCCACAATTAATGGTAGAAATCAAATTTTTAGGCTTAGCTTTCACAGCCCTAAGGTTTGTTTTGACATTAGCTGGATTAATAATAATTGGAAGTATTATGAATATAGCCTTTAAGAAAAAATCTGAGTCATAAAAATTAGCCCCTTTTAAAAGGGGCTATAATTTTATCCTAAATTTATAATTTTCCTTTTTTTATAATATTTTTGTATAACGACTTTTAAGGAGGGTATATAATTAATAAGCAATTGATAATTCTTATCAATTATAATTTTTGTATTCAAAAGGAGGAATAAAAATGAAACTTAATAAATATTTGTTTTTAAGTTTGTTATTAATTTCTACACTAATTCTATCCAGCTGTAGTACAGATAACACAGCAGTTTCTAATTTGGAATCAGAAATAGAAAGTGCAGAAAATGAAATTTCATCCATGGAAGTTGAAATAGAGAATTTAGAAGATAATGTTGGTATCTTAGAAAGTTCACTAGAAGAAAAAAACAATTTAATTGAAGAAGCCGAGAATACTATCAATGAGCTTGACGCCGAGATAGAGATTTTATCAAACCCTCCAAGTCAATCAGCTAATCTAGTAAGTGAAGCCTTTACAGTACTGGGTCATTTAGCTAATGAAGATGGAGCCGCTTTAGCAAATCATGCTCACCCTACAAAAGGAGTTAGGTTTTCACCTTACTTCAATGTTAATGTAAATACAGATATAGTTTTCTATCCAGGAAATACTATAGGAGCTAACATGTTTACTAATACTACAGTTTATGTTTGGGGAGAATATGATGGAACCGGAGATAGTATAGGTGGAGAATATGCCTCTTATCATAGCCGATTTGTTTATGATGAAGACTATTTAAATCCAGAACTAATTGGTATAAACCAAATAGTAGGAACTGGAAATATGAACAATAATATAGAAGATGTATATCCTAATGAATCTTATGTAGAATTTCACTTCACTGGATTTGATCCTCAATTTATGGGAATGGATTGGCGAAGTTTAGTGTTAGTATTTGAAGAAGATAATGGAGATTGGCTTTTAGTAGGTGTTGTTCATGGTGAATGGACAGCATAAAATAAAGAAGAATGAATTAATTCTTTATAATTCATTCTTCTTTATGAATTCAGAAAAAACATTTAATCCTATAAAAAAGTAGTAAAGTCCTCCAACCATATATAAAAGGCTTCTATATGTTGTAATTCCAGGACTTTGTTTTGTTCTTTTCTCTCCAGTAAAGCACCAGTTAGAAAAGTGTTCACAGTTGTTACTCCTTATTTTATAACCACCAAAATCCGTATTTAAGTATTTTTCAGCTCTAACTATTATTTGTTCGCTTTCTAATTTTATACTTACATTATTTTCATATTCCAACTTTCCATTAATTCCAATAAATTTTTCTATACTTATTTTTTCTACTATTCCTTTTTTTAGTTTTAATATGCTCGGACAGTAGAAGTGAATAATTTCATTTTCGTTAACTTGTATCCCATAATGTTTGTAATATACTGTTCTTGCTATTAATTTATCTATCATACAACTATCTTTGTTCATTCTACTCTCTATTTTTTTAAATAATAAGGGCTCTCTTATAACAAAAACCATACTACCTCTCATTTATAACCTACCTTGAATTTAATATTAAATTTTATCTAATTAATGTATTATAACCCTTTATTACCTTAATTGGTAGTATTTTTTTCTAGCTATTATTTTATCTCAATTTAACAAGTATTACTTTACAAAAAATTTTCACTTATAAACATACTTGTATTTATCTGTTGCATTTACCAATTCACTTATGATTCCCTCTTCAGCCGTTGAATGACCAGCATCACCAACTACAACAAACTCTGAATTATTTAAACTATCATGAAGTTTCTTTGCAGTATATGGTGGACAAATAACGTCATATCTTCCGTTTACTATAAAGGTAGGTATATTTTTAATTTTATCTATGTTATCAAGTATATAATTATCTCCTCTACCAAACATATTATTGTAAAAATAATGACATTCTAATTTAGCTATTGCTATAGCTTTATCTGGTTTAGTCGACTCCTCTATTATCTCCTGGGAAGGAAGTAATTTAACGATACTTGATTCATAAAAACTCCAGTTAACTGCCGCTTCTATAGTTTCTTCTTCTGTACCTTTTGTAAAGATTTTATAATATGCAGCTATCTTACTTTTTGCATCTTCATCTATCGGTTTTAAAAATTCATCCCAAATTTCCGGGAAAAATCTAGATACTCCACCTTCAAACATCCAATCTATTTCTTCTCTTCTAGACAACCATATACCTCTTAGTATTAAAGCTTTTACTCTTTCAGGATAATTTATAGCATAAATAAGTGAAAGGGTTGAGCCCCAGCTGCCTCCAAATACAATCCAATTATCAATATTTAAGATTTTTCTAATTTTTTCCATATCTTTAATTAAATCCCAAGTAGTATTATCTTCAAGTTCTCCCAATGGCTTACTTTTGCCACAACCTCGTTGATGGAACAAAATAATCCTGTAAAATTCAGGGTCAAAAAATCTTCTGCTGTTTGGACTAGTACCTGCTCCAGGTCCTCCATGTACAAATAGTATGGGTTTCCCATTAGGATTTCCTGCCTCTTCATAATAAAT